>NZ_AKZI01000169.1 GCF_000293785.1 Rhodovulum sp. PH10 | reverse complement strand
CATGCTACGAAAGCTCTGTAATCCCGCATGATGTCTCCGGACAGACTCTGAGAGTTTGTGAATCTTTCCGATTTTCAGCGTTTCTGGCTCCGCCAAGCCCTTGATTTGACTCACGTGGCGTCGGCCAAGACCGAAAGATTCACAGAATCTGACAATTCGAGCATCGAATCATCTGACAGAGAGACTTTCCACAACGATGAGTTCTTCCAAGATGCTGCTGGTCTTCGGCACACGGCCGGAGGCGATCAAGATGCTTCCCGTCGCGCAGGCGCTGATGCGAAAGTCGAATGCCGACGTTCGAATTTGCGTGACCGCGCAGCACCGCCAGATGCTCGACCAAGTTCTCGACCTGTTCGATGTCTGGCCGGATTACGACCTCGATATCATGAAGCAAGGTCAGGGCCTCGAGCACGTGACCACGGCCGTGCTGCAGGGCCTCGGCGACGTCCTGGACGACGCGAAGCCGGATCGGGTTCTCGTCCACGGCGACACCACGACGACGATGGCCGCTTCCTTGGCCGCATTCTACAGAAAGGTCCCGGTCGCCCACGTCGAGGCCGGGCTTCGATCCGGAGACCCGGCGCAGCCTTGGCCCGAGGAGATGAATCGGCGCGTGACCGACGTCATCGCCGACCGGTTCTTCGCACCTACCACACGCGCGCGCGACAATCTCCTGAAGGAGAACGCATCACCGGCCGCCATCCACGTCACCGGCAACACGGTGATCGATGCGCTCTTGGCAGTGGTCGACCGGATCGATCGCTCGCCCGACCTGAAGGAGACATTGGCGGCGCAGTTCGCGTTCCTGGCACCCGATCGACCAATCCTCCTGGTCACGGGGCACAGACGAGAGAATTTCGGAAAGCCTTTCGACAGCCTCTGCAGCGCCATTCGCGACCTCGCCCGTGCCCACCAAATCCAAGTCGTCTATCCGGTCCATCTGAATCCGAACGTCCAGTCGGCCGTTCGGCGGTTTCTCGGGGACGTGCCGCACGTGCATCTCGTCCCGCCGCTCGACTACCTTCCCTTCGTCTATCTCATGATGCGCGCGCACGTCGTCCTGACCGACAGCGGCGGAATTCAGGAAGAAGCACCATCGCTCGGCAAGCCGGTCTTCGTCATGCGAAACGTCACCGAGCGACCGGAAGCCGTCGAAGCCGGGACCGTGAAGCTGGTCGGCACCGACCGCGATCGAATATTCACCGCAGTCGGTGAGGTGATCGAAGACGCGGACGCCCACGCGCGGATGAGCCAGGCTCATAACCCTTACGGCGACGGCCAAGCGGCGCGTCGCATCGCCGACATTCTCACCATTGGCAGCACGGACGAATTCTCACCATGAGCATTGAAAGCCGTTTTCAGAAATGCGTCATTGTCGGGCTCGGGTATATCGGACTTCCGACCTCGGTCGTTGTCGCACGGGCGGGCATCGATGTCGTCGGAGTGGACGTCAACACCCGAACTGTCCAAACTGTCAACGAGGGCCACTGTCCGATCGAGGAGCCGGGTCTCGCCGAAGCGCTGTCCGAACTGGTGGCGGAGAAGAGAATTATCGCGCAGTCGGAACCGTCTCCCGGTGACGTCTTCATCATCGCGGTTCCGACGCCCTTCACCGGAGGCTACAAGCCCGACCTCGCCTATGTGGCGGCCGCGACGCGAGCGATCGCCCCGGTCCTCCGCAAAGGTAATCTGGTGATCGTGGAGTCCACCATCCCGGTCGGAGCGACCGAGCAGGTCGCACGCTGGATCGAGAGCCACCGCCCCGACCTGTCCTGTGCGAGGCGCGGCAGTGGCGAGGCGGCCGACGTCCTGGTCGCACATTGCCCCGAACGCGTCTTGCCGGGACAGATGCTGAAGGAGCTCGTCGAGAACGACCGGATCATCGGCGGTGTCTGCAACACGAGCGGCGAGGCCGGGGCGGCGTTCTACCGCTCGTTCGTCAACGGGCAATGTCTCGTGACCGACGCACGGACCGCCGAGCTCTGCAAGCTCAGTGAGAACTCGTTCCGGGATATCAACATCGCGTTCGCGAACGAGCTGTCCGAGATATGCTCCGACTTCGGCATCGACGTCTGGGAGCTCGTTTCCCTCGCCAACCGGCATCCCCGCGTCAACATCCTGAAGCCGGGCCCGGGTGTCGGCGGGCACTGCATCGCCGTCGATCCATGGTTCATCGTGTCGGCACTCGGCGACAAGGCGCGTCTGATCCGGGAGGCTCGTTGGATCAACAGCGGCCGTCCTCGCGCCGTCGTCCGAGAGATCCTCGGCAGAATCGGCACCAACAACGTGCGGTCGATCGCCTGCTTCGGGCTGGCGTACAAGCCCGACGTCGGGGACCTTCGGGAAAGCCCAGCCATCGAGATCGTGGAGTATCTCTCGGTCGAGCTTCAGCTCACCAGCCCGAACGTGAGCGTCATGGTGGTCGAGCCATTGGTCGACGAGCTGCCATCCGAGATCCGGAATGCACCCGGCGTGACGAAGGTCGACATCGAGACGGCACTCACCGCCGATGTGATCGTGATGCTGGTGGATCACAAGCCGTTCCACGCGATCGCGCCGGAAAGGCTCAAAGACAAGATCGTCGTCGACACACGCGGGGTCTGGAGAGGATTTTCAGCGCGCTGAGACCGGTCCCGAGCCGTCCCGACGATCCCGCCCCCGTAGATCAGGAGGAGACCAGCGTTACGTGACGACCAAACCACGGGATGCCGGCTTCGAGCTTCGAAGTTCGGGTCAGCGCTTTTCGCTGTAGCTGAACCTGAACCTGCTCATCCCCACGCCCAGAATGGTGTCCTTCCGCTTCAGGCCGGGCATTTCGAGCGTGGTGCAGCGGTCGGAGCCGTAATACCAGCCTTCGTTATGCCTGACCGATGATGGCCCAGCCTCGCTGTGC
>NZ_AKZI01000168.1 GCF_000293785.1 Rhodovulum sp. PH10 | reverse complement strand
CCCACGCAAGTCGGGCTCGCCCGACTTGCGCACGCTCACGTGCCCGACACGGGCAAGCCCGTGTCGGGTGGGCAGCCCCGGCGGAGTTTCCAAACGGTCTCTCAGCCGGGCCGGCGCGACAGAAGCCACAGGCCGCCGCCGATCAGCACGGTGCCGGACAGTCGGGCGAGCAGCGCCTGCCGGCTCGGCCGCATGAACCAGGCGCGCCCGAGCCCGGCGGCGACGCCCCAGGCGGAGTCGAGCATCGCGGCGATCGCCACCACCGAGCCGACCATGACGACGAGCTGAAAGGCGGTCGGCAGCGCGGGGTCGACGAACTGCGGCAGGAAGGCGGTGTAGAACGCCGCCGTCTTGGGGTTCGACACCGCAACCAGGAATCCGCGGGAAAAATGCACGCGGTGTCCGGCCGGCGGCGGCGCGGTGCGCTGCCCGGCGCGCCGCCACGCCTGCACGCCGAGAAAGATCAGATAGGCGGCGCCGACGAAGCGGATCACCTCGAACAGCACGGCCGCGCTCGACAGCACGAAGCTCAGGCCGAACGCCACCGCGCCGATCAGCACGGTGTTGCCGACCACGGTGCCGCTCGCGGTGGCGAGCACGGCGCCGATGCCGTCGGTCGCCCCGGTCGAGATCATCAGCGTGACGACCGGACCGGGGGTGAGGATCAGCACCAGGGTGATCAGCAGAAAGGGCAGGAAAAGCTCGGGATTCATCGTCGTTCGGTGGTTCGGCCGGGGGCGCGGGACGGCGCTCTCAATGGACGTCCTCGTTGAACTGGCGCGACGGCGGCGCGCCGGCGGCCGGCGGCCCGGCGGGTGCCGCGGGGGCCGGCATTTCCTCGTCGTCCGCAAAATCGTCGCCCGGCGGCTCGCCACGCGGTGGCTCGCCACGCGCAGGCTCGCCACGCGCAGGCTCGGTACGCGACTGGTCGCTCGGCGACGTGTCCGGTGCCTCGCTGCTCGGCTCGTCGGTCGGCTCGCTCTGCTCGTCGGCCGACGGGGCGCTCGGCTCGTCGGTCGACGGGCCGGCCGGCGACGGCGAAACCCGTGTCTCGTCCTTCGCGGCCTTCCCGTCGCTCGGAGCGATGCCGCGCTGGTCCGGTGACGGCGGCGCTCCGGCCGGCGGGCGCGCGGCGAGCGCGCCCCGGCGCAGCGCCTCGGCGTCGAGGCCGTCCTCGGCATAGTCCGACATCCGGGCCGCATCGATCGCCGGCGACGGCGGAGCCGGCGCGGTCGCCGCCGGAGCCGTCCCCGCCGGAGCGGTCGACGCAGCGGCAGGGGCCGACGCGGCATTCGGCTCGCGTGCCGGCGCGGCCGCCGGCTGGCGCGTCGTGTCGCTCGTGTCGCTCGGGCCGCTCGCCGCCTGCCCCGCCTCGGGCGGCGTCTCGCTCGGCGTCGCGGTCTCGTCCTTCGGCTGGCCCGGATCGCCGCGCCGTCGCGGCACCGGCGGCGTCTCGGAGAACTCCACCAACGGCCGCCGCCGGCTTTCGCGCGCGGGCGGCGCGGCGGCGGCGGCGGGGCTCGCGAGATAGCGGGCGATCACGTCCGCATAGGCCGGGCTCGACGTGTAGTGCTCGCGCAGGAAGCGGGCGACCGCCCCGGCACTCTTTCCTCCGGCGAGGCCGCGTGGCGAGCGATGGCACGCCTGGCAGTTCGACGAGAACATCTGCGCCGGCGACTTCCCCGCCGTGAGATCGTATTGCGCGCGCGCATCGACCGGCATCGCCAATGTCAGGCCGCCGACCAACAGCCCAGCAACCGCCACCGATCTCGTCACGACGATCATCGCAATCCTCGTCATTGCCCACGGGCAGTGTCGCACGACACGCGAACCGAGAGCCGGCACCGGCGTTCTCCGACCGAGGGAAAAACCGACGCGGGTCGGGCCGACTCTCTCTGGACCTCGCGGAGTTGTGAGGCAAATTCTGGCTTCTCGAAGGCCGAAACGGGGGTAATGCGTTGCGGGCACCTGTACGCGAGGACTAGTATTTTGCACCGCAAGACACGGGCCGGCAGGGACACCCCCCGGCTCGGCCGATTCGTGTCGGCCCTGTCCTCCGGCCCTGGCGAGCCGCGGCCCGTGCCCCCCGTGCACGTGTCTAGTGGAGTCTCGCCATGGACTGGTTGTTGCGCCGCGCCCTCACACCCCTGATTCGCCGTGGTTCTCTGAAGATCGTCACCGCCCGCGGAGCCACGCTCGAATTCGGCGACGGCAGCGGCCCTCCCCTCGCCGTTCGGTTCACCAGCGCCGCCGCCCAGCTCGCAGTGCTGCTCGATCCCGAGCTGCGGCTGGGTGAAGCCTACATGAACGGCGGCTTCGTCATCGAGCAGGGCTCGATCGCCGATTTCGTCCGGCTCGGCGCCGCCGCCTTCGCGACCCAGGTGCCGCTGCCCTGGGTGCAGCCTCTGGTGATGCTGCGCTTCCTCGGCCGCAAGCTCGCCCAGTGGAACCGCCGGATCACGTCGCGGCGCAACGTCGCCCACCACTACGATCTCGACGGCCGGCTCTACTCGCTGTTTCTCGATTCCGACAAGCAGTACAGCTGCGCCTATTTCGAGACGCCCGACCAGTCGCTCGACGACGCCCAGCTCGCCAAGAAGCGCCACATCGCCGCAAAGCTCCTGACGAAGCCGGACCAGGACGTGCTCGACATCGGCTGCGGCTGGGGCGGCCTCGGGCTCTATCTCGCCGACACCTGCCGCTCGCGCGTCACCGGCCTGACGCTCTCGAAGGAGCAGCTCGCGATCGCCCGCGCGCGCGCCCGCGACGCCGATCTCGCCGGCCGCGTCCAGTTCCGCCTGCAGGACTATCGCGACGTCCCCGAGACCTACGACCGCATCGTCTCGGTCGGCATGTTCGAGCATGTCGGCGTGCAGTATTACGACGCCTATTTCCAGAAATGCGCGGCGGCGCTGCGCGACGACGGCGTGATGCTGCTGCACTCGATCGGCCGCTCGGAGGGGCCGGGCTTCACCAATCCGTGGATCGCCAAGTACATCTTCCCCGGCGGCTACATTCCGGCGCTGTCCGAGGTGCTGCCGGCGGTCGAGCGGGCCGGCCTGCTGGTCACCGACATCGAGATTCTGCGCCTGCATTATGCCGAGACGCTGAAGGCGTGGCGTGAGCGCTTCCTCGCCCACCGCGACGACGTGATGCGGCTCTACGATCAGCGCTTCGTGCGGATGTGGGAGTTCTATCTCGCCGCCTCGGAAATGGCGTTCCGCGAGCAGAACATGATGGTGTTCCACATTCAGCTCACCAAGAAGCAGGGCGTGGTGCCGATCACCCGCGACTACATCGCCCACGAGGAGGCGCGCCTGCGCCGGCTCGAGCAGGGCTGCCGGCCGCCGCTGCGGCTCGCCGGCGAGTGAGCGGAGGCGCTCTCGCCCGCACGCGCGCCGCCGGCGCCGATCGTCGGAGGCGGAAAGGGCGGCGCCACCGGCCGCCCTCCCCCGAAAACGATCACGCAGGCGCGCCGGCGCGGATCAGCTTGTAGACGATCGAGTCCATCAGCGCCTGGAACGAGGCTTCGATGATATTGGGCGAGACGCCGACCGTGGTCCAGGTCGCCCCGGTCTCGTCGCGGCTGTCGATCAGCACGCGGGTGACCGCCTCGGTTCCCCCATTGAGGATACGCACACGATAGTCGGTCAGGCTCAAGCCCTGGATGTACTCCTGATAACGACCGAGATCCTTGCGCAGCGCGAGGTCGAGCGCGTGCACCGGGCCGTCGCCCTCGGCGGCCGAGATCAAGGGCTCGTCGTCGCCGACCTTGACCTTCACCACCGCCACCGTCGCGGTGATCCGCTCGCCGACCGCATTGATGCGGTGCTCCACCGTCACGTCGAATTTTTGGACGTCGACGAAGTTCGGCACCGAGCCGAGCGTGCGGCGCGCCAGCATCTCGAACGAGGCCTGCGCCGACTCGTAGGCATAGCCGCGCGCCTCGCGCTCCTTCATCAGCTCGATCAGCGTGCCGAGCCGCGGCTCGTTTTTCTCGACCTCGATGCCGACGCGAGCGAGCTCGGCGAGCACGTTGGAGCGGCCGCCCTGGTCCGACACCAGAACTTTGCGCGCATTGCCGACCGTCTCCGGCCGCACGTGCTCGTAGGTCGCCGGGTCCTTCAGGATCGCCGAGGCGTGGATGCCCGCCTTCGTCACGAACGCGCTCGCCCCGACATAGGGCGCGTGCCGGTTCGGCGCGCGGTTCAAGATCTCGTCGAGCTTGCGCGACACCTCGCTCAGCCGGCCGAGCGCGTCGTCGCTCACGCCGATCTCGAATTTCTCCGCGAGCGCCGGCTTGAGCTTCAACGTCGGGATCAGCGAGGTGAGATTGGCGTTGCCGCAGCGCTCGCCGAGCCCGTTCAGCGTGCCCTGGATCTGCCGCACGCCGGCCCGCACCGCGGCGAGCGAGTTGGCGACGCCGTGCTCGGTGTCGTTGTGGGCGTGGATGCCGAGCCGCTCGCCCGGAACCTCGCGCACCACCTCGGAGACGATCCGCTCCACCTCGTCCGGCAGCGTGCCGCCATTGGTGTCGCACAGCACCACCCAGCGCGCGCCCTCCTGATAGGCGGTCTTGGCGCAGGCCAGCGCATAGCCGGGATTGGCCTTGTAGCCGTCGAAGAAATGCTCGCAGTCGATCAACACCTCGCGGCCGCGCGCGACCGCCGCCTGCACGGTGTCGCGGATCGAGGCGAGGTTCTCCTCGAGCGTCGTCTCCAGCGCCACGCCGACGTGATAGTCCCACGATTTCGCGACGAAGCAGACCGCATCGGCGTGCGCATCGAGCAGCATCGCCATGCCGGGATCATTGGAGACCGAGCGGCCCGGCCGCCGCGTCATGCCGAACGCGGTGAAGGTCGCGCCGATGCCGCGATCCTGCGAGAACAGCTCGGTGTCGAGCGGGTTCGCGCCCGGATAGCCGCCCTCGATGTAATCGATGCCGAGGTCGGTCAGCATGCGGGCGATCGCGAGCTTGTCGGCCAGCGTGAAGTCGACGCCAAAAGTCTGCGCACCGTCGCGCAGGGTGGTATCGAAGAGATAGAGACGATCCTTCATGGTCGTATCCTGATCACCACTCCACAGGAGCGGTCGGGCCACGCCGGCCCGAGAAGGGGACAAAAGAAACACGCTTGCGCCGAATGCGACGCGAGACTTTCTCCCCGCCCGCGAGGGACGGGGCCGACCTGCTCACGAAAAGAAACGCCGGCTCCCGGTAGCGGGGCTACCAGTAGCCGAGATACCAGAAGACGAAGATCAGGCTGGCGACCAGCGCCACCAGCTTGATCAGCACGAAATAAACGAAGTTCGGGGGAAACGGCGATCCGGGGGGTGTCATGATCGGGCCTTCGCGAGCGTCTTGTCGAGGGTGGTGGTGGCGAGCCATTCATCACCGCGCGAAACCGTGTTGCGGCGCTGCGCGGTCCAGCCGCGCTTCTCGAAGAACGGGCGGGCGGTGTCGCTCGCATCGACCGTCAGGCGGGTCGCGCCGTGCGCCTGCGCGAGCTTCTCCAGCGCATCGACCAGCATCGCCCCCGCCCCTCGCCCGGCCGCCGCCGGATGGACGTACAGCATGTCGATCTCACGCCCGTCGGCGAGCGAGGCAAAGCCGATCGGCGAGCCGTCGAGCGTCGCGATCAGCGTGAGACGCGCCGACAAGCGGTCGCGAAAGGCGTCCTCGTCGTCGGCCGCCGCCATCCAGGCGTCCTGCTGCGCCTCGCTGTAGTCGTCCGCCGTCAGCTCCGTGATGCTCGCGCGAAAAATCTCGGCGAGCATCTCGGTGTCGTCGGCGAGGAACGGACGCAAGGCGAAGGTCGGGAACGCCCGGGCCATGTCACGCCTCCGTCGGGGGTGCGCCGGCCGGCGTGGTCGGCATTTTGGACGGCGTGTTGCGCGGCATGCCGCGCGGCGCGCTGCGGATCTCGGTCTCGATGATCTGCATGATGCCGTCGACATTCGCGGCGATGTCGTCGCGGCGAAACAGCAGCACGCGAAAACCGTGCGCGAAGAACCACTGGTCGCGCGCCGGATCACGCGGCGTTGTCGCTGCGCCGTCCGCCGCGGGCGTGCCCTGCTCGTCGACCTCGACGACGATCCGCGCCGGCTCGCAGAAGAACGCCGCGCGCCACGGCCCGACCGGCACGCCGCGCCGGAACTTTGCGCTGCCGAAGCGCTTCGTGCGCAGCGTTCGCCACAACAAACGCTCGCCTTCGGTCATCTCGCGCTCGGGTTCGGTCGTCATCGCATGGTCTCCGCCACGTTGTTTTCGTTGTTGGGTCGGCCGCTCACCGCGCGACCTCCCAGGTGGTGCCGTCCTTGGAATCCTTCAGCACGATGCCGAGCGCGGCGAGCTCGTCGCGGATGCGGTCGGATTCGGCCCAATCCTTCGCCTTGCGGGCATCGATGCGGGTGGCGATCCGGCGCTCGATCTCCTCGACCGGGATCGGCGGCGCCGGCGCATGCGCGGTTCGCCAATCGGCCAAAGCCTCGCGGCGGAAGCCGAAAAAGGCGAGCGTGCCGGCCAGCGCCTTGCGGCCGGCGGCGTTCTTCAGCCCGTGCATGGCGGCGATCGCGGCCGGCGTGTTGAGGTCGTCGCACAACGCCTCGAGCACGGCGGGCGCCGGGCGCGGCTCGGCCTCCGAGGAGGCGACGTCGAAGAAGGACGACAAAACCTTCTCGGACTCCTCGAGCCCCTTCACCGTCCAGTCGATCGGCTGGCGGTAGTGCGTGCGCAGCATGTTGAGGCGGACGACGTCGCCCGGCCAGTCCTTCAGCACGTCGCGGATGGTGACGAAGTTGCCGAGCGACTTCGACATCTTCTCGCCCTCGACCTGCAGGAAGCCGTTGTGCATCCAGTAGTTCGCCATCGCCGGGGCACCGAAGGCGCAGCGCGACTGGGCGATCTCGTTCTCGTGGTGCGGAAACACCAGGTCGATGCCACCGCCGTGGATGTCGAACGTCTCGCCGAGATGCTTCCACGACATCGCCGAGCATTCGATGTGCCAGCCGGGACGGCCGGGCACCGCGATGCCGCACGGCGACGGCCAGCCGGGCTCGCCGGGCTTTGCCGGCTTCCACAGCACGAAGTCCATCGGGTCGCGCTTGTAGGGGGCGACGTCGACGCGGGCGCCGGCGATCATCTCGTCGAGCGGGCGCTTGGAGAGCGCGCCGTAATCCGTCATCGACGGCACGCCGAACAGCACGTGGTCCTGCTCGACATAGGCGTGGCCGGCGGCGACCAGCTTCTCGATCAGCGCCGTCATCTCGGCGATGTGCTCGGTCGCGCGCGGCTCGACCGTCGGCGGCAGGCAGCCGAGCGCGGCGACGTCGGCGGCGAACTCGCCATAGGTCTTCTCGGTCAGCTCGCGGATCGAGATGCCGCGCTCGGCGGCGCGCGCGTTGATCTTGTCGTCGACGTCGGTGATGTTGCGCACGTACCTGACGTGCTCGGCGCCGTAGAGCTGCCGCAGCAGGCGGAAGAGCAGGTCGAAAACGATCACCGGCCGCGCATTGCCGATATGGGCGAAGTCGTAGACGGTCGGACCGCACACGTACATCCGCACCGCGGCCGGATCGATCGGCACGAACGTGCGCTTCTCGCGTGCGAGCGTGTCGTAGAGCTTCAGGTCCATCGTCTCGTCCCTCGGCGAACGCAATCCGGTCCCGGGCGGGACGCGGACATGCCGGCGGCCCGCTCTGGCCGGGCGTCTGTTTGTCGGTCGAAAGGACAAGACGGCCGCAGCCAGCGAGGACCGCTAGCGAATAATCCCCCGGCAAATGCCGATCTGGGTGTGGTGGCCGTTCATGGCCGCGCACCATGGTCGAGCCGGCGGCGTCCGTCAAGGGTGCCTCGCGCCGATCCCGCCTCCCGGTACCGGCCGCTGTGCCCCGAGAGGCACACTGCCGGCGGGTTCGACGGTCGGCCGCCCGACGCGGGTTGACCCCGCCCGGCACGGGGACCACAGAGCGCGCCTGCTTTCGGCAGCGAGTCGTGCGTCGTCCCGCGGGGGCTGCGACGACGGCTCGCGGCCGGCACGAGGCCTCACGGCCGCGCACGACGCGGCCCTCTCACACCGCTCCCGCGCAGCCGGACGGCGTCGCGCGGCGGGATCGGGAAGTTAACGACAGCTTAAGACATCGGGCCGTATTTTCGCGGCTCTCACGACGAGCGGGCACGACACGATGCGGTCCCTGTTCACCCTCACGCTTCTCGCGGCCATGGCGGCCGGCCTCTCGGGCGCGCGCGCCGAGAAGCAGATCTTCATTCTGGCGAGCAATGCCGGCGGCGACTACGGCATCGACCGCTGCCTCGCCGGCGGCGAGCGGTGCGGCAGCGCGATGGCGACCGCCCTGTGCCGCCAGCGCGACTTCAAGCAGGCGGTGTCGTACCGCAAGGTCGACCGCGACGACATCACCGGCGCCGTGCCGACCCGCGGCGGCGGCTGCCACGGTGCGAGCTGCGACGACTTCGTCGCCATCGAGTGCACCCGCTGAGGCGTGCCGGCCTTCGGGTGCGCCGCGCGCGACCACCCTGCCCTCCCCTTTTCTCGGTTCGAATCCGTGATGCCGTGGTCCGCGCCGACGCGGTCCGTCGGTGCGGCGCGCGATCCACACTTTGAACACCATTCCGGTGCTTCTCTCCGGCCGGATTCGACTGGCAAAAGCGACACGTGAGGGGCCCGATGAACCAACGGAGAGGCCGTCGCCGGCTCGGCATCGCCATCGTCGTGCTGGCCGCGATCGGATCGGCCGCCGCGGGCGACGTTTTTGCGCAAGGCTACGGCTATCCGGCCCGGCAGAACTATCCGCAGCCCTATCCGGTCCAGCAACAGCAGCCGCAGGGCTATGGCCAGCAGCAGCAACAACAAAGCTATCCGTCGGCCGCCGGCAGCCCGGTCTGCACCCGGCTCGAGGCGCAGCTCGCCGCCGTCAATCGCGGTGGCGACCCGGTGCGCGCCGAGCAGATCCGCCGCTACGAGGACGCGATCGGCCGGCAGCAGAACGAGGTCGACCGCATGATCGCGCAGTCGCGCCGGCTCGGCTGCGAGGACAATCCCTTCCTCTCGCTGTTCTCCAGCCAGCCGGCCGAATGCCGGCCGCTCGGCACCCGCATCCAGGAGCTGCGGGCCGAGCAGAGCCGCACCCAGGCGGAGCTGCAGCGCATCCAGGGCGGCAACGACATCGAGGGCCAGCGCCAGGCGGTGGTCGCGGCGCTCGCCCAGAACAATTGCGGCCCGCAGTATCAGGCGGCGGTCAATCAGCAGCGCGGGCTGTTCGGCGACATGTTCGGCTCCAACCCGGCCCTGCCGATGCCCGAGGGGAGCACCCAGGCGACGACGTTCAGGACGCTGTGCGTGCGCACCTGCGACGGCTATTATTTCCCGATCTCGTTCCAGACCACGCCGTCGCGCTTCGCCGAGGACGAGGCGTCCTGCAAGCGGCTGTGCCCGGCGGCCGAGGTGCAGCTCTTCACCTACCGAAATCCCGGCGAGGAGGTCGGCCAGTCGGTGTCGCTGGCCGGCCAGCCGTATCGCAGCCTGCCGACCGCCTTCAAGTACCGCCAGTCGCTCGATCCCGCCTGCAGCTGCCGCAAGGCCGGGCAGAGCTGGGCCGATGCGCTCGGCGTCAATCAGGACACCACGGTGGAGCGCGGCGACATCATCGTCACCGAGGAGCGCTCCAAGGCGATGGCGGCGCCGCGCGACGCGCAGGGCCGCCCGATCCGGGCGACGCCGGCGCCGGCCCAGCCCCAGCCGGCGCGCTGACCCTCTGTTGTTTCGTTTCGGGATGAACGGCGCGGGACAAAAGCCGCGGCACGGCCTCCACCTCTCCCCGCGTGCGGGGCTACGGCATTCACGGATTTGATTTGGCTCGGCTCGGATCCGT
>NZ_AKZI01000167.1 GCF_000293785.1 Rhodovulum sp. PH10 | reverse complement strand
GGCGGCTTGTAGTAGCAGTTCCAGCCGCCGAGGCGGGCGGCGACCCAGGCCACGAAGGCGAGCGATCCGGGCGGATGCGGATTTTTCTGGCGCGCCGTGTTGCCTTCGAGGGATGCGGAGAGCCGCTCGAGCCCGACCGCGAGGGCCGGGTCGAGCACGTCGGCGGCCGGTCGCGGACTGCCGTCGCGGGCGTCGACGAGCTGGATGGTTCGGACCGCCGCGGCGAGCGCCATGGCGGCGAGATTGAACATCCGCTCGGCGTCGGCGAGCTGGCTGTCGTCGAGGCCGAGGCCGTCGGACTTCAGCGCGCGGAAGACCTGCTCGATGCGCCA
>NZ_AKZI01000166.1 GCF_000293785.1 Rhodovulum sp. PH10 | reverse complement strand
CAGAAATTCGGTGCGTCGTCCAGAGCTATCCGCGCACAGGTCTCATAACTAAAGGTTGTAATTCTCACTATGTCCCGATGCACCCCGTGCAAGCGCCACGGCTACACGATCCATGACCTCGTCTCGTCGTCCTCCCACACGAGGCCCTCCTCGACGGAGTAGAGGTCCTCGGCGCGCAGAACGGCGAACTGCTGCGCCGGGTCGGCGAACGCGACGTCGCCGTTCCGGATCAGCCGGGCGCGGTCGGGCGGCGGCACCTGCACGAGGTGGCTCTGCAGCCGGCGCGCCGCCGCGCCGGCCCGAGCCAGCCACCGCGCAAACCGTCGAGCGCCGTGCGGGCCTCCTCGGCGACGGCGACGATCACCGGCGCCATGCCGCTCTCGATCAGCCGAAAATTGTCGCCCACGGTGCGGTAGGCGAAGTCGAGCCCGAGCCGATCGGCCTTGAAGCAGTCGAGCACCGCGCGGGTCTCGGACGACGCTTCCCCGCCGATCCGCATGCGGTCGAGCCCGTCACCCGTCTGCCAGTAGACCTCGCGAAAATAGTGATCGATCGCCGCGAGCGAGGTCGGATCCGGGTGCTTCGCTGCGGTGCGGGCCATGGCGGCGGCGAAGGCGGCGATCTCGCGCGGTGGCTTCGCCTCGGCGGGCGCGAACACGGTGACGATGCCGTCCTCCGCCGGGCTGCGGCCTTCGCGGTTGCAGCGGCCCGCCGCCTGAAGAATCTGGTCGAGCCCCGCCTCGGCTCGCCACACGCGTGGAAAGTCGATGTCGACGCCGGCCTCGATCAGGCTGGTCGCGACCACCCGGCAGGGCCGTCGCGCGGCCAGCGTGGCGCGCACGTCCGCCAGGATGCGCCGTCGGTCGGCCGCCGTCTGGCGCGTCGTGAGATGGACCAGCCCGTCCAGTCCGGCAGTCTTTGCGGCACGGTAGAGGTCGAGTGCATGTCGCCGGCTGTTGACGATCACCAGGCCGCGCTCGACACCGGCGAGCTCGGCCACCAGGTCGTGGTCGGCGAGCGGCTCGGTCGCCCGGCGCAAGGTCGTTCGCCGCAGCGCGCGCCGTAGGCGGTCGGGCTCGGGTGCCAGCTCGCGCTCGTCCGTCAGCCGAAACCCGTGCTCGAACCTCGGAGCGGCGAGCGCCGGCCGGGTGGCGGTGCAGAGCACGATGGTGGCGCCGTAATTGCGCGCCAGCTCGTCCAAAGCCACCACTGACGGACGCAGCACATGCAGCGGAATCGCCTGCGCCTCGTCGAGCACGATCACCGCGCCGGCCAGCGAAGCGATCTTGCGGCAGCGCGAGGGCTTGGCCGCGAACAAACTCTCGAGCAGCTGGACATTGGTGGTGACGACGACCGGCGCCGCCCAATCCTCCATCGCCCGCCGCATCTTGCCCTGGACGCTCGCAGCGCCGGTCTCGTCGTCCGCGGCATCGATCGCCGAATGATGTTCCAGCACGATCTCGTCGCCGAGGACACGGCGAAAGACGTCCGCGGTCTGGTCGACGATCGAGGTGAACGGGATCGCATAAACAATGCGGCGCAGCCCGTGGCGGCGCGCGTGGTCGAGAGCGAAGCCGAGCGAGGCCAGCGTCTTGCCGCCGCCGGTCGGCACCGTGAGCGTGAACACGCCGGGCGCCAGCGCGGCCTTCGCCCGAACGTGCGCCAGGATCTCGGCCCGCAGGCGGTCGAGTGGCGTGTCGTCCGCGCCGGCTGCGAGCGCGGCCATGTGGGCATCGAAGCGCGCGAGGAGGGCGTCCACGATCTCGGGCAGACGCGGCCACGTGCGGTCGACGGTCCTGCCCTCCAGCCCCGCGTAAAACGCCTCGGTGTCGCGGTAGTCGGCATCCACCAAGCAGGAGAACACCATCCGGCCGAGCAGTGCGAGCTGGAAGGCGCGAACGCGACTGTCCTTGCTCTCGTGAGCCTCGAAGCCGCGCGGCGACGGCGACCCGTCGAGCGGAGGAACGTCCTGCCTCCACGCCGGGTCGAGCGCGTGCAGCTCCCCTGTCAGGCGCGCGTCGAGCGACGCGCCGCCGCTGCCACGATCCGGCAGGCCGGTGTGGTGGCCGGCGATGCAGAACGCGGCGAGCTCGGCGGCCCATCGATCCGCCGGGGACCACGACCGCCCGATAATTTCGCGAGCCCCGGCCGTGGCGTGGTCCGGCCCCTTGGCGCGCGTGCCGGCGATGTAGGCCTGGAACGCGGGTGCGTACTTGCCGAGGTCGTGGAGCCATCCGGTGAGTTCCGCGAGCGACCCACCACCGAACACGGCGGCCCGCTCGGCGGCGAGACCTGCGACGGCGCGAAGATGATCGGCAAGCCCCTGCCAGCGGTCGCGGTCGAGCCCCTCGGCGGAGTGCGCGAAATGGCGGCACGACGACATCGTTGTCCCCGACGGTTGCTGCCGGGCGACAGTATCGGAGAACCGAAACGAATCGGAACGATCGAAAGGCCGTAGGACGTGCGACTCTCGGCGGGAGGGGCCGCGGCGGTACGAACGGCCGAATCCCCCACGTCGAATGGATGCGCCCGTTCGAATCGGGCACCGAATTCGAGCAGGCCGTCGCTGCGGAGCTATTCTCGGCACGACGTGCCGGCGCGAGGCGGATGTCGCCGTGGCGCATCCCCGAAAGCGAACTCCGAAGCGCCGAGACCGGCGCTCGCCTCGCTCTGTCGATTTATTCGGGGAGAATTGGTGGAGCCAAGGGGAGTCGAACCCCTGACCTCTTGAATGCCATTCAAGCGCTCTCCCAACTGAGCTATGGCCCCACGCTGTCGGTGCGGCTTGGGTCCCGCACCGGGTCCGGGTCCTCGTCACGCCTAGTGGCGGGGCGGGGTCCGGAGCGGCTCACCGAGCGAGTCGGCGGCCGGCCGTTCTGAAACCACACTTCGCGGCCGACCTCAAGTCGTTTCGACGAGAAATCAACTTTCCTCCTCGTCGTCGATGTCGCCACCGAGGATTTCCGACACGTCGGTGTCCTCTTCCTCGCTCTCGTCGATGAAGGTGTCGTCGTCGTCGATCGAATCGTCCATCTCGACGTCGTCGTCCACGTCCCCCTCGTCGCCGGCCGGTGCCTTCTTGGCGCCGGTCGCCTCCGCATCGGCCTCCTCGAGCGACACGAACTCGGCCTCCTGGGTCTCCGGCAGGTCGCCGTCCTGGGTCTGCGTGCCGCGGGCGGCGGCCTCCGGACGACCACCACGGGGTGTCAGGGCCGTCACCTCGAACACCACGCCGCATTTCGGGCAGGTGATCGGATCGTTGTTGAGGTCGTAGAACTTCGCGCCGCAGGAAGCGCAGAGGCGTTTCGTACCGAGCTCGGGTTTTGCCACGGTCGGATATCCTTGGAACCGGGTGAAAAGCGGACACTCCCCTTGGCGAGTCGCCGCGGCGGTGTCAATAGCGACGGCCGACCTTGGGGTTAGCCCCAGGCCGGATGCGCTCGCAGCCGAATGCGGCGATTTTCGCGCGCGTCGCCGCGTTTCGCGGCGGATCGGCCGGGGCAGGCCAGATTCCGGTGGGCGCCCGGGCCAAAGCCCGATAATCAGTCCCGGTTCCAGAACCGGAGGCCGTCGGAAAGCGCCATGTCGTCCGCCCCCATGTCGTCCGCCCCCATGTCTTCCGCCCACCCGTCCGTTGCGCCGACCGCCGTCACCGCCCGCGCCGGCGGTCCTCTGCGGGGCACCGTCCGCGTGCCCGGCGACAAGTCGATCTCGCACCGGGCGCTGATTCTCGGCGCGCTGACGGTCGGCCGCACCGTGATCACCGGGCTCCTCGAAGGCGACGACGTGTTGCGCACCGTGCAGGCGATGCGGCTCCTCGGCGCCACCGTGACGCGCACCGGGCCGGGCGCCTGGACGGTCGAGGGCGTCGGCGTCGGCGGCTTCGCGGCGCCGCCCGAAACGCTCGACTTCGGCAATTCCGGCACCGGCTGCCGGCTGGTGATGGGGGCGGTCGCCGGCTCGCCGGTGACGGCGACCTTCGACGGTGACGCCTCGCTGCGGCGCCGGCCGATGCGGCGCATCCTCGATCCGATTCTCCGCATGGGCGCCGAGGTGCTCGCGGCGGCCGAAGGCGACCGCCTGCCGATCCGGCTCGCCGGCGCGCGCGACCCGATCCCGACCCTCTACGAGACGCCGGTGCCGTCCGCGCAGGTGAAGTCGGCGGTGCTGCTCGCCGGCCTGTCGGCGCCGGGCGAGACGATCGTGGTCGAGCGCGAGGCGACGCGCGACCACACCGAGCGGATGCTGGCGCATTTCGGCGCGAGCGTGCGGGTCGAGCCGGACGGGCCGCACGGCCGCCGCATCACACTCACCGGCCAGCCGGAGCTGTCGCCTGCGCCGGTCGCGGTGCCGGCCGACCCGTCGTCGGCCGCGTTTCCGCTGGTCGCGGCGCTGATCGTGCCGGGCTCCGACCTCGTGCTGTCGGGGGTGATGACCAATCCGCTGCGCACGGGGCTTTTTGCCACGCTGACGGAGATGGGCGCGTCGATCGAGCCGGTCGCGGTCAGGCGCGACGGTGGCGAGGAGATGGCGGATTTCCGGGTGGAGTTTTCCACGCTGCGCGGCGTCGAGGTGCCGGCCGCGCGCGCGCCGGCGATGATCGACGAGTATCCGGTGCTCGCGGTCGCCGCCGCCTTCGCCGAGGGGCGCACGGTGATGCGCGGGCTGAAGGAGCTGCGGGTGAAGGAATCGGATCGCCTCGCCGCCACCGCCGATCTGCTGCGGGTGAACGGCGTCGCGGTCGAGATCGACGGCGACGATCTGATCGTCGAAGGGCGCGGCCGGGCGCCGGGCGGCGGGCTGGTCGCCACCCACATGGATCATCGTTTGGCGATGTCGGCGCTGGTGATGGGGCTCGCCTCGGAAAAGCCGGTCACGATCGACGACGCGGGCTTCATCGCCACCAGCTTTCCGGGCTTTCTCGACACGATGAAAAACCTCGGCGCCGAGATCGGGTGATTCGAGCGGGTGCTTCCAGCGGGTGCTTCCATGATCATCGCCATCGACGGACCGGCGGCCTCCGGCAAGGGCACGCTGGCGAAACGGCTCGCGGCCCATTACGGGCTGCGCCATCTCGACACCGGGCTCCTCTACCGCGCGGTCGGCTGGGCGGTGCTCACGGCCGGGCGGCCGCTCGACGACCGCGCCTGCGCGGTCGGGGCCGCGGCCTCGATCGACCCGCAGAACTTCGACGAGGAGGCGCTGAAGAGCCAGAAGGCGGGCGAGGCGGCCTCGATCGTCTCGGCCTATCCGGAGGTGCGCGCGGCGCTGGTCGATTTCCAGAAGAGCTTTGCCGCGACGCCGCCCGGCGCGGTGCTCGACGGGCGCGACATCGGCACGGTGATCTGTCCCGACGCCGACGTGAAGATTTTCGTCACCGCCTCGCCGGAGGAGCGGGCGCGCCGTCGTTTTCTGGAGTTTCGCTCGAAGGGGCTTTCGGTCGACGAGGCGGAGATTCTGGAGGACATCCGGCGCCGCGACGCGCGCGACACGGCGCGCGCGGTGGCGCCGCTGAAGCCGGCGGACGATGCCCGGGTGCTCGACACCACGACGCTCGATATCGCGGCGGCCTTGGCGGCGGCTCTGGAGATCGTGGAAGAGGGGCGAATGGCGAGGAGGGAAGGGGGCGAATGGCGAGTGGCGAATAGCGAGTAGGGAAGAGGGCGAAAAGCGAATGGCGAATAGCGAGTAGGGAAGAAGGCGAATGGCGAGTGGCGAGTAGGGAAGAAGGCGAATGGCGAGTCGCGAATAGCGAATTGCGCGCGCCGCCGTCTTTCACCGACTTCAGCCGGCCACTTCACCAGTCGCTATTCGCAACTCGAATCGGTGCGCGACTGCAACGAGTTTCCCCTCATGGTGAGGAGCGGCCGCAGGCCGCGTCTCGAACCATGAGGCCGTCCTCGCCCTTCGAGACGCCGCCTTCGGCGGCCCTCAGGGTGAGGACGGAGAGAGGTTCTTTCGATTGTGCGGGCCGTATCACCACTCACCACTCACCACTCACCATTCGCTATTCGCAACTCGAATCGGTGCGCGACTGCAACGAGTTTCCCCTCATGGTGAGGAGCGGCCGCAGGCCGCGTCTCGAACCATGAGGCCGTCCTAGCCCTTCGAGACGCCGCCTTCGGCGGCCCTCAGGGTGAGGACGGAGAGAGGTTCTTTCGATTGTGCGGGCCGTATCACCACTCGCCACGCACCACTCGCTACTCGCTATTCGCCACTCACCACTCGCTACTCGCCACTCGCTCGTCACCCCACCTCCTCCGTGATCACCTTGAAGGTGTGCAGGTCGGCGCGGCCGAAAGCGGTGGAGATCGCCACGTCGGTCGCGTCGCGCCCGCGCGCCATCACGATGCGGCCGATGCGCGGCACGTTGTGGCGGGCGTCGAAGGTGTACCAGCGGCCGCCGAGATAGGCCTCGAACCAGGCGGAGAAATCCATCGGGTTGGGATCGATCGGCACGCCGATGTCGCCGAGATAGCCGGTGCAGTAGCGCGCCGGGATGTTCATGCACCGGCAGAAGGTGATCGCGAGGTGCGCGAAATCGCGGCACACGCCGCGCTGCTCGGCATGGCCCTCCGCCGCGGTGCGGGTGGCGCGGGCGTGCGAGTAGCCGAAGGTGAGCCGCTGGTGCACGTAGTCGCAGATCGCCTGCACCCGCGCCCAGCCGGGCGGCGTGGCGGAGAACAGCGACCAGGCGGCGTCGGCGAGATGCTCGGTGTCGCAATAGCGGCTGCCGAGCAGATAGACGAGCGTCTCGTCGGGCAGCTTCTCCACCGGGATCTGCTCGGCGTCCGGCACGATCGGATCGGGCTCGCCGGAATCGCGGATCACGAAATCGGCCGACATGCGAAACACGCCGCCCGGCGCGACCACGCGGGTGCAGGCATTGCCGAACATGTCGCGATAGCTGCGGTGCTCGACCGGCGGATCGAACCGGATCTTTTGCGGCGTCTCGAGGTCCGCCTCGCGGGCGGCCTCGACACCGAGCAGAAGGATCAAGGGGGTGGGGGCAGGGCAGTCGAAGGCGATGTCGAAACCCGCACGGATCTTCATGCGCAAACGCTTTCCGGTTCGAAATGACACGGGACCATCAGGCAAGCCGGATGCCAAATGCGCAGGTCGGCCGTCTCGTTCCCGCGCTGCAGCGAAGGCGGCTCGGGCGCGCCCCGCCGAGGCGCGACGAAAAAAGGCCGGCGCGCGGCCGGCCTTTCGTCGTGTCGTCGACGAACGCCTGCGCCGGCGTCAGGCGGTGCCTTCCTCGCCGATCCGGATCGTGGTGTCCGACACGAAGCTGTAGGGCGGCAGATCGAGATTGCGCGGCGCCGGGCCCTGCCGGATGCGGCCGGCGGTGTCGTAGACCGAGCCGTGGCACGGGCAGAACCAGCCGCCATAGGCGCCCTCGTGACCGATCGGGATGCAGCCGAGATGGGTGCAGATGCCGATCACCACGAGCCACGGCTCGTGGCCCGGTTTCGTGCGGTCGGCGTCGGAGGCGGGGTCTGGAAGCTGGTTCAGCGGGGTGTCGCGCGCCGCCGCGACCTCCTCGGCGGTGCGGTGGAAGATGAAGATCGGCTTGCTGCGCCAGGTCACCTTGACGATCTGGCCCTCGGCGATCGGCGTGAGATCCACCTCGATCGGCGCGCCGGCGGCGACGGTGGCGGCGTCCGGGTTCATCGAGGACAGGAGCGGCCACACCGTGAGCGCGGTGCCGACCGCGCCGACCGCGCCGGTGGCGACATAGAGGAAATCGCGGCGGCTGGCGTCGCCGGAGTTTTGCGGGTTCTGCGAATGCGTCGGAGCGACTGCGGGCATCGGCTGTCGGTCCCTCGGTTGGAAGACGATCGTGCCGGAGCGGCTTCGGAAAAAACCTCCCCCGCCAGGGGAGATGGTCGCCGGCCACCGCAGGAGCAAGGCCGGCGCGCCGTTTCGCCGCGCCGCAGCGGTCACACCCGCGCGATCGGCCGGACGGCGCGCACGATCACGTGTCGGATCACGCGCCCGATCACGCGCCGGCGCAGGCGCGCGGCCCGGTGCGGTCCGTCGCGCGGCTCTCCGAGGCTTCCGGATGCGACGTCGGGTCGCCGCTCGTCGCATCGTGCGACGTGTCGTCGTGCGAGGTGTCGTCGTGCGACGTGTCGTCGTGCGACGTGACTTGCACCTCGACGGTCATGCCGAGCGAGTCGTCGCAGCCGCCGCGATAGGTGCCCGACAGCGGCACCGCCTGCGCCGGTGTGCGGGCGACCGCGACGCGCACGAGATCGCGATTGCCGACGATGCCGTTGGTCGGGTCGAACTCGATCCAGCCGGCGCCCGGAACGTACACCTGGCACCAGGCGTGGGTCGCCCCGCCGCCGAGCCGCTGCGGGCCGTCGCGCGAGGGCACGTAGAGGTAGCCCGACACGAACCGCGCGGCGAGGCCGAGCGCGCGCATCGCCTCCATCATGAACAGCGCGAAATCCCGGCAGGTGCCGCGCCGCAGCCGCAGCGTGGTCAGCGGGTCCTGGGTGCCGTGCTCGGTGCGGCGGTTGTAGGCAAAACTCTCGCCGATCGCCGAGCCGAGCGTCATCAGGAGGTTGCCGGTCGGGGTCGGGTGGCCCTGCCGCAGGAAGCGCTGCGCCCAGCGGGCGACCTCGCCGGTCGGGTCGACGTGCTGGCGGGTGATGAACGGCAGCAGGTCCGGATATTCCTCCGGATCGTAGGAAAACGGGTAGGTCTGAGCCCAATCCTCGGCCTGGAAGTCGAGCGGGTCGGGATAGTGCTTCACCTCGATGCCGCTCTCGAAGGTCAGCTCCTCGGCGTCCTCCTCGAAGCGGGCGAGGGCGACGCAGTTGCCGAACGGGTCGTGCACCCAGCGCAGGCTCGCCGGCCGCGGGGTGATGCGCAGCGAGGAGGCGAGCAGCCGCTGGTCGTAGGAGTCGCGCGGCCGGAACATCATGCGATGCTCGCCGAACCCGACCGGCCGCCGGTAGCGGTAGGTGGTGACGTGCCTCACCTTGAAGATCGTGGTGGTGGTCGGGTCGGCGGTCACGGCGTCCGGAGCCTTCGATGTGTTCGGCGACGGGTCCGGCGGGCCCGCGACGCGAGGCGCGGTCTCGCCGGGTGATGCGCATGCGTGCGCTCTGCCGGGACCGGCGTGTCGGTCGTCCGGCGTGTCGGTTCTCGAACTTAATCGGGAATCGCGAATTTTCGACCCTCGCGGCGCGATTCTCCCGGCTTTTCCGGCCTCGTGTTTCTCGCCCGGCCGGCGAGCCGGCCTTGCTCGACACCCACCCGATACGATATAGACGCCAACGTCCGGGCCGCCGACTACGTCGAAGCCGCCCGAGCGGAGCATGCGGGACGTCCCGCCCGAGGGTGAAAAACCCCGGAGCGGGGCTTTCGTGCATGTCGGAACGGTTCCGTCGGAACCGGTCCCGCTCCCGCGACCCCGTGCGGCCGCGGCGCCCGGAAATCTCGTCCCGACCGTTCGGTCGATTGGGCCGGCCCACCCTCCCGGTCTTCCCCCGCATTCGGGGGAGGGCGACAGGGGTGGCAGCCGAAGGCTACGGGGCCTTCGGCCCGGACCGTCGGGGCGTTCCTTCACTCCAGCCCGCCGGCCGTCCCGTCAGGAGACTTCATGGCTCAAACCGCTCAAGCCACGACTGCCGCGTCGCCGATGCGCGAAGATTTCGCGGCCATGCTCGAGGAATCCTTCACCCAGGGCAACCTGCAGGAAGGCACCGTCATCAAGGGGACCGTGGTCGCGATCGAGAAGGATCTCGCGGTCATCGACGTCGGCCTCAAGACCGAGGGGCGGGTGCCGCTCCGCGAGTTCCAGGCGCCCGGACGGCAGAACGAGATCAAGGTCGGCGACACCGTCGAGGTCTACCTGGAGCGCGTCGAGAACGCGCTCGGCGAGGCCGTGCTGTCGCGCGACAAGGCGCGCCGCGAGGAGAGCTGGGGCAAGCTCGAGAAGGCGTTCCAGAGCAACGAGAAGGTCTCCGGCGTCATCTTCAATCAGGTGAAGGGCGGCTTCACCGTCGATCTCGACGGCGCGGTGGCGTTCCTGCCGCGCTCCCAGGTCGACATCCGCCCGATCCGCGACGTCACCCCGCTGATGAACGTCCCGCAGCAGTTCCAGATCCTCAAGATGGATCGGCGCCGCGGCAACATCGTGGTGTCGCGCCGCACCGTGCTGGAAGAGACCCGCGCCGAGCAGCGCCAGGAGCTGGTCCAGAACCTCGAAGAGGGGCAGGTGATCGACGGCGTGGTCAAGAACATCACCGATTACGGTGCGTTCGTCGACCTCGGCGGCATCGACGGCCTCCTGCACGTGACCGACATCGCCTGGCGGCGGGTGAACCACCCCTCCGAGGTCTTGAACATCGGCCAGCAGGTCAAGGTCAAGATCATCAAGATCAACCACGAGACCCACCGCATCTCGCTCGGCATGAAGCAGCTTCAGGCCGATCCGTGGCAGGGCATCGAGGCCAAGTATCCGGTGGCGACCCGCCTGATGGGCCGCGTCACCAACATCACCGACTACGGCGCGTTCGTGGAGCTGGAGCCGGGCATCGAAGGCCTGATCCACGTCTCCGAGATGTCGTGGACCAAGAAGAACGTCCATCCCGGCAAGATCGTCTCCACCTCCCAGGAGGTCGAGGTGCAGGTGCTCGAGGTGGATCCGGTCAAGCGCCGCATCTCGCTCGGCCTCAAGCAGACCATGCGCAACCCGTGGGAGGTCTTCGTCGAGAAGTATCCGCCCGGTTCCGTGGTCGAGGGCGAGGTCAAGAACAAGACCGAGTTCGGCCTGTTCCTCGGGCTCGACGGCGACGTCGACGGCATGGTCCATCTGTCGGACCTCGACTGGAAGCGCCCCGGCGAGCAGGTCATCGAGGAGTTCAAGAAGGGCGACCACGTGCGCGCCCAGGTGCTCGACGTCGACGTCGAGAAGGAGCGCATCTCGCTCGGCATCAAGCAGCTCGAGGGCGACCCCTTCGCCGAGGCCGGCGACGTCCGCAAGGGCGCGGTGATCACCTGCGAGGTGACCGACGTGAAGGAAGGCGGCATCGACGTGAAGATCGTCGGGACCGACCTCGCCGCCTTCATCAAGCGCTCCGAGCTCGCCCGCGACCGCTCCGAGCAACGCCCCGACCGCTTCGCGGTCGGCCAGAAGGTCGATGCCCGCGTCACCCAGTTCGACCGCAAGTCGCACAAGGTGCAGGTCTCGATCAAGGCGCTCGAGGTGGCCGAGGAGAAGGAGGCGATCGCCCAGTACGGCTCGTCCGACTCCGGCGCGACGCTCGGCGACATTCTCGGCACCGCCCTCAAGCGGGCCAACGAGAAGAAGGACTGACCGGCCCTTTCCGGCACCGGTCCTTTTTTCTTCGACGATCTCGGAAGGGCGGGGGAGACCCCGCCCTTTCTGCGTTTCGGGCCTCGCTCCGTCGGTGCCGTGCTCGCCGCGGGCGGAGCGAAAAACCTCGGATCACCCGGAACGAGCCTCGAGAAAACGCTCGACGGGGGAAACGGATTCGTCGGACATTCGTGCGACGGGCGCGGGTGCCCCGTTTCGCCTTCGCCTCGCCGAATTCGTGTCGGATGGCGGAGGCCAGCCGATCTCCCTTCGCTCTCCTGCCGAGGCCATCACCGATGTCGTTCGATGCCGATACCATGGTCGACCGCCGCCGCATGCGGCGCAAGCTGACGTTCTGGCGGGTCGTCGCCGTCGCGGTCGCGGTGGTCGGCATTCTGGTGGCGGCCGGGGCGGTGCGCGGGCGCGCGGACCTCGGCTTCGCCGGCGGCGACCGGATCGCCCGGGTGACCATCTCCGGGGTGATCCGCAACGACCGCGATCGCGTCGAGGCCCTGCAAAAGCTCGGAAAGGCCAAGTCGGTCAAGGCGGTGGTCGTTCATATCGACAGCCCCGGCGGCACCACCGCCGGCTCCGAGCAGCTCCACACCGCGCTGCGCGAGCTGGTCGCCAAGAAGCCGACCGTGATGGTGGTGGACGGCATGGCCGCCTCGGGCGGCTACATCGCCGCGCTCGCCGGCGACCACATCATCGCCCAGGGCAACGCGATCGTCGGCTCGATCGGCGTGCTGTTCCAGTATCCGAACGTGTCCGACCTCCTGAAGACGCTCGGCGTGAAGGTCGAGGAGGTCAAGTCGTCGCCGCTCAAGGCGGCGCCGAACGGCTTCGAGCCGACCAGCCCGGAGGCGCGCGCGGCGATCGCCGCGCTGGTCGCCGATTCCTACGACTGGTTCCGCGATCTCGTGCGCGAGCGGCGCAAGCTCGACCCGGACATTCTCGGCAAGGTCACCGACGGGCGTGTCTTCACCGGGCGGCAGGCGGTCGAGCTGAAGCTGATCGATGGTCTCGGCACCGAGGAGACCGCAGTGGAGTGGCTCGCCAAGACCAAGGGGATCGACGCGAAGCTTCCGGTCAAGGACTGGGACCTCGAGCGTGACCTCGGCGAGCTGTCGTTTCTCCATCTCGGCACCGCCGCGCTCGACGCGGCCGGGCTGGGCGGCCTCGCCCGGACCCTGGCAGGAACGGGGACAATCCAGTCTTTAGAGACCCTTAGTCTTGACGGCTTGCTGGCGCTTTGGCACCCTCGCGCGGCGGATTGACGGCACGGCGCGGGGTTTTACGGCCTCCGCTGCGGTGTCGATCGCGGCGGGGGACGTTCGGGGCGCCGATCGGCGGAACAACATGATCAAATCGGAACTCGTCCAGCGGATCGCGGCGCAAAATCCGCATCTTTATCAGCGGGACGTCGAGAACATCGTCAACGCCATCCTCAACGAGATCACGGCGGCGCTGGCGCGTGGCGACCGGGTGGAGCTGCGCGGCTTCGGCGCCTTCTCGGTCAAGGAGCGGCCGGCCCGCACGGGGCGCAATCCCCGCACCGGTCAGCACGTCGAGGTCGACCAGAAGTGCGTGCCGTTCTTCAAGACCGGCAAGGAAATGCGGGAGCGGCTCAACCGCTCCGACATCGACGACGATTCATCTCCATCGAAAGACATTGCATCATGATTCGCAGGACACTCGCCGTCATCGTCCTCGTGCCGCTGGCGATCGTCGTGGTGGCGCTCGCGCTGGTCAACCGGCACACGGTGCCGGTGTCGCTCGATCCGTTCAGCAACGGCGACCTCGCCAATGCGGTGCAGGTGCCGATGTTCCTTCTGGTGATCGGCCTGCTGGCGGTCGGCGTGTTGATCGGCGGCATCGCCACCTGGCTCGGCCAGGGCCGGTGGCGCCGCACCGCCCGCCGCTCGCAGTCGGAGCTGCGCCAGGCCCGCGCCGAGATCGGCGACCTCAAGCGCCGCCTCAACGAGGTCGAGGACGACGCCCGCCGCTGGCCGCCGCGCGCCGCCCTGCAGCGCCCGGCCGCCTGAGGCGGCGGCAGAGACTGCCGGTGCCGGCCGGCCGCCGAACGGCGCGCCGGCACCAGGGCCTGTGTCGGTGCCGGCGCCGGAGAGCGCGGCGCAACGCGCCGACGGACCGGTGCCGTTCGGCCGATCGCCTCGGACGGTGCCGACGGCCGACGCGAGAGCCACGATCCACGGCCTACGACTCACGACCCGCGCTCACCACACATGGGCCGGCCGCAGGCCGCTGTTTTCGCCGGCAGTCGTGCCCATATCCGGTGCGAGCCGGGAAACCGGGGCGTGAGCGAGCCGGAGCCGGGCGCCGGCGAATGCCTCGCCCCGTGCCTGCCGGTCTTCCGCAACGAGCCGGGGCGGCGGAGGGCGTCCGATGAACGCACCCGACATCAATCGCGCGATCCTGCGCATGCACGTCGCGGCGATCGAGGGCCGATATCCGCTGACGTTCACCGGATTGCTGCCGGAAGGCACGGCCGCTCACATCCCCGCCGCGGGCTCGCTCTCGTTCCTCGCCGTGAAGAAGCCCGGCCTCAGCCTGCTCGATCTGGCGAAAGCCGAGGTCGAGCTCGGTGATCTGCTGGGCCGGCCGGTGGGGATCGTGCTGCGGAGCGGGTTGAGGGACCGGGAGGCGGTCGAGCTGCCGGCGCTCGCGGAGCCGCTTTGAGCCGTCCGGTCGGGGATCGTCTCCGTGACGCGCGAAACATGGCCGAGCACGCCGCACGGCTGGGGACGTGCGAGCCGGCCGTGTTCACCGACGCGGAGAGCCCGGAGCGCCGCTTCGCAGCCGTCTTTTGCCTGATCGTCATCGGGGAGGCGTTCAACCAAGTGCCGGCCGCCGTGCGGGCTCTGGCCCCCGAGATCCCAAGGCGCGCCGCGATCGATATGCGCCACATTCTGGTGCACATGTATTGGCGGATCGATTTCGCCACCGTCCACGCCGTTCTCCGGAACGACTGTCCGTCCCTGGTCGAATCCCTCGATCGGCTTTCGATACTGCTCGAGTCGACGGCCCCGTGATCCTCGCCCTATGGTCCAAACGTCGTGACCTTCGTCCCATGACCCTCCTCGTCAAAATCTGCGGGCTCACCACGCCGGAGGCGGTGGAGGCGACGGTCGCCGCCGGCGCCGACATGGCCGGCTTCGTGGTCTTCCCGCCGTCGCCCCGCCATCTCGACCTCTTGCACGCCCGCGACGTGGTCGCCCGTGCGAACGGGCGGCTGCACAAGGTGGCGCTCACGGTCGATGCCGACGACGCGCTGCTCGCCGCGATCGTCGACGCCCTGAAGCCGGACCTCCTGCAACTGCACGGCAAGGAGAGCCCGGCCCGCGTCGCGGCGATCAAATCCCGGTTCGGCATTCCGGTGATGAAGGCTTTGCCGGTCGCCGAGGCCGGCGATCTCGCGGCGGTGGCGGATTATGCCGGCATCGCCGACCGGATCCTGTTCGACGCCCGGGCGCCCAAGGGTGCGACCCGGCCCGGCGGGCTCGGCAAGGCGTTCGACTGGCGCCTCCTGGACGGGCTCGAGGCGGGGCTCCCGACCATGCTGTCGGGCGGGCTCGACCCGCATAATGTCGCGCAGGCGCTGAACATCACCCGCTCGCCGGCGGTCGACGTGTCGTCCGGGGTGGAGAGGGCGCCGGGCGACAAGGATCCGGAGAAAATCGCCGCATTCGTCCGCGCCGCCCGCGCCGCGGTCTAGACCGCCGCCCGCACCGGCGCTTGCTTTCCAGACGGCCGGCAGGGTGCTAGCAAGGGGCCCGAGACCACGATGTGACGGCCGGTCGGCGCCCGTGCGGCGCGCCCGGACCGGCCGCCGGCGGCCCGCAGCTTCGAGCACCCGAAAAATTTCGTCAGGCATCGCATGACCATTCCGCAGACGCCGAACTCGTTCCGCACCGGACCCGACGAGCGCGGCCATTTCGGCCTCTATGGCGGCCGCTTCGTCGCCGAGACCCTGATGCCGCTGGTGCTGGCCTTGGAGCGCGCTTATGCCGAGGCCAAGGCCGATCCCGCATTCAAGGCGGAGATGGACGGCCACCTCGCGACCTATGTCGGCCGGCCGTCGCCGCTCTATTTCGCCGAGCGCCTCACCACGCATCTCGGCGGCGCCAAGATTTACCTGAAGCGCGAGGACCTCAACCACACCGGCGCGCACAAGGTGAACAACGTGCTCGGCCAGATCATGCTGGCGCGCCGCATGGGCAAGCCGCGCATCATCGCCGAGACCGGCGCCGGCATGCATGGCGTCGCGACCGCAACCCTGTGCGCGAAATTCGGCCTCGACTGCATCGTCTATATGGGCGCGGTCGACGTCGAGCGGCAGCAGCCGAACGTGTTGCGCATGAAGGCGCTCGGCGCCGAGGTGCGGCCCGTCACGTCGGGCTCCGCCACCCTCAAGGACGCGATGAACGAGGCGCTTCGCGATTGGGTCACCAATGTGCGGGACACCTTCTACTGCATCGGCACGGTCGCCGGGCCGCACCCCTATCCGATGATGGTGCGCGACTTTCAGTCGGTGATCGGCATCGAGGCGAAGGCGCAGATGCAGGCGGTCGAGGGCCGGCTGCCGGATTCGCTCATCGCCTGCGTCGGCGGCGGCTCCAACGCGATGGGGCTTTTTCACCCGTTCCTCGACGACGCGTCGGTGGAGATTTATGGCGTCGAGGCGGCCGGCCACGGCATCGCCAGCGGCGAGCACGCGGCCTCCATCACCGGCGGCCGGCCCGGCGTTCTGCACGGCAACCGCACCTATCTCCTGATGGACGGCGACGGCCAGATCGAGGAGGCGCACTCGATCTCCGCCGGCCTCGATTATCCGGGCATCGGGCCGGAGCATTCCTGGCTGCACGACATCGGCCGGGTGACCTATCTGTCGGCGACCGACGAGGAGGCGCTCGACGCCTTCAAGCTGTGCTCGCGCCTCGAGGGCATCATCCCGGCGCTCGAGCCGGCGCACGCGCTCGCAAAAGCGGTCGAGATCGCGCCGAAGAAGCCGAAGGACCATTTGATGGTGATCAACCTCTCGGGCCGCGGCGACAAGGACCTCGATTCCGTCGCCCGCCATCTCGGGGGGCAGTTTTGATGTACGCGATCGCCTTCGATCTCGACGTCAGCATTCTGCGCCGGACTTACGGCGACCCTTACAACAACGCGTATTTCGAGGTTCGTCGCGAGCTCGAGACGCTCGGGTTCAAATGGACCCAGGGCAGCGTCTATCTCTACGACGGCGAGTCGACCCTCACGGCCGTCTACAAGGCGATCGACACGCTGCGGGCGATCGATTGGTTCCGCCAGTCGGTCCGGGACATCCGGGCCTTCAAGGTCGAGGACTGGTCGGACTTCACGAGCGTCGTGCGCGGGGGCAACGGGGGACCACACTGATCATGACCACCCGCATCGACAATCGCTTCTCGGCGCTGAGGCAGCAAGGCCGGGCCGGCCTCGTCACCTTCGTCACCGCCGGCGATCCCGACGAAAAAACCTCGCTCGCGATTCTCCAGGCGCTGCCGGGCGCCGGCGCCGACCTGATCGAGCTCGGCATGCCGTTCTCCGATCCGATGGCCGACGGCCCGACCATTCAGGCCTCCTCGCAGCGTGCGCTGAAGCACGGCCAAACGCTGGCCAAGACGCTGGCGATGGTGCGCAGCTTTCGCGCGAACGACGACGCCACGCCGATCGTGCTGATGGGCTACTTCAACCCGATCTACGTCTACGGCGTCGCGCGCTTCCTGGCCGACGCGAAGGCCGCCGGCGTCGACGGTCTGATCGTGGTCGATCTGCCGCCCGAGGAGGACGACGAGTTCTGCGGTCCCGCGCTCGCGGCGGGCGTCAGCTTCGTGCGGCTGCTCACCCCCACCACCGACGAGAAGCGGCTGCCGGTCGCGCTCGAAAACACCTCGGGCTTCGTCTATTACGTCTCGATCACCGGGGTGACCGGCACCGCGACGCCGGACTTCGAGGCGGTCGGCAAGGCGGTCGCCGCGGTCAAGGCGAAGACGCCGCTGCCGGTCGCGGTCGGCTTCGGCGTGCGCACCGCGGCGGATGCCGCCGCGATCGCCCGCAACGCCGATGCGGTGGTGGTCGGCTCGGCGGTGGTCGGCGCCGTCGAGGCGAGCCTGGACGAAGCCGAGCGAGCGACCGAGAGGACGGTTCCCGCCGTCGCCGCGCTGGTGCGCGAGCTCGCCTCGGGTGTGCGGGGCGCACGCACGGCCGACGCGGCGCCGGGCGCGAAGTGAGCGGAAGGCCATGGACAATCATCCGATGAACTGGATCTCGAACGTCGTCCGCCCGAAGATCCGCGGGTTCCTCAACCGGCGCGAGGTGCCGGAAAATCTCTGGATCAAGTGTCCGGAGACCGGCCAGCTCGTCTTCTACAAGGACGTGGAGGCGAACCAGTTCGTCATTCCCGGCTCGAACTATCACATGCGGATGAGCGCCACCGCGCGCCTGAAGTCGATGTTCGACGGCGAGACCTGGTTCGATGTCGGCGTGCCGGCGGTGCCGGTCGATCCGCTGAAGTTCCGCGACGCGCGTCGCTACACCGACCGCCTCAAGGACGCCCGCACCAAGACCGGCCTCACCGACGCGGTGAAGCTCGGCTACGGCAAGCTCGAGGGCTTGCCGGTGGTGATCGGGGCGCAAGAATTCGACTTCATGGGCGGCTCGCTCGGCATGGCGGCGGGCGAGGCGATCATCGCCGGCATCGAGACCGCGATCGACAAGCAGACGCCGTTCGTGCTGTTCGTCTCCTCCGGCGGCGCGCGCATGCAGGAGGGCATTCTCTCGCTGATGCAGATGCCGCGCACCACGGTCGCGGTGCAGCGCCTGCGCGAGGCGAAGAAGCCCTACATCGTCGTGCTGACCAACCCGACCACCGGCGGCGTCACCGCCTCCTACGCGATGCTCGGCGACGTGCATCTCGCCGAGCCCGGCGCGCTGATCGGTTTCGCCGGCCCGCGGGTGATCGAGCAGACCATTCGCGAGCGCCTGCCGGACGGCTTCCAGAAGGCCGAGTATCTCAAGGCGCACGGCATGGTCGACATGGTGATGCATCGCCACGAGCTGAAGCCGACCATCGCCCGGCTGTGCCGCCTGCTGACCAAGCAGCCGGCGCCCGAGCCGCCGGCCAATCTCCCGGCGGTGGCGTCGTCCGACGAGCCCGATGAGCCGGTGCCGCCGCCCGAGCCGGTGGCGTGAGGGACTCGTCCGCTCGTGCTCGAGATGCCGCGCTGCGAGGTGCTTCCTTCACCTCTCCCCGGCGGGGAGAGGTCGGAGACCGAGCGATAGCGAGGGCTCCGGGTGAGGGGGTGCCGAGCCGTCCGACCGGTGTCGTCACTCCTCACGTCGGTCGCGAGCGGCGCTCCCGCCCGATCCTCTCCCCATGGGAGAGGGTCATACCAGCGGCGGGAAACCATGACCTCATCCTGAGGGTCGCCGAAGGCGACGTCTCGAAGGATGAGG
>NZ_AKZI01000165.1 GCF_000293785.1 Rhodovulum sp. PH10 | reverse complement strand
GCAGTTCGCGCCGCAACGCAGCCCTCGTCCGAGTTTCCAAACGGTCTCTCACGCCGCCTCGGTCTGCGGCGACGGGGCGGTGAGCGGCGCGCCGACCAGCAGGATCGGCGTGTCGTAGCCGGCCTCCGCGAGCTTTTCGCGCGCAGTGCCGACCGCCGGGTCGGTCGCCTCGGGCACCACCAGCACGCCGGCCGGCGCCATCTCCGCCATCTGGTCGGCGGCGGCTTCCGCGCAGGCGCCGGCCTCGATCACCACGTGGTCGTAGGTGCGCGCCAGCGCGTCGACCATGGTGACGAAGCGCAGCGAGCCGACCAGCGCGCCGGTGTCCGCCTCGCCGGTGCCGCGCGGCACGATGTGGGCGCGCGAGGCCTTGTCGCGCGCGATGATCTCGCCGAACGTCGCTTCGCCGCGCACCATCTCGGTGAGGCCGGGGCCGTCGCCGCCGGGCAGCGCCGCCGCCGGGTCGACCGGGTCGGCGCCGAGCCGCACCAGCACGACGAGCGAATCGCGGGCGAGCAGGCGGGCGACCGCGACCGCGGCATGGGTGGTGCGGGCATCGGGCCGGGTGCCGAACACGGCGATCCGCCGGCCGGCCGGCCCGCGCAGGCAGTCCACCAGCTCGTCGATCGAGCCGACCACGGCGCCGTCGAGCGCCGTCTCCGCCGCCGTCGGTGCTTGCGGGGCGGTCGGCGCCGTCTCGGCGGCGGTCGGTACGGCCTCCGCCTCCGCCTCCGCCGTCGGCTCGGCCGCGCCGGCGATGTCGGCCGGGTCGTGCGACGCTTCCTCGCTCACGGCGCTCGTCGTCGCGGCGCTTTCCGTCACGACGGTCTCCGTCGCGTCGCCCGCCGCAGGATTTTCCGCGTCTTTCGTCTCTGCGTCGTCGGTCGCGGCATGGTCGGTCGCCACGGCGGCTGGCCCGGCGGTCGTCACGTCGAGATCGACCGGGCCGTCCGGCCGGTCGGCCGCGGCCCGCGGCGGCAGGGCTCCGGCCGGCGGCTCGCGCGGCGGCAGCGCGGGATCCTCCGCCGTGCCGGCGAGGCGTGCCGCGAGCGGCGGCCGCGGCGCGGCGATCCGCCCCGACACGATCGCCGACATCGCGACGAAGCGGGTGTCGCCGGCCGCTTCCGGCATCTCGTGGTCGGCCGAGGCCCGGTGGGCCGGCCGCTGCGCGCTCGCCCGCATCAGCTCGCCGGCGGTGAGGAGGCCGGTCGAGATCATCAGCGTCGCCAGCGTCGCCACCAGCACGATCGGCAGCTTCTTCGGGAAGAACGGCGTGTTGGAGACGATGCCGCGCGAGATGATGCGGGCGTCGGCCGGCGTCTGGCCGATGTTTTCGCGCGCGGTCGCCTCGCGGTACTTGGCGAGGTAGTTTTCCAGCAGGTCGCGCTTCGACTTGGCGTCGCGCTCCAGCGCCCGCAGCCGCACGTCGTCCTCGTTGGTCGAGGCGGCCTGCCGCTTGAGCGTGTCGAAATTGGCCTCCAGCGCCGCCACCCGCGCATTGGCGATGCGGGCGTCGTTCTCGAGCGTGCGGACGAGCTTTTCCGCCTCCGCCCTGATCTGCGTGTCGAGGTCGGCGATCTGCGCCTTCAAGCCCTTGATGCGGGGATGATTGTCGAGCAGCGTCGAGGACTGCTCGGCGAGCTGGGCGCGCAGATTGACGCGCTGCTCGGACAGCCGGCGGATGATCTCCGAATTGACGATCTCCGACGCCTCGATCGGGTCGCCACGGCGCAGCATGTCGCGGATCAGCCGGGCGCGGGTGTCGGCGTCGGCCTTTTGCGCGCGCGCCGCGCCGAGGCTGGTGTTCAGCTCGCCGAGCTGCTGGTTGGACAGCGTGGTGTTGTTGGTGCCGACGAACAGGTTCGATTTCGAGCGGAACGCCTCGACGCGCGCCTCGGCCTCGGCGACCTCGCGGCGCAGCCGCTCGATCTCGCCCGACAGCCAGGCGCTCGCCGCCTGCATCTCCTGCTGCTTGGTCGCCTGCTGCATCTCGAGATAGGTCTGGGCGATGGCATTGGCGACCCGGGCCGCCAGCACCGGGTCGAGCGACTGGAACTCGAGCGCCAGAACCCGCGACTTGTCGATCGCATAGGCGGTGAGCTTCTCGTACCAGGCGCCGAGCACCCGCTCTTCCTGCGTCATCCGGTAGGGATCGCGCGACACGCCGAGAAAGACGAGCGCCTGCTTGTAGAGCGGCAGGCCCTGGTTGAGCGGATCGAACTCCTGCCGCTCGCCGAGCTTCAGGTCGGCGATCACCTTCAGCGCCAGCTCGCGCGAGAGGATGAGCTGCACCTGGCTGGTCAGCGCCTCCTGGTCGGCCGCCGAGCGGTCGAGCTGGCTGCGGTCGGCCTCGGGCCGGAGAAACACGTTCTCGCGGCCGTCGTAGAGGATGCGCGCCTCCGACTTGTAGCGCGGCGTGAGCAGGTTGACGCCGATCGTGGTGAGCAGCGCGACGACCAGCGTCGGCACCAGGAACCACCATTTGCGGCGCCACAGCGCCCGTCCGATCGCGCGCATGTCGAGCTCGCCGGCCTCGCCGACCCGCCCGCCGATGGCTTCGCTCGCATTCGACATGCTGGAACTCCGAACAGCACCTGGAGACGCTTCCACCGGCGATTTCAACGCATCATGGTTGCCATCGCGTTAATCCTACCGGATAGGGAGACCTCCGCGGGCACCGCGTCGTCCTTGACAGCGCAAGCCCGGTGTCCTGAATTCGACGTGAATCCGGCCCCCGCAGATCAGCGGAGCGTCGATGCCGTGGCCTCGGCTGGTGCGGAGTGGGAGAACACGGCCATGGACGTGCCGGTTCGGCTGAGAATCGTGCACGTCGTCCGGGCTCCGATCGGGGGGATCTTTCGCCACGTCCGCGACCTCGCGACCGCGCAGAGCGCCGCCGGGCACGCCGTCGGTCTGGTGTGCGACTCGCGCACCGGCGGCGCCTTCGAGGCCGACGCGATCGCCGCGCTCGCTCCGACGCTGGCGCTCGGCGCCGCCCGGCTGCCGATGCGTCGCGACGTCTCGCCCGCCGACCTGCCGGCGCTCTCTCGGCTGATGCGCCATATCGGGGAGCTGTCGCCCGACGTCGTGCACTGCCACGGCGCCAAGGGCGGGGTGTACGGCCGGCTGGTCGCCGCCCGGCTCGGCCGCAAGCGGCCGGTCGCCTGCCTCTACGCCCCGCACGGCGGCAGCCTGCATTACGAGGCGGGCTCGCTCGAGGGACGGTTCTATTTCGGCATCGAGCGCGGGCTCGAGCGGATCACCGACGCGCTCGTCCACGTCTCCGCCTACGAGGCGGAGATCTATCGCAGAAAGATCGGTCGGCCGCGCTGCCGCGCGGTGGTGATCCCGAACGGGCTGCGCGACGACGAGTTCGAGCCGGTGATCCCGCGCGCCGACGCCCGCGACCTTCTGTTTCTCGGCATGTATCGCGACCTCAAGGGCACCGACGTCTTCCTCGAGGCGATCGCGCTGCTCGAGACGCGATACGGCCGCCGCGCCACCGCCCATCTGTTCGGCCAGGCCGAGGACGAGGGCCGCCGCCGCTACCAGGCGCTGGCGGAAAACCTCGGCATCGCCGAGCGGGTGACGTTCCACGATCCCGCCCGCACCCGGTCGGCGTTCGCGCAGGGGCGGCTCGTGGTGGTGCCCTCGCGGGCGGAATCGATGCCCTACATCGTCCTCGAGACGATCGCCGCCGGCGTGCCGATCGTCGCCACGCGGGTCGGCGGCATCCCGGAGATTTTCGGGCCGTCGGCCGGCGAGCTGGTGCCGCCGGGCGACGCCGATGCGCTCGCCGCCGCGCTCGCCGGCGTGCTCGCCGACCCGGTGCGGGCGCAGATCGCCGCCGCCGCCCGGTTCGACTATGTCCGGCCCCGGTTCCACATCGACGTGATGCGCCGTCGCATCGAGGATCTCTATCACGACATCCTCGCCGCCAAGACGTCCGCACGCGCCGCATGATCGCACGGAGGGCGATCGCCCCCGCATGATCGTGCCCCGCACGAGCGCGCGGGCGTTTACCGTTTCTCGAGTTTACCAATTCGATTTGGAGCGGTTTTACGCGCTGCTCGAGGATTTCACGTATTCCGGATGGCAGGTGATACCGGTGTGCCGCGGACCCCGCCGCGGCCGGCCGGCTGAACCGGAGCACCAGCCATGTCGATCGCCGTTCCTCCGCCCGTCGTCTCTCCCGCGTCCGGCCGGCCCGGCACCCATTCCCCGGTGCCACGCGAGCTGAGCCCGCTCGCTGCCGCGATCGCCGACGAGCCGGTGGCGGAGGCGATCTCGCCGGTGGTGCTGGCCGGCGTCGTCGGTCTGATCGAGTTCGGCCTGGTCGTCCTCACCGGCTCGCTGGTGCACGCGGTGTGGGTCTATCCGACCGAGGGTTTCGAGGGAGCGTATTTCCTGGTGGAGCTGGCGGTCGCCGCCAGCGCGGTGATCGCCTTCCAGTTCGCCGACATCTACACGGTCGCGGCGCTGCGCTCGCACGTGCATCAGCTCGGAAGGCTGGCGCTCGCCTGGACGGTGGTCTTCCTGCTGGCGCTCGCGATCTCCTTCTTCGCCAAGTATGCCGACGCCTTCTCGCGCGTCTGGACCGCCGGCTGGTACGTCGCCGGCCTCGCCGTGCTGTTCGCCTGGCGCATCGGCCTCGGCGCGCTGGTGCGCCACTGGGCCGACGACGGCCGGCTGATCCGGCGGGTGGTGATCGTCGGCGGTGGCCGCGAGGGCGAGGCGCTGGTGCGGGCGATCGATGCCGAGGCGCATTCGGACCTGCGCATTTGCGGCGTGTTCGACGACCGCTCCGACGACCGTTCGCCGCCGGTGCTCGCCGGGGTGCCGAAGCTCGGCACCGTCGACGACCTGGTCGAGTTCACCCGCCGCACCCGCGTCGACCTGGTGCTGGTCTCGCTGCCGCTCACCGCCGAGGAGCGGGTGCTGCAGATGGTCAAGAAGCTGTGGGTGCTGCCGGTCGACGTGCGGCTGGCCGCCCACATGAACCGCCTGCGGTTTCGCCCGCGCGCCTATTCCTATATCGGCAACATCCCGGTTCTCGACATCTTCGACAAGCCGATCGCCGACTGGAACCTGGTGATCAAGTCGCTGTTCGACCGGGTGGTGGGCGGCCTGATCCTGCTCGCGGTGTCGCCGATCATGATCGCCGCCGCGATCGCGATAAAGCTCGACAGCCGCGGGCCGGTGTTCTTCAAGCAGCGCCGGCTCGGCTTCAACAACGAGGTGATCGAGGTCTTCAAGTTCCGCTCGCTCCATCACGAGCACGCCGACCCCGAGGCGCGCCGCGTGGTGACCAAGGGCGACAGCCGCGTCACCCGGGTCGGCCGCTTCATCCGAAAGACCTCGATCGACGAGCTGCCGCAGCTCTTCAACGTCCTGCGCGGCGATCTCTCGCTGGTCGGTCCACGGCCGCACGCGATCCACGCGCCGCTCGCCGACAAGCTGTGGGACGACGTGGTGGACGGCTACTTCGCCCGCCACCGGGTGAAGCCGGGCATCACCGGCTGGGCGCAGATCAACGGCTGGCGCGGCGAGCTCGACACGCCCGAGAAGCTCCAGCAGCGGGTCGAGCACGACCTCTATTACATCGAGAACTGGTCGATGCTGTTCGACCTCTACATCCTGATCTCGACGCCGATCGCGCTTCTGAAGACGGAGAACGCCTATTGAGCGTGGCCGACACGTCCGCGGGCTCCCCGTCGCTGCCGCGGATCCGGACCGGGACGTTCGTCGATCGCCTGCAGTTGCGCCTCCTGTGGCTGCTCGGGTTCTCGGGCGGCTTCGTGATGATCGAGCCGGCGCCCTACGAGCTGATCGCGCTGCTCGCGATGGTGGCGTTCGTGGCGACCGGGCTGACCGTGCGGCCCGCCCATCTGCCGCTGTTCTTCGGGCTCTTGCTGGTCGACATCGGCATCGCCATCGGCGCGCTGCCGGTGCTGGGCGAGGAGGGCATCCTGGTCTGGACCTTCGTGTCCTACTTCCTGAGCCTGACCACGCTGCTCGTCGCCTGCGTCATGGCGGAGGATTCGGAACGCCGCTTCGACGCGCTGATGGCGGGCTGGATCTGGTCGGCGGTGGCGGTCGGCCTGATCGGCATCCTCGCCTATTTCCACGCGATCCCCTCGGCGGACTCGTTCCTGCTGTACGGCCGCGCCAAGTCGACCTTCAAGGACCCGAACGTGTTCGGACCGTTCCTGGTGATGCCGGGGGTGGTGGTGCTGGCGCGGCTCACCTTCGAGGGGCGGCTGCGCCAGATCGGCGCCACGCTGGTGCTGATCGTCCTGGCGGGCGGCCTGTTTCTCAGCTTCTCGCGCGGCGCCTGGGCGCATTTCGCCTTCTCGGTCGCGCTGTTCATGGTGCTCTCCTATCTCACCCGGCCGACCACCGGCGAGCGCATGCGGGTCGTCGTCTTCACGCTGCTCGCCTGCTGCGCGGTCGCGTTGGTGGTGGCGGCGCTCTTGTCGGTGCCGCAGATCGACCGGCTGTTCGAGGAGCGCGCCGAGCTCTTGCAGAGCTACGACTCCGGCCGGTTCGGCCGGTTCGGCCGGCACATTCTCGGCGCGCTCCTGATGCTCGACAATCCGCTCGGCATCGGCCCGCTGCAGTTCTCGAAATATTTCCCCGAGGACCCGCACAACTCGTTCCTCGCCGCCTTCGCCGCCGGCGGCTGGCTCGCTGGCACCGCCTTCGCGGCGGTGGTCTTCACGACGCTCGCGGTCGGCCTCGCGGCGGTGTTCGTGCCCTCGCCGGTGCAGAGCCGGCTGATCATGACCTATGCGACCTTCGTCGGCGTCGTCGGCGAGAGCTACATCATCGACGTGCTGCACTGGCGGCACTATTTCCTGCTGGTCGGGATGGTGTGGGGGCTGTCGATCGCCTCGCGCTCCCGCCGGCGGCGGCCGCAAGGGCCGTGAGCGGGAAGCTCTGGCCGACGCGGCCGGCGGGGGCCGGGAAGAGGTGGGCCGAAGTCCGTGGGGCAGTCCGTGGGGCAGGCCGTGGGGCAGGGCGTCGCGGGGTCGTGGGGCCGCGGGCAGGGGCCCGCGGGCGGGGGCCGGTGCCGGTGCTCGCCGGCACGGGTCGCGGCACGTGCTCGCCGGCGACCGTTTACGAAAAAATGCTCGCCTGGGTCGTGTCGATGGCGGGGTCTGGTCGGTTGCGTCGGCTGCGACGCATCTCTATAGTCCCGGCCGCTCGGAGCGTAGCGCAGCCCGGTTAGCGCACCAGTCTGGGGGACTGGGGGTCGCGAGTTCAAATCTCGCCGCTCCGACCATTCTTTCCGAAAAACCGCATCGAGACTGCCGACACTGCCGAGCGTCGTCGCCCGCGTTTCCGCGTCGGAGTGGCCTTTTCACGTCGTATGGGCGCCGTCCGCCGCTCACCCGCACTCGGCCATCTTCGACCGGGTCATCCAGCCCTCGGCCTCCAGCGCGCGAACCAAGCCGTCGGTGGCGAGGCGGATGTCGACCGGCTCGGCCGAGGTCGCCGCGGCGAGCAGCAGGCGCTTCACCGCCACCCAGTGCGGCCGGCGGCGAATCGCCGGCGACAGGTCGTCGAGCAACGCCCGGTTGGCGTCCAGGAGCGTCTCCATCGGACGCATCGGCCCGGACTTGGGCGTCACGTAGTAAGCCAGCTCGTTCGACCAGTTCATGTGCGGGACGCGCAACAACCCGGGTGGCCTCGAAATCGAGGCGTTCCAACCTACTACCCGAAGGCGTGTGACCGCCACCCGGACATCGCCCGGGCGGTGAACAGCGGTGGAACCGTGGCGTGATTGCAACGATTCTATGACGGATTCCCGACGCTGCCGCCTTTTCGAGTCGCTCCGCCGACCGACGGTTCGTCGCTTCGGCGACCGAGGCGGTGGTCAGACCGGCGGAGAGACGTCCTCGACCACCCAGCCGACCTTTTCGAGCGGCGCTTCCATCCGGTAGCGCAGGCCGTCCGGCGCATACTCGATCTGGTGCTTGCCGATCCGCCGCATCGTGTCCTCGATGATCTTTCGGCCGTAGCCGCTGCGGGTCGGCGGCACCACGTCGGGCCCGCCGTGCTCCTGCCAGGACAGCACGAAGGCGTTCGGCACCGGCTCGCGCTCGACCCGCCACTCCACCGCGATCGAGCCCTTGGGCGCCGACAGCGCGCCGTACTTGACGGCGTTGGTGGTCAGCTCGTGCAGCAGCAGCGCAAAGCTCTGGGCGGCGTTCTGCTTCACCATCACCTCGACGCCGGCGAGCGTCACCCGGTCGGAGAAGGCCGAGATCTCCGCGGCGAGGATTTGGCGCAGCGGCGCGCCGCGCCACTCCTGCTCGGTCATCATCGTGTAGGCGCGGCCGAGCGACTGCAGGCGGTCGATGAACACGTCGCGCGCCTCCGACAGGCTGCGCTCGCCGCTCAGGCTCGACAGCGCGACCGACTGGATGACCGCGAACAGGTTCTGGATCCGGTGGTTCAGCTCGCCGATCAGCAGCCGTTGCCGCTCCTCGGTGCGCTTGCGCTCGGAGATGTCGACCAGCGACGCCAATGTGTAGGCGGCGCCCTCGATCACCATCGGCTGGAGGGCGATCTCGACCGGAAGCTCGCTGCCATCCTTGCGCCGGGCAGTGAGGTCGCGGCCGATGCCCATCGGCCGCTCGCGCGGAGCGGCCTCGAACACGCGCCGCAGCTCGGGATGCTGGGCCTTGAAGCGATCGGGAACCAAAACCTCGATCGGCTGGCCGATCAGCTCGCCGGGGGCGTAGCCGGTCGCCTCCTCGACATATGCATTGACGTAGAGAATGCGCGCCGCGGAATCGGTGAGGATCAGCCCGCTCGGTCCGGACTCGAGGATCATGTGGACGATGTCGCGTGGAGACCGCATCTCGAGACCAAACCGCCGATCATGCTATGTCGAGCCGCCCGTCCGCGCAATCGATCCGTCGCGCCGCGAGGCGCCGGGGCGTCGGCTGCTCGACGGAGCGCTCGAAACACCGAAGTCTTGGACCAGACCATCCCCTCGTTGTGTGACGCGGATCACGATAACACCGGCGACAGCATTGCGCACCGGCATCGTCCGCAGGTTCTTGCGCGCAGGTTCTCGTGCGCAGGTCCTTGCGCGCAAGTTCTTGCGACCGTTCGTCGACCGGCGGACGCGGCCCGACATGCCGGCTCGCTTTCCGCCGCGACGATACAACCGTCCCTGAAAACTCCCCCCGACCTTCTCCTTTTGGGGTATGCGGCGGCGACGATCCTTGACGGCGATCAAGCGGCCGGCCGCCGCCCGGTGTCCCGTGGCGGCGGAGGCGGTCGCGTCACTTCTCGACGAAGTCGGCGCAGCGCTGCACCGCGGTGTCGGTGCCCCACGGCATGATCGGCACGGTGGAGGTCGAGTTCTTCGGCGAGCCCTCGATGATCTTGTCGGAATACACCATGTAGACCAATACGTTGCGCTTGGTGTCGCAGCCCCGCACGATCTGCATCTTCTTGAAGAACAGCGAGCGGCGCTGGCGAAACACGTCCTCGCCCTGCTCGAACTTGTCCTTGAAGCGGATCGGCCCGATCTGTCGGCAGGCGAGCGAGATGTCCGACACCTCCTCGGCGAGCCCGAGCCAGCCCTTGAAGCCGCCCTTCTCGGGGACGGTGAAGTGGCAGGCCACGCCCTCCACCTCCGGGTCGTCGAGCCCGTAGGCCGCGAGCTTGTCGTTGGGCGAGAACCATTTGAACACGGTCGAGCGGCGGAAGATCAGGTCGGGCTCGTCGGCGGCCGGCGCCGGAGCGACGGCGGCGAGCGAGAGAGCGGCGGTCAGCGCGGCGAGCAGGACTGCCCGCCGCGCGGGCGCGGCGACGATGCGGGACGACGGCGAAGGCATGCGGAAAAGCTCCCGTGACAGAAAAAGAACGGTGCGCCGAGAACCGGCGGACGGAACCGAGGTCATCAACATAGGTGCGGGACGGCCGGGCGGTAGGGTGGGGACGTCGGACGAGCGTTTGCGGGACGACCGTTCGCGTGGTGCCGCCGGTGCAGCCGGCGGCGGCAGGCGGAGCCGGCCGAAGGGAGTGCAATTCGTCGGCCGAACGGAGGGGATCGATCGTCGCGCGTACTCCCCGGTACGCGTCTCGATCGGCTCCTGCCGGATCGGCGAAATCGACTCCTGCGCAGCCCCGTCGGAGTTTCCAAACGGTCTCTCAGAACGGGAAGAAGCCGCCGCCGCCGTAGCCCGATTCCCACTGCGGATACTGCTGCTGCTGCCGCCGATAGCGCGGGCGGACCTGCTGGCCGTAGCCGTTCCGATAATAATAGTCCTGCGGGTCGTAGCGGCGAACCCAGCCGTCCCGGTCGAGGGCGACCTCCTGGCTGCGCGTCCGGCGCTTGACCTTCCTCTGGCGCTTCACCGGCTCGGCCTTTTCGGGCTTCTTCTCCTCGGTCGTTGCCGTGTGGCCGTCGCTCGCGGACAAGTCCTCGGCGGTGGCGCCTTCGGCCTTCACCGGCGGCTCGCTTCTCGCCGCGGTTTTCGTGCCGGGCTCCGGCGTGGTGATCGACAGGAGCGTCAGCTCGGCCGGGCGGGCGCGCGGCAGCGGCGGCCCGTCGTAGTGCGGCGCCGGTTTTGCCGCGGCGACCTGCGTCGCCGGGGCGGGGGTGGCCGCCTTGCCGTCGGTCTCGCCATCGGTCTTGCCGTCGGTCTCCTGGCCGGCCTTGCCGGCGGCGGAGTAGGCGGCCCAGGTGCGACCGATCGGGGCCGGGGTCGCCCGTGTGGTGGTCCCCTGCGCCGTCGTCGCCCCTACCTCGTGGACCGCGCCGGGCCGCACCAGCTCGCTCATCACCGCGTCGGCCGCGACCGCGCAGACGATGCCGGCCGCGAACGCACCGATCACCACCGAGGTCGAGAGGCGGCGGCCGCGCGGGCGGGCCTGCTCGGGCCACAAGGAGTAGTTGTTGGCGTGGGAGCGCGAAGCGCGGAAACGCGACATGATGGCTTCGTCCGTCTGGGGTTCGGTCCGTTTGGTGTTCGTCCGGCGGTCGGCGCCCTGGGCGGACCAAACCACGCGGCACGGTAACGCGCGGCACGTCCGCTGGTTCCTTTCACGGGCGGTCTCCCGCCGCGATCGGCCTCGAGGCCTCGCGGAGGAGGGGCTCGGGCCGGCGCCGAGGTTCGATCACGAGATCTCGCGCGAGGTCCGGCAGCGAAGGACGAGCGGCGGGCGGCGGACCGCCCGCGCTCGGGACCGGACCGGCGGGCGGTCAGACCGTCACCGGCGCGCCCTTGTCCGGCACGATCACCTTGGTCGGGTGACCCTCCATCGCCGCGACGAATTTTTCCGGCGTCTGGTCGATGATCGGGAACGAGCCGTAGTGACAGGGGATCACCGCATCGAGCTGGAAGAACTTCTTTACCGCATAGGCGGCCGTGCGCCCGCCCATGGTGAAGCGATCGCCGACCGGCACCATCGCGACCTTCGGCAGATGCAGCTCGGCGATCAGCCCCATGTCGGAAAACACGTCGGTGTCGCCCATGTGATAGACCACCGGCTCGCCCGGCGCCTTGACGATCAGCCCGCCCGGATTGCCGAGATAGACCGATTCGCCCTGCACCAGGTCGCCCGAGGAGTGGTCGGCGCGCACCAGGGTCACCGTGAAGGGGCCGAGATCGGTGGTGCCGCCGATGTTCATCGGGTTGAATTTCTCGCCGGCGAGCCCCTTCTCGCACAGCCACGAGCCGAGCTCGAAATTGGCGGTGACGGTGGCGCCGGTCGCGCGGGCGATGTCGAGCGTGTCGCCGACGTGATCGCCGTGGCCGTGGGTCAGCAGAATGTGCGAGACGCCGCGGATCGCGCTGGCGCGGTCGGTGTCGAACGCCGGATTGCCGGTGAAGAACGGGTCGATCAGCACGGCGGTGCCGGCGAAATCGAGCCGGAAGGCGGAATGGCCGAACCAGGTGATCTGCATGAATGTCCTCCTGTGATGGCGTGTCGTGATCGTGGGCGTGAGCTCGGTCCGAGGCGGTCGTCCCGAACGGGCGGAACGACACGGGGGTGATACGGCACCTCCAGGATAAGTCGCGAGCGCCCGAAATGGTCAACGCGGGCATGCGCGACCCGGCGACGCTGCGGGCTGGCGCGACGGCAGGTCCGCCCGCACATTCGGCTCGCCGCTGTCTCGGCGGCGTGCTAGGCGGAGCCCATGCCCGCTCTCGTCCTGCCGCTCGCCGAGTTGTCGCCGCACCTTCCGCAGAGAGGGGCGCTGATCGGCCTCGACCTCGGCGACAAGACGATCGGCGTCGCGGTGAGCGATCCCGACCGCCGGCTGGCGACCGGGGTGGAGACGGTGATGCGAAAACGCTTCACCGAGGATGCCGCCCGCGTGCTGAAGCTCGCCGCCGAGCGCAACGTCGTGGGCTTCGTGCTCGGCCTGCCGCTCAACATGAACGGCACCGAGGGGCCGCGCGCGCAGTCCACCCGCGCCTTTGCCCGTAATCTCGCGAAGCTCACCGCGCTACCGATCGGCCTGTGGGACGAGCGCCTCTCGACCGCCGCGGTCGAGCGCGAGCTGATCGCGGCGGATGCGAGCCGCGCCAAGCGCAAGGCGGTGATCGACCAGCACGCGGCGATCTTCATCCTCCAGGGCGCGCTCGACCGGCTCGCCCGTGCGGCTGCGATTGCGAGCGATTCGCCCGAGGCGACGGACGTCGGCTGAGCGGCGCCGGGAGCGGTGCCGAGCGGGGTGCCGAGCGGGGCGCCGGGAGGAGCGCCGCGAGCAGGGCGGCGGTCACCCGTTCACTCCACCCGGTCGGAAAACACCGCGAGCTTGGAGATCGCCGTGTCGCTGTGGGCCTCGCCGGGAAACACCCGCTCGATCACCACCTGCATCCAGCTCGCGCGGACCGGCCGGTCGAGCAGGATGGTCTGCACCTGCGGCTGGTCCTTGAGCGCGAAGGTCGCGGTCTGGCCGTGCGAGAAGATGAGCCGCACCCGCGCCACCCGGCCGTTCTTGCGGTAGAGGTCGGCGCTCTTCTGATAGCCGTTGTGCACGATCACCGACTTCACCAGCCGGTCGCCGTCGAACGACACGGTGATCCACTCGCCGACGCCGTCGCCCGGCACCCCCTCGACCCAGGCCGCCGACGGGTCGCCGGCGAACAGGTTCTTCACGCCGTATCGGTTGCCGTATTGGGGCGTCAGCACCGAGCTCGCGCAATAGGTGTCGGTGCCGGCGGGAGCGTTGAAGGTGTCGCAGTTCTCGTAAGGCGCGTGCGGCGGCTCCGACCGGCCGTTCGCCGGCGGCATCGCCGCGAGGTCGCTGCGCCCGGCGTCGGCGGGCGTCGATTTCGCGCGGGCCGACAGCTCGCCGATTCGCAGATGCGCCAGCGCGACGAAGGTGCCCTGCGGAAAGGTGGTGAGGTAGCTCTCGAGCTGCGCCCGGTCGCCGGTGTCCTTCACGGAGTTCCAATAGGCGATGTCGGCCGCCTGGCTGCGGCCGGCGCCCGCTGCGCCGGCATCGGCCGGCGGCGTGGTCACCGCGGCTGGCCGCGGGTCGCTGCCCGGCAGGCTCGCGACGCCCGGCGCCACCGGCGCCGGTGGCGCCTTTTCGGGGGCGCTCGGCACCAGCACGACGTCGCCGATCAGCGAGGAGTGGTCCCACGGCACCTGCTTGGCCTGGGTCGCCTCCACCACGTCGGAGCGGATGCGCCGCATCAGCACGGCGATGTCGAGCCCCGGCGTCGGCAAATGCTTCAGGAGCGCCGCGGTGAACGGGCTGTTGCGGCCGTCGCCGTCGAGCGCGACGTTGTCGGGCTGGGTCGCGTACGCGATCATCGTGCCGACCGCGCCGTGGATCTGGGCGAGGCCCTGGCCGACCGCGGCGGAGCGCATGCCGAGCGAGCGGGCCAGCGTGCGGGCCAGCGGATTGTTGCGGCAGGCGTCGAGAAACACGAGGTTCACCCGCGTGTCCTCCTCCATCCAGGCGAGGACCTGGCCGATGTCGATCGTCTCGAAGGAGAGGTCGCCGGCCCGCTCGAGCGACGCATCGACCGGCACCAGATAGTTCTTGCCGTTCACCTGCAGCCCGTGCCCGGCATAGAAGAACAGCGCGATCTTTGCCCGGTCGAGCGCGCGGCCGAAGGCGCGCACCGTCTCCACCATCGCCCGCCGGTCGAGGTCGCGGCCCTCGAACACGGTGAAGCCGATCCGTCGCAGCGCGGCCGCGACGTCGGCGGCATCGTTCGGGGGATTGGGAAGCGGCGGCGCGTTCTTGTAGGCGCCGTTGCCGATCACCAGCGCGACCCGCTCCTGTGCGGCCGCGGGGCTCGCCGCGATCGACAGGAGGGCGAGCACGAGGCCCAGCGCGGCGAGCACGACGGGTCGAACGACACTCCGCCGGACGAATCGCAGCCCGACGAATCGCAGCCCGACGGGTCGCGACCGGACCGATGGCATGGGCACCCCCTTTCCGCATGTCGGGCGCAGGATACAGGCTCGATGCCGGCGGCGGGAGAGGAAAGCGCACGCCGAAGGCGGCCCGAAAACGACGACGGCCGGGACGAGCCCGGCCGAGGGAACGGAGATGTCGCTGTCGCGGACGCCTACTTGAACAGCTTGTCGATGCTCGACTGGGTGCTGCATTCGGGGCGCGCGGGCTTCGATCCGCCGAACAGATCGTCGACCGCGTTCTGATCGATCGCCTGGCCGTCGAGCTGCGGCCCGTGCAGCATCAGCCGCTGCTGGCGTTCGGCGCGGGCTCGCTCCTGCTCGGTCGCGAACGCGGCACCGGCCGCGCCGGAGGAGTTGCCGAGCGCGCGGGCGAACCGGCTCACGCGGGTCTCGATGTTCTGCAGCGTCTCGATCACCTTGGCGATGCGCTGCCCGGTGATGTCCTGGAACGAGCAGGCCTCGAAGATGACCACCATCTTGTCCTGCACCAGCGCCTGATAGGCCTTCACGTCGCTGGCGTCGGCCGCCATCAGCTCCTCGGCGCACTCCATGATGGTGTTGGTCGCGCCCTCGGTCGCCTTGACGATCGCGCCGAGCTCCTGGCCCGCCATCGGGATGCGGTTCTTCTTGATCTCGTCGGCCTGGAGCGCGCCGATCTCGCCGCGCATCCGCTCGATGTACTCGGCGATCTCGCGCATCTCGCGGTAGATCGCCGTGTCCATCGTCTCGAAGAACACCTGCATCGATTGCGCGGTGATTTCCGCCAGCGACACCACGTCGGCGAACGAGACGTCCTCGTGACGCTTCTGGTTCAAGCACTCGATGAGGCTCTCGAGCTGCTGCGTCTTCACCCTCGCCATCGCGAGCGAACTCCTACCATGATACCGGCGCAGGACCGGATGCCGCACCGAAGCGATGCGCGCAAGGTCACTCGCCGAACACCGCCTGGATCTTGCTCTGCAGCGTCTGGGCGTTGAAAGGCTTGACGATGTAATTGTTCACGCCGGCCTTCTTGGCGGCGATGACGTTCTCGGTCTTCGATTCGGCCGTCACCATGATGAACGGCGTCTTCGACAGGCCGGGATCGGCCCGCACCTCCTTCAGGAGCTCGTAGCCGGTCATCGGCTCCATGTTCCAGTCGGAGATGACGAGCCCGTAGCGCTTCTCGCGCATCTTGCCGAGCGCGGCCGATCCGTCGGATGCGTCGTCGATGTCCTGGAAGCCGATCTGCTTGAGCAGGTTGCGGATGATCCGGATCATCGTGTTGTAGTCGTCGACGACGAGCACCGGCATCGAAAGGTCGAGAGCCATCTCCTCACTCCGTTACGCAAAAACACCGGGGTCCGCGCGGTGCGTCGCCGCTGATTCGTTCGACCTGTGGACAGGTCCCACCGCCCGGGATACACCCAGGCTTCTCCCCACTGGGACGGGACGTTAGCAGGGGGCTTTGAATATCCGGTTAATCGAGCGCCGGGGGGCACCGCGGGAACGGCCGGCCAAAGGTCGCGAAGTGTCGGAACAGGCCCAACTTTGCTCGTGGTTTAGCGGTGACGAAAGCAATTCGTTAACCGCACCGGATGAAGCCTCGGGACGACCGTCCGCAACCCCGTGACCGCAAGCGAGGCCATGACCGACTTCTCCACGTCCGTGACGCCCTTCACGATCGTGCGCGACCGGATCGGCGCGCCCGCCGACCCCGGCGCCCTGAAGGGTGCCGTCGTCGCCCTCGGCAATTTCGACGGCGTCCATCGTGGGCACCGCTCCGTCATCGGCGCCGCCCAGGCGCGCGCCCGTGCGCTGAAGCGTCCGGCCGCGGCGATGACCTTCGAGCCGCATCCGCGCGCCTTCTTCGATCCGGAGGCCGGCGAGTTCCGGCTCACCCCGGTGAGCGAGAAGCTGCGCCTGCTCGCGGCGAGCGGCCTCGACGGCGCGATCGTGATGGCGTTCGACGCCGATCTCGCGGCGCTGAGCGCGGCCGACTTCATCCAGAAGGTCTTGGTCGAGCGCTTCGGCGTCGCCGGGGTGGCGATCGGCTTCGACTTCCATTTCGGCAGGAACCGCACCGGCACGCCCGAATTCCTCACCGACGAGGGCAAGCGGCTCGGCTTCCCGGTCGACATCGCCGCGGCGCTGCTCGATGCCGACGAGGGCGAGCGGGTGTCCTCCGGCGCGATCCGCTCGGCGCTGATGCGCGGCGAGGTGGAGCATGCCAACCGCTTGCTCGGCTATCCCTATGTCGCCAGCGGCACGGTGGAGGCGGGCGACCGCCGTGGCCGCAAGCTCGGCTACCCGACCGCCAACATCCGGCTCGATCCGGCCTGCCGGCTCAAGCACGGCGTCTATGCGGTGCGCGTCGGCTACGAGGGCAAGCGGTGGGACGGGGTGGCCAATTTCGGCCGCCGGCCGATGTTCGACACCGGTGTGGTGCTGCTCGAGGTCTTCCTGTTCGACTTCGACGGCGACCTCTACGGCAAGACGCTCGACGTCGCCTTCTTCTCTTATCTCCGGCCGGAGCTGAAGTTCCGCTCCACCACCGACCTCGTGCATCGGATGAACGAGGATTCGAAGGCGGCGAAAAAGATCCTCGCCGGGGCGGGGCGGGCGTTTCCGCAGCTCGCTCGCCCGGAAGTGGCGAAAGGCTAGGCTCGAGGCCGGCGGCTCTCCGGGGTCTGAGAGCCCGTTTGGAAACTCGGACGTGGGCTGCGCTGCGGCGCGAACTGCCGGAGGCCAGGAGAAAAGCGATGCCGATATCGG
>NZ_AKZI01000164.1 GCF_000293785.1 Rhodovulum sp. PH10 | reverse complement strand
GCCTCGGCGAGCTTGGTCTTCCGGCTGATCAGCGCGAGCTTTTCGCGCAGCCAGGGTTCGAGGTCGGCGACGATCGGGCGGCTCTTTTGCTGCCTGACGGCGCGTCGCTCCTCGGCGGGGCGGCCGCGGATCTCGGCCTCGACGGCGTAGAGCCGGGCGATGCGGTCGAGCGCTTCGCTCGCGATCGGCGCGGCGCCGGCCGCGGCGAGCTCGTAGAAGCGGCGGCGGACATGGGCCCAGCAGAAGGCGAGCTGCACGGCGCCGCGCCCGGCGAGCACGCGATAGCCGCCGTAGCCGTCGACCTGCAGGATTCCGCTGAACCCCGCCAGGTGGGCAATCGGCCGCTCGGCCTTGCGGTCCGGTGCGTAGACGTAGGCGACGCCGGGCGGCTCGGGGCCGCCCCAGGGGCGGTC
>NZ_AKZI01000163.1 GCF_000293785.1 Rhodovulum sp. PH10 | reverse complement strand
CCACGGTGCGGGCCTCATCCTTCGAGACGTCGCCTTCGGCGACCCTCGGGATGAGGTCATAGTTTCCCGCCGCTGGTATGACACCGCCCCCGCGGGCGGCAAACTCTCACCGCTCGGCGTGCGGCCGGCCCGGATCGGCGGCGCCCGGCCCCGGCAAGGGCTCGGCCAAGAGCGGCGGCGGGGTCGGCCGGCTGACGTCGCCGGCGTCCGCCGTCAGCACGATCTCCTCGTCGAGGTGATGGATGGTCAGCGTGTCGCCCTCGATCAGCCGATAGCGGGTGATCGTGTGGTCGATCTCGACCCGGATGCGGCGGCCGCGGATGGTCAGCGGGAAGCGCAGCGCCTTCCATTCCGACGGGATGCGCGGATGGAACGAGATTTTTCCGCGGTGATCGCGCAGGCCGCCGAAGCCGTAGACCAGCGCCATCCAGGTGCCGCCGATCGAGGCGATGTGGGCGCCGTGGCGCATGTTGCCGCCGATGTCGGACAGATCCATCGTCGCGGCGAAGTGGAAATATTCGAGCGCCTTGCGGCGATAGCCGATCTCGTTGGCGACGATGCTCTGGATGCACACCGAGAGCGAGGAGTCGTGCGTGGTGATCGGGTCGTAATAGTCGAAGTTGCGCTTCTTGTCCTCGGCGGTGAACTGATCACCGAGCAGGAACATCGCCAGCACCGTGTCGGCCTGCTTGATCACCTGCGAGCGATAGAGATTGAGCGGGTGATAGTGCAACAGCAGCGGATAGTGGTCGTCCGGCGTGTTCGCGAAATCCCACAGCTCCTTGTCGAGGAAGTCGTCGTCCTGCGGGTGGACCTTCAGCCGCTCGTCGTAGGGCAGATACATGCAGTCGGCCGCCTCGTCCCACGAGTCGGGCTCCTCCGCACCGAGCCCGGTGCGCGCGACCAAACCCTCGTAGACGTCGGGATGGTCGGCCTTCATCGCCCGCACCACGCGCGCGGCGTAGCGCATGTTCTGCTGCGCCATCAGATTGGTGAAGTAGTTGTTGTCGACCACCGCGTTGTACTCGTCGGGGCCGGTCACCGCATTGATGCAGAAGCGCCCGTTGCGCCGCTGCGAGAAGAAGCCGAGGTCGCGCCACAGCCGCGCCGTCTCGATCAGGATCTCGGCGCCGTAGCGCTGCATGAACTCGTCGTCGCCCGACACCTCCACGTATTTGCGGATCATGTGAACGATGTCGGCATTGATGTGATACTGCGCGGTGCCCGCCGCGTAATAGGCCGACGCCTCGTCGCCGTTGATGGTCCGCCACGGAAAGGTCGCGCCGCAATGGCCGAGCTCGGCCGCCCGTGCGCGCGCCCGGTCGAGCGTGTCGTAGCGGAACTTCAGGAGGTGCCGCGCGACCCGCGGATTGGTGTAGACCAGGAACGGCAGGACATAGATCTCCATGTCCCAGAAATAGTGTCCCTCGTAGGTCGAGCCGGTGAGGCCGCGGGTGCCGACGCCGTGCCCTTCGGCGCGCTCGGAGGCCTGCAGGAGCTGAAACAGATTCCAGCGGATCACCTGCTGGAGACGCGGATCGTCGTTGACGACCTCGACGTCGGAGCGCGCCCAGAAGCGCGCGACGTCGGTCTTCTGGGTGTCGAGCAGCACGGAGAAGCCGCGCGACATCGCCCGGTCGAGCGTCCAGCCGACCTGGGTGCGCATGTCCTCGGCGGTGCCGTGGTCGGAATAGTGATAGCCGAGGAATTTCGTCAGCCGGATCGAGCGGCCGCGCTCGCCGCGCACCTTGAAGACGACGGCGGCGGCGTTGTCCTCGACGTTGAAGTCGGTCACGTAGCGGCAGTCGGTGGTGAGCACGTGGTCCATGCCGCAGCCGAGCACCAGGCGCGACGAGCGGGTGATGTAGCCGAGCAGGATGCGCAGCTCGTCGCAGTCGCGGCCGGCCGGCTCGAGGATGCGCCCGGCGATCGCCACCGCCAGCCGCGGGTCGTCCTTCTCGGCGACCACCGGCAGCGGCTGCGGATGCACCAGCTCGGAGGAGATCACGATGTCGGCGTCGTCGTTGTCGAGCGACAGCTCCCAGTCGATCGCCGCGAGGTGGCGGTTGTCGAACGAGACGAGCCGCGTGGTGCGCAGCCGCAATCGCTTGCCGGTCGGCGTGGTCCAGGTCACCTCGCGCCGCAGCGCGCCGGCCTTCAGGTCGAGCGTGCGGTGGAACGAGACGATCTCCGCCTCGGTGCCGACGAACGGCTCGTCGTCGACGAACAGGCGGAGCACCGTGCCGTCCGGGCAGCCGACCATGCTCTGGCCGACCCGCGGGAAGCCGTAGGCGTGCTCGCCGTAGGTGATCGGCCGGAACTCGTAGAAGCCGTTGAGGAAGACGCCCGGCTCCTGGACCGGGCGGCCCTCGTCGATGGTGCCGCGCATGCCGAGATAGCCGTTGGCGAGCGCGAACATCGTCTCGGTCTGGGCGACCAGCTCGTCCTGCAGCTTGACGTGGAAGCGGGCCGACAGGTTCCACGGATCGGTCGTGAAGATGTCGCGCGGCGGCGACTGGCGTTCACGCAGCATGGCTTTCCTCGGGCTCGTCATGCGGCGGCAACGTCCCGCCGCCGGGCCCGCGGAACACACCCGCCGGCCGCGAGGTTCTTGTCCGGCCGGGCGCCGCACGCGCGCGCCCGCCCCCGAAAAGCTCGCCGGTGACGACCCGAAGAGACCCCCGTCATGCGTCCCCGAGCAAGGCCTTCAGCTCGGTCCGGAAGGCGGGCGCGATGTCGTCGCGGGCGAGCGCATAGGCGACGTTGGCGGCGAGGAAGCCGATCTTGGAGCCGCAGTCGAACGCGCGCCCCTCGAACTTCACGCCGTAGAACGGCTGGTTCAGCGCCAGCCGGATCATCGCGTCGGTGAGCTGGATCTCGCCGCCGGCGCCCCAGCTCTGGTTCTCCAGGATGGAGAAGATTTCCGGCTGCAGGATGTAGCGGCCGGTGATGATCAGGTTGGACGGCGCCTTGCCGCGCGCCGGCTTCTCGATCATCGAGGTGACCTCGAAGGCGGAGCCGACCGTCTTGCCGGTGCCGACCACGCCGTACATGTGCAGGCGATCCTCCGGCATCTCCTCGACCGCGATCATGTTGGCCTTGCCGTCGATCTGGCGGTAGGCGTCCATCATCTGGGCGAGGCAGCCGCGCGGCGACTGCACCAGCACGTCCGGCAGCAGCAGCGCGAACGGCTCGTCGCCGACGATGTCGCGCGCGCACCACACCGCGTGGCCGAGGCCGAGCGGCGACTGCTGGCGGGTGAACGAGGTCTGGCCGGGGATCGGCAGATCGCGCTCGAGATGCTCGAGGTCGGCGAACTTGCGCCGCTCGGTCAGCGTCACCTCCAGCTCGTACTGGCGGTCGAAATGGTCCTCGATCACCGCCTTGTTGCGGCCGGTGACGAAGATGATGTGCTCGATGCCGGCCTCGCGCGCCTCGTCGACGACGTGCTGGATCAGCGGGCGGTCGACCACCGGGAGCATCTCCTTCGGCATCGCCTTGGTGGCCGGAAGGAACCGCGTGCCGAGGCCGGCGACGGGAAGAACGGCTTTGCGAATGGGTGTGCTCATGATGCGATCACGTGAGTGCGAAACGAGAAACGGAAGGCCGAACGGGCGGCAAAAGAACCATGCCGACGCCCGCCTGTCCATGCCCCGGGCCGTGCCGCGGGGCGATTTCGCCGCCTGCGTGTGGCCGTCTTTGGCATCGCGGCGCCGCGGCAACGCCGCGATTTGGTCGAGCTGTGGTCACCTCGGCTTAAGATAGCTGAAACCATGCGGATGCTTGAGTGGGAGTTCGAGCGGGAGGGGCAGACGATGGTGCGACACGGTACGACACGCGGGTTGGGTCTCGGCGCGAGGGGCGCCCGGACGACGACGGCACTGGCCGCCGGCGCGGTCGTGGCGGCCCTGCTCGGAACGGCGCCCGCGAGTGCGCAAATCTTTCTCGACCGGATGTTCGGCCTCGCCGGGCCGAGCGGCAGCGCGTCGACCGGCCGTTCCGCCGGCCCGGCGAGCCGCGCGCCGGTTCCGGCGATCCCGGTGAGCACCGACGCCGGCCCCGCCACCACCGGCTCGGTGGCGCCGCGGGCGAATCCCTCCGGATGGAGCGGCACGTCGGGCAGCTCCGGCCATCCCGAGATGACCGCCGGGGCGATCCGCCAGGCGGCGGCCGAGTTCCCGGCCTGCATCGCCAGCCTGTGGCCGGAGGCGGCCCGCCGCGGCGTGTCGCGGGCGAGCTTCCAGCGCTTCACCGCCGGCCTGACGCCCGATCTGCGGATCATGGATCTGATGGACGCCCAGCCGGAGTTCACCAAGGCGTTCTGGGACTATCTCGACATCCTGGTCACCGACGCGCGGATCGCCCGCGGCCGCGAGCTTCTGGCGCAGAACGCGGCGACCTTCGCGGCGGTGGAGCAGGCCTACGGGGTCGACCGCTACGTGATCGCGGCGATCTGGGGGGTCGAGTCGAACTACGGCACGCTCGGCGGCACCAAGCCGGTGCTGCGCTCGACCGCCACGCTCGCCTGCGTCGGCCGCCGCCAGCCCTATTTCCGCAAGGAGTTTTTGTCGGCGCTGACCATCCTGCACCGCGGCGACGTGATCCCGGATCACCTCAAGGGGTCGTGGGCGGGCGCCTTCGGGCCGACCCAGTTCATGCCGACCTCGTTCGAGCGCTACGCCGTCGACTTCGACGGCGACGGCCGGCGCGACGTGGTCGATTCGATCCCCGACATGGTCGCCTCGACCGCGAACAACCTGAAGAAGGACGGCTGGGAGCCCGGCAAGACCTGGGGCTACGAGGTGGCGCTGCCGCAGAATTTCGATTTCCTGTGGGCGGACGGCAAGCGCAGCCTGACGCTCGCCCAGTGGGCGAGCCTCGGGGTACGGCGGCCGAACGGCATGGGCTTTCCGCGCCCCTCCGACACGGCGTATCTCGTGGTGCCGGCCGGCTCCGAGGGCCCGGCCTTCCTGATGCTGAAGAATTTTCGCGTCATCATGAAGTACAATCCGGCGGAGGCCTACGCGCTGGCGATCGGCCATCTCGCCGACCGGCTGCGCGGCGGCGGCGACTTCGTGCAGGCGTGGCCGCGTCACGAGCGGGTGCTGACCAGCGCCGAGCGCTACGAGCTGCAGACCCACCTGGTCCGCCACGGCTTCGACATCGGCGGCTCGCCGGACGGCCGCATCCAGGCGAAATCGCGCCGGGCGATCCGGCAGTATCAGGCGGCGGCCGGCTTGGTGCCGGACGGTTTTGCCACTGCCTCGCTGCTCGACCGCTTGCGGACGCGGTAGCGCTGCCACCGACGACCGGGGACAACGACACCCGGAGATCTGCACCCGGAGATCTGCACCCCGAAACCGGACGCCGGAGCGAGCCCCACCTCGCCCCGGCCCGCGGGACGAGTCCCCGGGACGAGTCCCCGGGGCCAGCGCCCGCTTGACAGCGGCGGGCCGAGCGATCTTCGTGTCGCCACGGTCGCCCGTCAGGTTGGCGACGAACGCGGGCCGCACGGGCCTCGCGCGGCACGGCAGAGAAGCGGGCTTCGACGGTGGGATTTTCCGGACACGGTTCGCACGCGACGCGGCATCCCCACGAGTCTCGCCGCATGCGCGGTGCGGGCGGGCTCGCCCTCGCGCTCCTCGTCGCGGCGGAGGCGATGCTCTTGGCGGTGACGCTGCTGGTCACGGCGGCGCCGGCCTCGGCCCAGCTGTTCGACGAGCGCTTCCCGTTCCGCAACCCGTTCGCCAACCCCTACGAGCGCCAACAGCGCTACCCCCAGCGCCAGCAACAACAGAACTGGAACCCGTTCCAGCCGCAGCAGGCCGAGCCGCAGCGCCCGGCGCCGCCGCCGGTCGACTACTCCAAGGCGCCGGCGCCGAAGAAGCCGGACACCCCGCCGACCACCACCGTGATGGTGTTCGGCGACTCGCTCGCCGACTGGCTCGCCTACGGGCTCGAAGTGTCGTTCCAGGAGTCGCCCGAGATGGGCGTGGTGCGCAAGGTGAAGACCTGGTCGGGCCTGATCCAGCGCAAGGTGCGCGCCAACCTGCAGAGCGAGCACCCCGACTGGCCGGCCTATATCCGCGAGACGCTGGCGACCGAGCACCCGGACTACGTGGTGATGATGATCGGCCTCGAGGACCGCCGGCCGATCCACGAGACGACGCGCGCCGATCCGCAGCAGCCCGCAGGTCAGCCCGCAGGACAGGCCGCCTCGACCAATGCCGACGACGATGACGACGACGGCGGCTCCGGGCCACGCCACGAGTTTCGCTCGGAAAAATGGTCGGAACTCTATATCGAGCGGATCGACGCCACCATCGCCGCGCTGAAGAGCGCCGGCGTGCCGGTGTTCTGGGTCGGCGCCCCGCCGGTGCGCGGCACCCGCTCGATGGGCGATTTCGGCTATCTCGACGATCTCTATCGCAGCCGCGCCGAGCGCGCCGGCATCGTCTATGTCGACGTCTGGGACGGCTTCGTCGACGAGAACGGCCGCTTCACCACCTCCGGCCCCGACGTCGAAGGCCAGATCCGCCGCCTGCGCACGCCGAACGGCGTGCATTTCACCCAGTCCGGCGCCCGCAAGCTCGCCCACTTCGTCGAGCGCGAGCTGCAGCGCGCGATGACCGCCCGCGCGACCCCGGTGTCGCTGCCGGTCGAGGAGCCGGGCAAGGGGCCGGAGACCGCCCCCGCGACCGCGCCGGACACCGCCGCGAAGCCGGCCGAGGAGAGCCCGAACGGCACCGCCCGCCCGCTCTCCGGACCGGTGATCACCCTGACCGCCGGCCCCGCCATCACCGACCCGAGCGACGAGCTGTTGGGAGGCGATCCGAAAAAGCCGGCAAAGGACCCGAAAGCCGCCAAGGACGACGACCGGAAGCCGGCCCCACTCGATGCGGTCGCCGCCAAGGTTCTGGTGGCGGGCGAAGCTTTGCCCGCCCCGGCCGGCCGGGCCGACGACTTCAAGTGGCCGCGCCGCGACCCGGCGCCGGTCGGCAAGGACCCGGTGGTCGCCTTCACCACGCTGCCGATGACGCCGATGCAGCCCGAGCGCCAGCTGGTCGCCGAGGCCGCGCCCGAGCCGCCGGCCGCCGCCGCCGCGCCGGCGAAGCCGGCCGCGGC
>NZ_AKZI01000162.1 GCF_000293785.1 Rhodovulum sp. PH10 | reverse complement strand
TCGCCGAAGCCCGCGTCGCATGGTGTAATCGCACCATGACGGCCGCTGCCGACACGCTCCCAAATGATCCCGCCACACTGAAGGCGATGCTGCTCGCCGAGCGGGCGCGAGCCGAGCGGCTCGAGCAGATCATCAAGGAGCTGCAGCGGCACCGCTTCGGCCGGCGGGCCGAGACGCTGCCGGAAGATCAGTTGCTGCTCGGCCTCGAGGAGGTCGAACAGGTGGCGGCGAGCGGCGAGGCCGAGCAAGACGCGAGTGCCCCGACCGAGCGCGCGGCCCGCGCCGCCCGGCGGCGCACGAACCGCGGATCGCTCCCCTCCCATCTGCCCCGCATCGAGATGGTGATCGACATCGACGATCACGCCTGCCCGTGCTGCCGCAGCGCGCTGCATCGGATCGGCGAGGACGTCAGCGAACGGCTCGACGTCGTGCCGGCACAGTTCCGGGTGCTCGTCGTGCGGCGGCCCAAATACGCCTGCCGGGCGTGCGAGAGCGCCGTCGTCCAGGCGGAGGCCCCGGCGCGCCTGATCGAAGGCGGGCTTCCGACCGAGGCGACGGTGGCGCACGTCCTCGTCGCCAAATATGCCGACCATCTACCGCTCTACCGGCAGGCCCAGATCTACGCCCGGCAAGGCATCACCCTCGACCGCTCGACGCTCGCCGACTGGGTCGGCCGCGCCGCCTTCCTGCTGCGGC
>NZ_AKZI01000161.1 GCF_000293785.1 Rhodovulum sp. PH10 | reverse complement strand
GGGGGCGGGCGGGGGGGGGGGGGGGGGGGGGCCCCCGCTTCCACGCGAACGGACACCCCCTCACCCCGACCCTCTCCCCGCCTGCGGGGAGAGGGCGCGCAGGCGCCGTGCCCCGCCCCTAGCCATCGATCCTCCGCCCACACAGGCCGCAAATGTTTCCTCGTCCTCTGTCCGCCCTCGTGCCCAACACCTACGACTACGAATCCCGCCCGCTGGTGAAGCCGACCGGCTTTCGCGAGTACGACGCGCGCTGGCTGTTCGAGACCGAGATCAATTTGATGGGCGTGCAGGCGCTGGGCATGGGGCTCGGCACGCTGGTGCGCCGGCTCGGCGTCGCGCCGGAGATCGTCACCGGCCACGATTTTCGCGGTTACTCGGCCTCGATCAAGACGGCGTTGATCTCCGGCCTGATGGCGGCCGGCTGCAAGGTGCACGACATCGGCCTCGCGGTGACGCCGATGGCCTATTATGCCCAGTTCGCGCTCGACGTGCCGTGCGTCGCGATGGTGACCGCGTCCCACAACGACAATGGCTGGACCGGCGTGAAGATGGGCGCGAACCGCCCGCTCACCTTCGGCCCCGAGGAGATGACGCGGCTGAAGGAGATCGTGCTGTCGGCCGACTTCGATCTCCCTGGCGGCGGCTCCTACGTGTTCGTGGAAGACTTTCCGGAGCGCTACATCGCCGATCTGACGAACCGGCCCAAGCTGAAGCATCCGCTGAAGGTGGTGTGCGCCTGCGGCAACGGCACCGCGGGTGCGTTCGCGCCGAAAGTGCTGGAGGCGATCGGCTGCGAGGTGGTGCCGCTCGACACGAATCTCGACCACACCTTTCCGCGCTACAATCCGAACCCCGAAGACCTCGAGATGCTGCACGCGATCCGTGACGCGGTGCTGGAGAGCGGCGCCGATGTCGGGCTCGGCTTCGACGGCGACGGCGATCGCTGCGGCGTGGTCGACGACACCGGCGAGGAGATTTTTGCCGACAAGGTCGGCGTGCTTTTGGCACGCGACATCTCGGGGCTTCATCCGAACGCGCGCTTCGTGGTCGACGTGAAGTCCACCGGGCTGTTCGTGACGGATCCGGTGCTGCGGGCGAACGGCGTGAGCGTCGATTACTGGAAGACCGGCCACTCCTACATGAAGCGGCGCACCCACGAGCTCGCTGCGCTGGTCGGCTTCGAGAAATCGGGGCACTTCTTCTTCAACGCGCCGTTCGGCCGCGGCTATGACGACGGCCTCGTCTCGGCGCTCGCGGTGTGCGATTTCCTCGACCGCAATCCGGGCAAGAAGCTGTCGGCGCTGCGCGAGGCGCTGCCAATGACATGGCAGTCGCCGACCATGTCGCCGCACTGCGCCGACGAGGAGAAGTACGGCGTGGTCGACGCGGTGGTGAAGCATTTTTGCGACGCGCAGGCGAGCGGCGCACTCGTCGCCGGGCAGAAGATCAGGGACCTCGTGACGGTCAATGGCGTGCGGGTGACGGTCGAGGACGGCACCTGGGGGCTGGTGCGCGCCTCCTCCAACAAGCCGGAGCTGGTGGTGGTGGTGGAAAGCCCGGTCTCCGAGTCCCGTATGCGCGACATGTTCGCCGCGGTCGACGCCGTGCTGCGCACGCATCCCCAGGTCGGTGCGTACAATCAGACGATCTGATACCAACGGCGATAGAGTCCGACCTCGTCCTGAGGAGCACT
>NZ_AKZI01000160.1 GCF_000293785.1 Rhodovulum sp. PH10 | reverse complement strand
AGACGTCGCCTTCGGCGACCCTCAGGATGAGGTCATAGTTTCCCGCCGCTGGCATCACTTCGTGCCGCGCGCGCCGCGCCTCACTTGGAGCCGGACGCGCCGGTGCCGGCCGACGACGAGCCCGAGCCGCCGGTCGACGAGCCGAGCGACGAGCCGGAGCTTGCACCGGTGGTCGAGGAGCTGCCGCCGCTCAGCGTCTCGGGCGGATTGATGTACATCACCACGGTGTCGCCGTCCTTCGTGCGGGCGTGCACCAAATAGGCGGCGTCGACTACCTGGACGTTCTGGAAGCCGGCGTCCTGCAGGGTCTTGCGCACCTTGTCCTGCGACATCGCACGCCACTTCATCGTGTCGCCCTGGGCGGAGGCGCCGGACGTGCCGGAAGCGCCGGTGGTGCCGCTCTGCGCGGACGAGCCGCTGCGGAGCTGGGTCCCCTGATTCTGGGCGCCCTGATGTTGGGAGCCGGACTGAGCGGCCGCCGGCAGCACGCTCATCGCGAGCACCGCTGCGGTCATCGTCAAAAGTCGCATCGTGGTCTCCTGCGGGATCGTCTCGGGTTGCTGAACGTTCGGGTATCGACTCGCGAGCGGACGAGGCCGTATCGTCGAGACACAGGGTGATGCGTGCGGCCGGCCCGCCGTTCCGGGCGCGCGACCGCGGCCGGTCCGCTACCGCGCGAACTCCTATCGCGTGCATGTCGGCCGCCATGTCGCGAGGCCCCTTGTCGCACGACGCGGCGGGCGGTCGTCCGGCCGCGACGGAACCGGCGATGCGGCCGCGCATTACCTCCGTCGGGGGCGCTGCGTCGGGCCGTGCCGACGCCCGGCTGGAAAACTGAAAAACGGTCGCGACCCCGGCCGAGGTCCCGGCGCCGTCGCGGCGCGCATGGAGAGCTGCACCGACGTGACCCGCTTGTGGACGATGCTCGCCTGGCTGCGCACCAGCCTGTGGATGATCCCCGCGCTGATGGGCGGGGTGGCGGCGATCATCGCCTACGTGATGCTGTTCTCGAACCTCCAGATCGCCCTCGCGCCGCTGCGGGACCAGTGGTGGGTGTTCAGCGGCGACGCCTCGACCGCGCGCGACCTTTTGTCGACGCTGCTGTCCGGCATGATCACCATGACCTCGCTCGTGGTGTCGATCACCATGGTGGTGCTGTCGCTCGCCGCCGGCCAGCTCGGGCCGCGACTGATCTGGACCTTCATCGGCGACCGCCAGATTCAGAGCGTGATCGGCCTGTTCGTCGCCACCATTCTCTACACGCTCATCGTGCTGCGCAGCATCGACAGCGAGCTCGGCCCCGACCACGTGCCGCACGTCGCCATCACGCTCGCCAGCGTGCTGGTGGTCGTCTGCCTGCTGGCGCTGTTGTTCTACATCCACAAGCTCGCCCGCTCGATCATCTCCGACACCATGATCGACGTGGTGGCGCGCAACCTCGAGCACGCGATCGAGAAGACCCCGGAGGGGCGGCCGCCGACCATCGGCGGGCCGCTGCCGAGCGGCGCGGTCGAGCGCACGCTGGCGCTCGACGTCAGCGGCTACGTGCAGATGATCGACTATGCCGCGCTGTGCAAGCTCGCGGCGCGGCACGATGCGCTGCTCACCGTGCGGATCAGGGCCGGCCATTACGTGGTGCGCGGCCGCGCCTGCATCGGCGTGCTGGCGCCGACCGCGCCGCCGGAGACGTTCGACGACGCCGTTCGCGCGGCGTTCGTGATCGGCGCCGACCGCACGCCCGACCAGGACCTCGAATACGCCGTGCGACAGCTGGTGGAGATCGCGCTGCGGGCGCTGTCGCCGAGCATGAACGACACCTTCACCGCGATCACCGTGGTCGACCGGCTGGCCGGCGCGATCGAGCGGCTCGGACGACGCGCGCCACCCCCCGCCGAGTATCTCGACGCCGGCGGCACCGTGCGGGTGATCGCCGACGTCTCGACCTACAACGGCCTGGTCGACGCCGCCTTCATCCAGATTCGCCAGTCGGCCGAGGACAACCCGGCCCTGCTGATGCAGCTCGCGCGGCGCCTCGGCGACCTGGTCGCGGTCGCCCGCACCGAGGAGCAGACGGCCGCCCTCACCCGCCACCTCGAGATCGTGCGCCGCCTGGTGCCCGAGTTCGACGAGCCGACCGATCGGCACGATCTGGCGCGGGTCACCGTGGCTGCCCTGCAGCAGACCGAGCCCGACGACGACGGCGAACGCCGCGCCGGGTCGCACGAGCCGGAGGCGGACCCTATATACGACCGCCGGTGCCCCGATCGGAGCCTCGATCGGTGAGCCGCCGCGGCGCTGCGGCGTCCGGTCACGGTCCGGGCACACGGCTCGGGCACACGGCTCGGGCACCATGTCCATCCTCCGGCGTTCCCTTCCCCGTTCGAACGCCGGCGACAATCGCAGGCGGGCGAACGTCCGCCCTCACATCGGGATGAACCTTTGAATCGTCGGCTCGTCGTCGCACTCGTCGTGGTGGTCCTTCTGATCGTGGCCGCCGGTCTCTATGTCTGGATCCGCGGACCGGAGGGTCTCGGGCCGCTGCAGGCCTGGATCGGCGGATCGTCGCAGCAGCAACAAAAAGCCGGCGGTCGAGGTGGGGCAGCGGGCGGCGGCCCGGGTGGACGACAGCAACCGCCACCACAGGTCGGCGTGATCACGGTGACGCCACAGGAGGTCGAGCTGCCGGGCGAGTATTCCGGCCGGGTCGCGAGCTTCCGCGACGTCGAGGTGCGGCCGCGGGTCGGCGGCCTGCTGCTCAGCCGCGAATACGAGGAGGGCGGCCAGGTCCAGGCCGACCAGGTGCTGTTCCGGATCGACCCGGCGACCTACCAGGTGGCGCTCGACCGCGCGAAGGCGCAGCTCGCCCAGGCCCAGGCGTCGCTCACCCAGGCCGAGGAGAACTACAAGCGCACCGCCGAGCTGGTGCGACGCCAGGTGTCGTCCGAGCAGCAGCTCGACCAGGCCACCGCCCAGCGCGACCAGGCCCGCGCCGCGGTGAAGCTTGCCGAGGCGGAGGTGGAGGCGGCGCGGCTCAATCTCGACTACACGGTCGTCAAGGCGCCGGTGAGCGGCGTCACCTCGCTGCAGTCGCCGGCGATCGGCACGCTGATCCAGGCGCAGCAGACCCTGCTCACCACCATCACCCCGCTCGACCCGGCCTATGTGAACTTCTCCTTCACCGAGAAGGAGGCGCAGGATTTTCGCGAGCTCAACGCGCGGCGCGCGACGCCGATCTCGGACAAGGACATCTCGGTCGAGCTGCATTACGGCGATGGAACAACCTATCCGCACGTCGGCCGGATCGACCAGGCGGCACGACGGGTCGATGCGCAGACCGGCACCATCCAGGCCCGCGCGATGTTCCCCAATCCGGACGGCCTCTTGCTGCCCGGCCAGTTCGTCCGCGTGGTGATCCGCGGGGTGACGGTGCCGGACGCTCTGGTGGTGCCGACACGCGCGGTGTCGCAGGGGCCGCAGGGGGCGTTCGTCTATGTGGTCAACGACTCGAACGTCGCCGAGCAGCGGCCGATCCGGATCGCCGAGCAGGTGGAGAACGGCTGGATCGTGCGGTCCGGGCTCCAACCGGGCGAGCGCGTGGTGGTCGACGGCATCATCCGGGTGAAACCCGGCCAGCCGGTGCGGCCGGTGCCGGCCGAGCCCGGCCCGGAGAGCGGCAAGACCGACGCGGCGGCGAAAGCGGCGGTCGGCAAGGACGCCGGCGCCGAGCCCGGCACCTCGATCGGCCGGCGGACGATGGGGACGCCCGGAGGCTCGCCCGGGAGTAGCGCGCCGACCGGTGCGCCCGCCGGTGCGCCCGCCGGTGCACCCGCCGGGGCGCCGGGGGCGAAGCCGGATGCGGCGCCGCCCTCCTCCGCCAGCGGCAACGAACGCTCCTCCGGCGACGAGGCCCGCCAGTGATCTCCAAGTTCTTCATCGACCGGCCGGTGTTCGCCTCGGTGATCTCGATCGTCATCGTGATCGCCGGCCTCGTCGCGATGCGCGTCCTGCCGATCGAGCAGTATCCGCAGATCGTGCCGCCGGAGGTGGTGGTGTCGGCGACCTATCCGGGCGCCACCGCGGAGACCATCGCCGAGACGGTCGCCGCGCCGCTCGAGCAGCAGATCAACGGCGTCGAGAACATGATCTACATGCGCTCGACCGCCACCGGCTCGGGCACGCTGCGCATCTCGGTGTCGTTCGAGATCGGCACCGATCCCGACCAGGCGACCATCAACGTCAACAACCGCGTGCAGCGCGCCACCGTGCTGCTGCCCGAGGAGGTGCGCCGCCAGGGCGTCACGGTCGCCAAGCGGTCGAGCTCGATCCTGCAGGTGGTGACGATGTCGTCGCCCAACCGGCGCTACGACACCATCTTCATCTCCAATTACGCGCTGATCAACGTGATCGACGAGCTGCGCCGTACGCCCGGCGTCGGCGACGCCTCGCTGTTCGGCGCCTCCGACTATTCGATGCGCATCTGGCTGCGGCCCGACAAGGTCGCGCAATACGGCCTGACGCCGAGCGACATCGCCGCCGCGATCCGCGAGCAGAACTCGCAGTTCGCCGCCGGCCGGTTCGGCGAGGAGCCGATGAAGGACCCGCAGGCCTTCACCTACTCGGTGACGACCCAGGGGCGGCTCGCCGATCCGCGCCAGTTCGAGAACATCATTCTGCGCTCGACATCGGACGGCGCCGCGCTGCGCGTGAAGGACGTCGCGCGCGTCGAGCTCGGCTCGCAGAACTACGCCACCATCGCGACGCTGAACGGCGCCCCGGCGGTGCCGATCGGCGTCTATCTCCAGCCCGGCGCCAACGCACTGCAGGTCGCGACCGCGGTGCGCGACACGATGGAGCGGCTGTCGCAGCGTTTCCCCGACGGGCTCTCCTACGCCATCCCGTTCAACACCACCCGCTTCATCGAGGCCTCCGTCGAGGAGGTGGCGAAAACCTTCGCCGAGGCGATCCTGCTGGTGGTGGCGGTGGTCTTCCTGTTCCTGCAGAACTGGCGGGCGACGCTGATCCCGGTGCTCGCGGTGCCGGTGTCGATCGTCGGCACCTTCGCCGGCATGTATCTGCTCGGCTTCTCGATCAACCTGTTCACGCTGTTCGGACTGATTCTGGCGATCGGCATCGTGGTGGACGACGCCATCGTCGTGCTCGAGAACGTCGAGCGCATCATGTCGGCCGAGCACAAGACGCCCTACCAGGCCGCCGTCAAGGCGATGCAGGAGGTGTCCGGCCCGGTGATCGCCATCGTGCTGGTGCTGTGCGCGGTGTTCGTGCCGGTGTCGTTCCTCGGCGGGCTCGCCGGCGAGCTCTACCGCCAGTTCGCGGTGACGATCGCGGTGTCGGTGGTGATCTCCGGCATGGTCGCGCTGACGCTGACGCCGGCGCTGTGCGCGGTGTTTCTGAAGCCCGAGCACCGCGAGCCGTGGGCGCCGTTCCGCTGGTTCAACCGCGGGTTCGACGCCGTCACCCGCGGCTACACCGAGGGCGTGCGCTTCTTCCTGCGCCGCGCGCTGCTGGCCGCCGCGCTGATCGCGGTGATGCTCGGGGCGACCTGGATGCTGTTTCAGCGGGTACCGGGCGCGCTGGTGCCGGCCGAGGACCAGGGCTACGTCTTCCTCGTCACCCAGCTGCCGCCGGCCGCCGCGCTCGACCGCACCCAGAAGGTGACCGACGAGGTGAGCAAGGGGGTGATGGAGAATCCAGCGGTCGCCGACATCGTCACGCTGACCGGCTACGACTTCCTTTCCGGCGCCCAGAAGACCAATTCCGGCGTCTCGTTCGTCTCGCTGAAGGACTGGTCGGAGCGCACCGATCCGAAGCTCGACGCGCGCGTCCTCGCCAACAGCTTCGCGGCGCTCAATGCGCGGTTCCGCGACGGCGTGGTGATCGGCTTCAACCCGCCCGCCATTCAGGGCATCTCGACCACCGGCGGCCTCGAGTTCTTCCTGCAGGATCGCTCCGGCGGCAGCCTCGAAAGCCTGCAGCAGGCGGTGCAGAAGGTGGTGGAGGCGGCCAACCGGCGGCCCGAGCTGAGCGGCGTGCGCACCACCTTCTCGACCGACGTCCCGCAATACCGCGTCGATGTCGACCGCGACAAGGCGAAGGCGCTCGGCGTGCCGATCGCCTCGCTGTTCGACACCATGCAGTCGTCGTTCGGCAGCCTCTACGTCAACGACTTCACGCTGTACGGCCGCACCTTCCGCGTCACGCTGTCGTCGGAGGCCGAGTTCCGCGAGACGCCGGACGACCTGCGCCACGTGTTCGTGCGCTCGCAGAACGGCACGATGGTGCCGCTCGATGCGCTGGTGTCGGTCGAGCGTACCCTCGGGCCGGACGTGGTCGATCGCTTCAACGTCTTCCCGGCCGCCCGCGTGCAGGCGAACCCCGCGCCCGGCTACTCCTCGGGCCAGGCGATCGAGGCGATCCGCGAGGTCGTCGCGAGCACGCTGTCGAGCGACTACACGATCGGCTGGACCGGCTCGGCCTATCAGGAGATCCAGACCGCCGGCACCGGCTCGCAGGGCTTCCTGTTCGGCCTGTTGATGGTCTTCCTGATCCTCGCCGCGCAGTACGAGCGGTGGACGCTGCCGCTCGCGGTGGTCACCGCGGTGCCGTTCGCGGTGTTCGGCGCGATCCTCGCGATCTGGCTGCGCGGCATCGAGAACGACGTCTATTTCCAGGTCGGCCTCGTCACGCTGATCGGCCTCGCCGCCAAGAACGCCATCCTGATCGTCGAGTTCGCCGCCGAGCAGCAGCGCGCCGGGCGCTCGGCGTTCGACGCGGCGGTGGAGGGCGCGCGGCTGCGCTTCCGGCCGATCGTGATGACCTCGCTCGCCTTCGTGCTCGGCGTGGTGCCGCTGGCGATCGCCTCGGGGGCGGGCTCGGCGAGCCGCCACTCGATCGGCACCGGCGTCATCGGCGGCATGCTGGCCGCGACCTTTTTGGCGATCCTGTTCGTGCCGCTGTTCTTCCGCCTCCTGGTGCGCGACCGCAAGCCGCGCGACGGCGAGCAGCCGCAGCAGCGGCAGAAGGACGCGGAAGCGGAGGGCGAGGCGGAGGGCTCCGGCAGCCGGACGTGATCGGGTCAACCCTTCGTTCACCCAGACCGAAGGTTGCACTTCGCGCCCTCCCTCTCCACTGGCACGATACCGCCAGAACAGAGGGAGGACGATCATGCCTCGTTCGCGTGCCGCACTCGCTGTCGCCGTCGCGGTCGGGCTCGTCGCCCTGCCGGGCCCCGCTTCTGCGAAACGGCTGAAGCTGCATTTCTGGTCGTCGTCGACGCACCGTGCTACGAGCCACACCAGCACGCCCCGCGAGACCTCCCGCCAAGGCCAGCGGGCGCGATCGAGCACGGTCTATGTGCCGGTGCGGCCGAACGGGAGCGACGAGAGCACCGCGGGGTCCGCGGGGACCGCAGGCGCGGCCTCGCCGATGCTGGTGCGCGCCGCAGCAGAGCCGGGCGACACCGCCAAGCGCGACGGCAAGGATGCCCGCCATCGCGCCTGGCTCGCCTTCTGCGAGCCGAAACTCTCGCCGCCCGACCGCTACGGCGTCGAGCACTGGGTCTACGCGCACGAGGGCTGCCAGTTCGGCCGCACCGAGTGATACCGGATTCGGGTGATCAGTTCCGAGTGATGGGTTTCGGCCACCAGT
>NZ_AKZI01000159.1 GCF_000293785.1 Rhodovulum sp. PH10 | reverse complement strand
GGATCGGCGAGGACGTCAGCGAACGGCTCGACGTCGTGCCGGCACAGTAAGCGTCGTTTTGGCCCCACCTTCTGCGGATGGTCGTGAGGGCGGAGGCTGCCGATCATCGAGGTCTGAATCGGAGATCGGCTCATGTCTAAACTTGACTCTACGCTCGAGCCTACGGGGGCGGTTCACCGGATCGAGGTGATCTCGGGGACGGGCCGGCGGCGCCGGTTCTCGACGAACGACAAGGCGCGGATCGTCGAGGAGACGCTTGCTCCGGGCGCCGTCGTATCGGAGGTCGCCCGACGTCACGGACTGACGCCGCAGCAGGTGTTCACATGGCGACGGCAAGCTCGGCAGCCGGAGGCAGGTGCGGCGGCGACCGAGGCGCCGCTGTTCGTGCCGGCGGTCGTCGAGACAGCCTCGCCGTCGCCGGAGCCGGTACGTCGACCTCGGAGGCCCCGGCGAGACCGAAGGACTGCGGATCTCACCGGCACGATCGCGCTGGAGATCGACGGTGTGAGCGTACGGATCGGCGCCGGCGCGGAGGCCGGGACGGTGGCGGCGGTGATCCGCGCGTTGAGGGCGCGGCCGTGATCGGCCCGACCGGAGCGGTGCGGGTGATGGTGGCGACCCGGCCGGTCGACTTCCGCAAGGGCGCCGAAGGGCTCGCCGCGCTGGTGCGCGAGGAGATGCGGGCCGATCCGTTCTCCGGGGCGGTCTATGTGTTCCGCGCCAGGCGCGCCGACCGCGTGAAGCTGATCTTCTGGGACGGCACCGGCGTTTGTCTGTTCGCGAAGCGGCTGGAGGACGGCCGATTCCGCTGGCCGTCCGTGCAGGACGGCGTGGTCCGGCTGTCGGCTGCGCAGCTCTCGGCCCTGCTGGAAGGGCTCGATTGGTGCCGCGTCCATGCGGCGCGCGAGACGGCGGCACCGGTCGCGCCGAGCTGA
>NZ_AKZI01000158.1 GCF_000293785.1 Rhodovulum sp. PH10 | reverse complement strand
GCCACTGGGCCGGGTCGAAGGCCGCCGTGGCGAGCACCTCGGTCGCCTTCACGATCGATTCGCGTCCGCCCATGGCGTCCTCCCGGCCTTCGTAACGGGGGCAAAGGCACCAGTGGGGTTGGCCGCCATCTTGTTCGCGTCGCGCCATTATGGGTTGTGGACGCGAAAGATCAATCCGGAAAGGTGACGGGGCAGTCGACCGCACCGTGGTCTGCCGCCGGGAAGCCCCGATCACCAGCGCCGCGATGGTCCGGTTCTACGGCGACCTGCAGGCATCCCACCGCCACGCGAAGCGGATCACGGTCGTCGTCGTCAATGCCCGCCGAAACCGCTCCCGTGAGCTGCGCGCCGACCCGGAGAAACCGACGATATAGCGCTCCCCGGCAACGAGCCGGACACGGCAGCGGCGGACTTCGTCGCAGCGGCCCCGCCTGTGCGTCGCTGTCACGATGTCGCATTAATGACCTTCTAACGCGCAGGTTGCGCTCGAGCGAAAGCCGTGTCCTTGATGGTGCCCGGATGAGATGCCGCGGAGAAGTCGAGATGCTTGACCGAACGGCCGGATGGGACGCTGGCGCGCTGCCGAACGCAGCTTCGTCCTGGATCGTCGTCAACACGCATGCGCACAAGGAACGGGTCGCGATCGAGAACCTCGAACGTCAGTTCTACGGCACGTATTGCCCGATGATACGGACCCAGGTCCGTCATGCCCGAAAAACCTCCCAGGTCCTTCGGCCACTCTTCCCCGGCTATCTGTTCGTCGCGCTCGACCTCGAACGCGACCGCTGGCGTCCCATCCTCTCGACGCTCGGCGTGCGGTCGGTCGTGCGCGATCGCGACACCCCGAGCCGGCTGGATCCCGCGATCATCGAAAGCCTCAAGGCGAGAGAAGTCGACGGAGCGATCGTGCGACCGGCGAGTCCTTATCAAGTCGGGCAGGACGTGAAGATCGCGGGCGGGGCGCTCGACGGGCTCGTGGTCAAGATCATCGCGCTCGGCGAAAAGGATCGCATTGTCGTGCTCCTCGACCTCTTGAATCGCTCCATCGAGGTTCGCATGGGCGCATCGCAAGTTCGTGCCGTATGAAGGGCTTCCCGGTTTCCGATCAGCCCGGATTCTGTTTTTCGCGACGCATCCGGGTAAACGCCCGATCGGTCGCCATGAATTTAGCGATCATCGGCGCGATCAGCTTTCCCGGCTCGACCGCCTGTCCGGTGTTGCGGCCGAGCAGCTCGGCATAGGCGACGAGATCGCGGTGGATCTGCGCAGGCAGATCGATGGTGAGCTTGACGGGCTTGTCGTCGAGCAGCTCCGAAAGCTTCAGCTTGTCCATGTTTGATCCTCTCCACAATGCGGCTTGGTCGACGTCATCCCCGATAGGGCGCAAGGACGAGGTCGCGGTTGACGATGACGCGGACCGGGAAGCCCGGCCGGATCGTCAGGGTCGGCTGGATGTTGAGGTTGCGGCGGACGACCTGCTGGCCGGTCTGGTTCAGGCTGGTGCTGCCGCCGCGCCGAACGGCGCGAAGCAGCTCACCTTCGCTGTCACTCGTCCCGAGTTCGGACCCGACGCCGAGCAGCGTCGAGAGGGCGGCGGCCATGAACAGGCGGCCCCAATGGTGGTCGACCTCGTCCTCGAGCCCGGCAAAACCTTGCGGGTCGGCGGCGGGCTGGCGCTCCAGCACGATCGATCGGCCGTTCGGCAGGATGAGCCGGGTCCAGACCAGGAGGATGCGATCCTGGCCGAAGGCGACCTGACTGTCGTAGACGCCGATCAGCTTCGATCCTTGTGGCACGAGCAGGTACCGGCCGGTCGGACTGTCGTAGACATGCTCGGTCACCTGGGCCGTGACCTGCCCCGGCAAGGCGGAGCGAATGCCGGTGACCAGCGCGGCCGCGATCACGGCGCCGGCCTGGACGACGTAGCGCGACGGTGGCGCGGCGAGGCGATCGGGGCTGACGGTCCGGCGATCGACGGCGGCGTTCAGGAAGGCGAGCTTGCGATCCTGGAGGTTCTGGCCCCAGTCGGCATCGAGCGGCTGCGGATCGGAGCGCACGGCCGGCGCGGTGACGACGTCATCGGCTGAGGGCAGCACCGGGGTGACCGTCGCAGTCGGGCGTGTCGCGGTGGTCGCCGGAGCGAACAGCTTGCTGGTGCGCGCCGCCTCCTGCTCCTGGGCGGAGCGTTGCTGGGCCGGATCGGGCGCGTGCGACGGTTCGGCCGGGGTGACGCCGGCGCTGAGCATCGGCCGACCGAGATCGCCCGGCAGCGGCGGCCCGAGTTTTGGAACACCGGCCGGGACAGTTGCCCCAGCCGGCTTGGCGACGGCCGCGTAGTCGCGCGGCAAGGCGGCGATCGCGTCGGGCAGCGGCTTGTGCTCGGTGCTGTAGAGCTCGCCGCCACTCGCCGGCTTCGGCTTCTCGCGCGAAAACCCCCAAATCAGCGCGCCGGACACGACGATCGACACGCCGGCCAGAAGCCCGACCAGCACCTTACGAGAGAGGCGCATGACGGGCGGGTGCTCGGGCCGAAGGCGGAGCCCGGCCGCGAGATCGTTCGTTCCGGATGAATGGTCCGGGCTCCTACTCACCACATGGATCTCCCATCGGTACGCACGATGCGGACACGGCGCTCGGAACCGCCGTCGCCGAGCCGCAGCTCGGCCGCGGCGAACAGGCGATCGACGATCATGTGATTGCCGCGGACCCGGTAGTTCACGAGCTCCGAGGTCTTGCCCTCCGGGCCGATGATGAACAGCGGCGGCATCTCGCCCTGGCCGATGCCGGGCGGGAAAGCGATATAGACCTTCTTGCCGTCGTCGAAGGCGCGGAGCGGCCGCCAGGGCGCTGCGTCGCCGTGGATCGCGTAGCGGAAGCGCAAGGCGTCGACCTCGAGACCGGTCGCGACCGGAGCGACCGTCTCGGCCGCGGCGTTGCGCTGGTGCAGCGCGATCAGGCGGTCGTGCGGGTAGTCCCACGAGACCGAGGCCATGTAGGTCTTCTCGGTCGAGCGCAGCTCGAGGTGATAGGTCCGTCGGTCGGTGTTGATCACCAGATTAGTGACGAGGTCGGGCCGGGTCGGCTTGACCAGGATGTGGATCTTCTTCGCTGTGCTGGTGCCGCTCTCGGCATCACCGATGATCCAGCGCACCGTGTCGCCGGCCGCGATCGGGCCGGAGCCGACGAGCTGCTCGCCCTCCTGCAGGGCGATGTCGGTGATCTGCCCGGGCGCGGCATAGACCTGGTAAAGGGCGCCCTCCGAGAAGGGATAGACTTGGACGGCGTTGATGTAGCCGGCCCGGCTCGGCTCGACCCGCGCCGCGGTGTTGGCGAGATCGACGCGCTCGCGCGGATCGCGCGGCTCCGGCGGCGACTTTTTGCCCGGGACGGGCTTGAGCTGGCCCGGAAGCGGCAGCGGCTTCGGCAGCTCCACCACTTCGACGGGTCGCGGCGGCTCGACGACCAGCGAGGCGGGCTCCGGCGGATCGTCGTACGCGATCCCCGGCGGCCTGAAGGTGGCGCAGCCCGCGAGCGAGGATGCGGAGAGAACGCAGAGAACGAACGCACGGGACCGCATCAGCCGAGCTCCTTGGACCATGCGAGGGAATGGACGTAGATGCCGAGCGGGTTCTTGCGCAGCCGCTCGGCGTCGCGGGGAAGGTCGATGACGATGGTGAGGATGGCGACCCAGCGCTCGGTCGCGGCGAGGCTGCCGTTCTCGTAGCGGCGCTCGATCCAGGCGACCCGAAAACTGTCGGGCGAGGCGCGCACCACGCTCGCGATCTCGACCGTCACCTGGACCTTGCCGATCCTGGCGAAGGGATCGTGGACGCGGGCATGGTCGTTGAGCGCGAGCGCGCCCTTGTCGGTGACGAAGTCGTAGGCCGTGAGCCAGCTCTGGCGGACGATGACCGGATCGGCCGGGAGCGCCCGCACGTTCTCGATGAAGTGGGCGAGGTGCCAGGCGATCTGCGGGTCGCTGGGACGATAGTTGCCGAGTGCCGGAGCGACGGCCTGGGCGCGGCCCTGGCGGTCGACCTCGACGACCCAGGGGGTGACCGCGCCGCGGGCGTGCTGCCAGACGAGCCCGATCGCGAGGCCCCCGGCGAGCGCGAGATTGCCGAACGCCATGAGCCGCCAGTTGCGAGCCTGGACGCGGGCGGAGCCGATCCGCTCGTCCCAGACCTGTCCGGCCTTCTGGTAAGGGGTCTCGGGTTCGGGCGTGCGGCCGTAACGCACCGAGGGACGGCGGAAGACGATCATCGGCGATCCTCCGACAAGGGAATCGAGCTGCCACCACCGCCGTGGTCACCGGAGCGCACCACATGCGCGGCGACCGAGGCTGCGTGCGCAGCGGTCTGGTGGCGGCGCAGGGTCTGCGCCCATTCAGGGGGACCGGCGGACGGACCGACCGCCGCGGACGACGTGCTGGCGGCGGGTCGGACCATCGCACCGAAGCGATCGGCGACCGCGGAGACCCCGGACCGGGCAACGCCCCCTGCCCCGGCGGCGGCCGCCTTCAGGCCGGTCGCACCGGATGCGGCAGCACTCGTCCGGTAGGCTGAGAAGGCTGCTCCGGCGGCACCGGCGCCAGCGCGGGCTGCGCCCGCGAGCGCACCGGCACCGGCAGTTGCTCCGATCGCGCCGACGGCGCCGATGCCGCCTGCGGCGAGCGCGGTCCCGACCGCGGCGCCGGCGCCGAGCTGCGGCCCGCCGCTGACCAGGCCGTTGGCGATGCCGGGGCCGAAGATGCCGAGGCCGAGCAGCGACAGGGCGCCGAGGGCGAGCGCCATCGCGTCCTCGAAGGTCGGCTGGCCGCCGCCGAAGCCGCGGGTGAACTCGCCGAACAGCGTCGTGCCGATGCCGACCACGACAGCCAGAACCAGCACCTTGATGCCGGAGGAGACGACGTTGCCGAGCACGCGCTCGGCCAGGAACGCGGTCTTGTTGAACAGGCCGAAGGGCACGAGCACGAAGCCCGCGAGCGTCGTCAGCTTGAACTCGATCAAGGTCACGAACAGCTGGATCGCCAGGATGAAGAAGGCGATCAGCACGACGAACCAAGCGAACAGCAGGACGGCGATCTGGATGACGTTCTCGAAGAACGACACGTAGCCGACGAGCTGGCCCGCCGCGGCGAGGATCGGCTTGCCGGCGTCGATGCCGACCTGGGCGATGCGGCCCGGCTGCAGGAACTGGTCGGCCGAGAGGCTCGACCCGGAGGCCCTCAGGCCGAGACCGGCGAAGGACTCGAACACCAGCCCGGCGAGGCGGTTGAAATTGCCGATGAGGAAGGCAAAGAACCCGACATAGAGGGTCTTCTGGACGAGGCGGGTGATGACGTCCTCGTTGGTCCCCGCGGCCCAGAACAGGCCGGCGAGCGTCACGTCGATGACGATCAGGGTGGAGGCGAGGAACGCGACCTCGCCGCCGAGCAGGCCGAAGCCGGAGTCGATGTAGCGCGAGAACACCTCGGTGAAGCGGTCGATGATGCCGGTGTTCATGTCAGTCGGCCGCCCCTTGGCTCGCGGGCCGCGATGGGCCGGCGTCGGGTGCCAATGGCGATGGCTCGCCTTCGGTGGCGCCGGGAGACCGGACGCTCGTTCCCGGAGCAACGGACCCGGTCGGTGCCTCCGTGCTCCGGCTCGATCCGAAGAAGCGGTCCTGGTTCTTCGCCCAGACCGCCCGGCAAGCCGCATCGTCGGCTTCGGCCAGACGCAGCCGCTTGCAGCGGGCGAGCTCGCGCGCAAGCGGGTTGGCGGGCATCTGGGTCGGGCGGCCCGGATCCTCGGCCATGCGGCCCGTGACGGCGACGGCCGTCACGACAGAGGCACCGGCGAGCACGACGAGCACAATGCGAACGAGAGCTCTGGCGACCATCATGCCTCTCCTATTGATTGAACATGCGGACGGGCTGGGGCTGGTAGCCCTGCCCGGTGGTGAGGAAACGGTCGAGCTGGGCGCGTGCCTGCTCCTGGCTGGCGCTGCTGCGGGCACCGGAAAGGCTGTCGGCCCGGGCCTGTGCCGCGAGAACCGCGGTCAGGTCCGCGAGCTGGCGGATCAGCAAGGCGACGAGCTGGTTGCCGGCCTGGGCCGCCTGCAGGGCGCCGACGGCGGCCTGGCTTGCGGCGACCAGCGTGTCGGTCTCACCGCGGGTCGTGTCGAGCGACTGCACGACGCCGGCCTGAACGCGGAGCGAATCCTGGAACGCCGCATGGGAGGTCTGCCAGCGCTCCTTGGCGTCGGAGGCGAGCTGCTGTGACGAGGTCGTGCCGGCATAGGTCTGCGGATAGAGGCGCGAAAACGTGCGGTCGATCTGATCGAGGTCGAAGGAGATGCGCTGGACCTGATCGAGGAGCTGCCGTGTCCTGTGGAACGACTGCTGGATCGTCTGCTGCGACGAATACGGCAGGCTCGTCAGATGCCGCGCTTGGTTGAGCAGCATCTGCGCCTGGTTCTGCAGACCGGTGACTTGATTGTTGATCTGCTCGAGCGCGCGGGCGGCCTGCAGCACGTTCTGGGCGTAGTTCGAGGGATCGTAGACGAGCATCTGGGCGGAGCAGACCACCGGCACGACGGCGAGCGCGCCCACCCCGGCCGCAACACGGATCGCGCTTCCGAAGAACGAACGGCGGGAACACTGCCGGCTCATGAGCTGGCCTCCGTGGTGGATGACGTCTCGGTGTCCTCGGAGGTCTGCTCGGCCAGAAGGTCGGCGGCCCAGGCGAGACCCTTGCGCCGCAGCCAGGCGGCGGCGAAGCCGGCGCGGCCGTGCTCACGAAGGGTCTCGGCGACGGCGGACTGGTCGGACTTGGAGGACGCTGCGCAGAAGGCGAGCGCGACCTCGCCGAGGCCGAGTTCGAACAGGCGGTTGCCGCGGCGGGACTGACAGTAGTAGTCGCGCTTCGGTGTCGCGCGGGCGAGGATCTCGATCTGGCGCTCGTTGAGGCCGAAGCGCCGGTAGATGGCGGCGATCTGCGGCTCGACAGCGCGATCGTTGGGCAGGAACAACCGCGTCGGGCAGCTCTCGACGATGGCAGGCGCGATCGTGCTGGTCTCGATGTCGGCGAGCGACTGGGTCGCGAACACCACGCTGGCGTTCTTCTTGCGCAGCGTCTTGAGCCATTCCCGAACCTGGGACCCAAAGGTCGGATCCTCGAGGACGAGCCAGCCCTCGTCGATGATCAGCAGGGTCGGCCGGCCGTCGAGCCGGCTCTCGAGCCGATGGAACAGGTAGGTGAGGACGGCCGGAGCGGCGTCGGTCTCGGTCAGCCCCTCGGTCTCGTAGGCCTGGACGTCGGACGCGCCGATCCGCTCGGCTTCGGCATCGAGGAGCCGCCCCCACGCTCCGCCGAGACAATACGGCTTCAGCGCCTGCTTCAGGGCGGCGGACTGCAACAGCACCGACAGGCCGGTGAGGGTCCGTTCGGACACGGGCGCGGAGGCGAGCGACGTCAGGGCCGACCAGACGTGCTCCTTGGCGTCGGGCCCGACCGTCACGCCCTCCCGGTCGATGATCGCGGCGAGCCACTCGGCGGCCCAGGCGCGCTCGGCCGGATCGTCGATCGCCGACAGGGGCGCCAGCGCGACCGGCTCGGTCGCGTCCTCGGAGAGCCCGCCGCCGAGATCGTGCCAGTCGCCGCCCATGGCGAGCGCGGCCGCGCGGATCGAGCCGCCGAAGTCGAAGGCGAACACCTGGGCGCCAGGGTAGCGGCGGAACTGCAGCGCCATGAGGGCGAGCAGGACGCTCTTGCCGGCGCCGGTCGGGCCGATCACCAGGGTGTGCCCGACATCGCCGACATGAAGCGACAGCCGGAACGGCGTCGCACCGTCGGTCCGGGCGAACAGGAGCGGCGGCGCGTCGAGGTGCTGGTTCCGCTCGGGTCCGGCCCAGACCGCGGACAGCGGGATCATATGGGCGAGGTTGAGGGTCGAGATCGGCGGCTGGCGCACATTGGCGTAGACGTGTCCGGGGAGGCTGCCGAGCCAGGCCTCGACGCCGTTCAGGCCCTCCAGCATACAGGTGAAGCCGCGACCTTCGATCACCTTGGCGGCGAGCCGGAGCTTCTCGTCGGCGCTGCTCGGGTCGTCGTCCCAGACCACGACGGACGAGGTCACGTAGGCTTCGCCGGCAAGGTCGGCGCCGAGCTCCTGGAGGGCGGCGTCGGCATCGAGCGCCTTGTTGTGGGCGTCGCTGTCGAGGAGCGACGACGCCTCGTTGGTCATCGCCTCCTTCAGAATCGCGGCGACCGATTTGCGCTTGGCGAACCAGTGGCGGCGGATGCGGCCGAGCACCTTGGCGGCATCGGTCTTGTCCAGGCAGATCGCCCGGGTCGACCAGCGGTACGGGAAGGCGAGCCGGTTCAGCTCGTCGAGGATTCCGGGCCAAGTCGCCGAGGGGAAGCCCGCCACCGTGAGGACACGCAGATGTGCGCTGCCGAGCCGCGGCGCGAGGCCGCCCGTGAACGGCTCGTCGACCAGGATCGCGTCGAGATACATCGGCACCTCGGGGACACGCACCCGGTGCCGCCGCGTCGAGACGCAGGCATGCAGCCAGGTCAGCGTCTCGGCGTCGGAGAGCCAGGCGGCTTCCGGCACAAACCCGTCGATCAGGGCGAGCACCCGATCGGTGCGGTCGACGAAGGTCGTGAGCACCTCGTTCGCAGCGGCGCTTCCGTCGGGGGTACGACCCTCGTACAGCCAGGCCTCGGCGCGCGCGGCCTCCTCGGCCGGCGGCAGGAACAGAAGCGTGAGGTGGTAGGCGCTCTCGAAGTGACTGCCCTCCTCCTCGAACTGCGCCCGGCGCTCGGCGTCGACCAACGCCGAGGCCGGGTCCGGATAGCTGCTGGCCGGATAGTCCTGCGCCGGGATGCGGCTCGCCTCGACGAACACGGCCCAGCCGGAGCCGAGCCGGCGCAGGGCATCGTTGAGCCGTCCGGCGACGCCGACCAGCTCGGCCGGGATCGCCGACTCGAGGTCCGGGCCCCGGAAGCGCGCCGTGCGCTGGAGCGAGCCGTCCTTGTTCAGGACGACGCCTGGTGCGACCAGGGCCGCCCAGGGCAGGAAGTCGGCGAGACGCTGCGGCTTGGTGCGGTATTCGGCGAGATTGAACATCGAACGGCTCAGGCACCGAGGTGGGTGGGGTAGCGCAGGTGCCGGCGCACGACGTCGACGAACAGGGGATCGCGCCTCGCCGCCCAGGCCGCCGCGCCGTGCCCGGCGAGGCCGAGCACCAGGCCGACGATCCACAGGCGCAGGCCGAGGCCGATCGCGGCGGCGAGCGTTCCGTTGAAGATGGCGATGGCACGCGGCGCCCCGGCGAGCAGGATCGGCTCGGTCAGGGCGCGATGGACCGGCGCCTCGAAGCCGGGGAGCAGGTCAGTGCCAGTCGTCACAGCAGCGCTCCGCCGCCGAACGAGAAGAAGGACAGAAAGAACGAGCTCGCCGCGAAGGCGATCGACAGGCCGAACACGATCTGCACCAGACGGCGCACGCCGCCCGACGTATCGCCGAAGGCGAGCGTCAGGCCGGTCATGATGATGATGATCACGGCCATGATCTTGGCCACCGGCCCTTCGATCGACTGCAAGACCTGCTGAAGCGGCTGCTCCCACGGCATGTTCGAGCCGGCCGCATGGGCCGGAGCCGCCATCAGCGCAAGCACGGCGGCCGAGGTCGTCGTGAGAACGAAGTTGCGGACGGGATTCGTCGCGGTCGAGATGGTCATGCGGGCTCTCCTGTCGTGAGCATGGTGGCGGGTGCGAGGACATAGTCGCCGGCCGGACCGATCCCGGACACCGCGGCGAGCTCGATGAGACGGCGGTCGCTGCCGCGGCCGGCCAGAACGGCGATCACGTCGATGGTCTCGGCGATCAGAGCTCGTGGGACGGTGACGACCGCCTCCTGCACCAGCTGCTCGAGACGGCGGAGCGCCCCGAGCGCCGTTCCCGCATGGATGGTGCCGATGCCACCCGGGTGACCCGTCCCCCAGGCCTTCAGGAGATCGAGCGCCTCGGCGCCTCGCACCTCGCCGATCGGGATACGGTCGGGACGAAGCCGCAGCGACGAGCGCACGAGATCGGCGAGCGATGCGACGCCGTCCTTGGTCCGCAGCGCCACCAGATTCTGGGCCCTGCACTGAAGCTCGCGCGTATCCTCGATCAGCACGACCCGGTCCGTCGTGCTCGCGACCTCGGCCAGCAGCGCGTTGACGAGCGTCGTCTTGCCGGTCGAGGTACCGCCGGCGACCAGCACGTTGCGGCGCAGCGCGACGGCGGCACGGAGCGTTGCCGCCTGCTCGGCCGTCATGATCCCGGCCGCGGCATAGTCGTCGAGCGTGAAGACCGCGACGGCCGGCTTGCGGATCGCGAATGCCGGGGCTGCGACGAGCGGCGGGATCAAACCCTCGAACCGCTCGCCAGTCTCCGGCAGCTCGGCCGAGATCTTCGGCGAGCCGGAATGGACCTCGGCACCGACGTGATGCGCGACCAGACGGACGATCCGCTCGCCATCTGCAGCGGACAGGTGCTCACCGGTGTCCGTCAAGCCTTCGGCGAGCCGATCGACCCACAGCCGACCATCGGGGTTCAGCATGACCTCGACGACGTTCGGGTCGGCGAGCCACGCCGCAATCGACGAGCCCAGCGCGGTGCGGAGCATGCGTGCCTGCCGCGCTACAGCCTCGGTCCTACTTTCGGATCGTCCCACCCTATCGTCCCCCGGCTGGACCCGCCGACAGCGGCGGAGCACCGGGGTCGATTAGAAAAGGCCACTCGGGACGAGCCGCAACAAGCAACTCGTCGTCGTAGTGCTCCGGCGCGGAAAGGCAGGCAGAACGGAGGGACCGTGAATGGATGGCTCGGATCGAGCACGACGACATCGAGCAGAAATCAGATCGAACGGCACGAGCTCGGAACGAGCCGAAGGTCACGGTCGCGATGAGCTCGCTCATCGGCACGCCGAAATCCCCGAACCCGATCGGGAACGAGAGAACGGACGAAGCGGAGCATCAAAATCACGCCGCCGTACCGAAAGGCAGGAACACGAGCAGGACGGCTGCTTACCCTATCGCGGCATACGCGGCGATTACACCACGACGCATCAGCGCGGATCGTCCTCGGCGTCGCACGCCGGCGTGGGCGACGCGCGTCGACCCTCGACCTCGATCGAGACCTCGTGCACGAAGCTGTGGCCCTTGGCGACCCGGCGTCCGAGCGCATCGACAAAGGATTGGTAGCGCTCCGCGCCGGTCGCCTTGGCGGCCGCCCACGCGGCGTCAGGGACAGGCGGGGTGACGGTCAGCCAAAACCGCACGAACAGCGCGACGGCTTCGCTCGAGATCGCGACGTCGCGCGTCAGCCGCTCGACCTGTCGGCTCAGGCGGTCGAGCCGGCGAGCAAAGGCCGCCTCACGTCGGTCGTCGGCGTCCGGCGACAGGAACGAGGCGACCGCGGCCTCGACGATCAGGGATTTCGAGAGGTTCCGCCGGGCGGCGAGATCGGCGACCCGCTGCAGGAGCTCCGTCTCGAAATACACGTTCAGGCGCGCCTTCATGCAAAGCTCCGTCAGAGGTCGATGCCGTCGTTCGGGTCCATTGCCGCCTGCCGGGCGGTTCCACGCATGCGCTGCCCGAGCACGTCGGCAGGCGGCGGCGCGTCGTCCATATCGTCGTCGACGAGGTCGAACTCGCGCCGCGCTGGCGGCGTCTCGGGAACGATCGCCTCGTGCTCGGGCAGCTCGGGTTCGCGACGGATGCCGGCATTGTCCGGGTCGCTCGCTTGGGTGAGAGACCCGGCGGCCGAGCCGTTCGCGGCAGGAGAGACCGGGATCGGGTCACGGGAGCCCGTCCAGTCGTCGGCCCGTGCTCGGGGTCGGCCGCCGGGACCGCCCATCCCGGTCGAGGCCGAGGGGGGCGGCATCAGCCGCGCCGTAAGGCGTCTGTCCTCGTAGTAGCGGGCCTTCTTGGCGCGGATCGGGGGCAGGCCGGCGACGAGAACGAGCTCGTCGGTCGCCGGCAGCTGCATGACTTCACCGGGGGTGAGCAGAGCCCGGGCGGTTTCCTGGCGGCTCACCATGAGGTGACCCAGCCAGGGCGAGAGCCGATGGCCGGCATAGTTCTTCATGGCGCGCAGCTCGGTCGCCTGACCGAGCGCGTCGGAGACGCGCCGCGCGGTCCGCTCGTCGTTGGTCGCGAACGCCACCCGGACGTGGCAGTTGTCGAGGATCGCGTTGTTCGGCCCATAGGCCTTCTCGATCTGATTGAGCGACTGCGCGATCAGGAAGCTGGTGAGGCCGTAGCCGGCCATGAAGGCGAGCGCCGACTCGAAGAAGTCGAGCCGGCCGAGCGCCGGGAACTCGTCGAGCATCAACAGGAGCCGGTGACGGCGGCCCTTGGGATCGAGCTCCTCGGTGAGCCGCCGGCCGATCTGATTGAGGACGAGGCGAACCAGCGGTTTTGTCCGGCTGATGTCGGACGGCGGCACGACCAGATAGAGGGTCGCCGGGCGCACGCCGTCGACCAAGTCCGCGATCCGCCAATCGGAGCGGCACGTCACCGCGGCAACGACGGGATCGCGATAGAGGCCGAGGAAGCTCATCGCGGTCGAGAGAACGCCCGAGCGCTCGTTCTCGCTCTTGTTCAGAAGTTCGCGGGCGGCCGACGCGATCACCGGGTGCGGGCGGTCGCCGAGATGCGGCGTCACCATCATGGCCCGCAGTGTCAGCTCGATCGGGCGGCGCGGGTCGGACAGGAAGGTGGCGACGCCGGCCAACGTCTTGTCGGGCTCGGCATAGAGGACGTGCAGGATCGCGCCGACCAGGAGCGAGTGGCTGGTCTTCTCCCAGTGGTTCCGCCGTTCGAGCGCGCCTTCCGGGTCGACCAGGATGTCGGCGACGTTCTGGACGTCGCGCACCTCGGCGTCGCCCCGCCGGACCTCGAGCAACGGGTTGTAGGCCGCGCTCGCCGGATTGGTCGGGTCGAACACGTGGACCCGCCCGAAGGTCGCGCGCCATCCGGCGGTGAGGCGGACATTCTCGCCCTTGATGTCGTGGACGATGGCGGTGCCCGGCCAGGTCAACAGCGTCGGCACGACGAGGCCGACGCCCTTGCCGGAGCGGGTCGGCGCGAAGCAGAGCACGTGCTCGGGACCATCGTGACGGAGATAGCTGCGGCCGAGCCGGCCGAGCACGACGCCGTTTTGTCCGAGCAGACCGGCGGTGCGCACCTCCCGCTCGGTCGCCCACCGGGCCGAACCATAGGTCGCGGTGTCCTTCTCCTCACGGGCGCGCCACACCGACATCCCGACCGCGATGGCGATCGCGATGAAGCCGCCGGACGACGCGATGGCCGCCCCTTCGAGGAAGATCTTCGGCGCGTAGGCGTCGAACCGGAACCACCACAGGAAGAACGCAGGCGGCGGATAGAGGGGAACACCGAAAACCTCGGTCCAGGGCTGGCCGAGCTGCGGCTGATAGGCGAGCCGCCAAGCCGTCCACTGCGTCGCGCCCCAGGTCGCGGCGAGCACGATCAGCGAGACGACGAGGACCTGGCCCCAGAGGATTTTTGTGGCGGACACCCGTGTTTCCCCCGCAGTGACCTCGCGACTAAACGGACGGGGCGAGCGACCTGCAACGGGCCGAATGGGACCGTCGCGTACTGGCGTAGGCGGTCGTGCAATGACCGGGGCAGCGATGGTGGCTCGGTCGGAGATCGATCCGGGGGCTGCTTGGTCGCGCAGGCGGAGCACCTATCCGATGCCGAGCCCGCGCTGCCGGCCGAGCGTCCAATCGATGCCGCCCGCTCGAACGAGGCCGGAGACCTGCCTTCCGATATGGGGCTCGAGCGACGGGCGCCACGGCACGAGCGAGAAGCCGAGCCCGTCGTTGATCATCGCGAACCGGCCCGAGGCGAGGGCCAGGCGCTGGCGATAGACGCCCGCGATGGACTCGCCCTCGGCCGTCGCGCGGTAGACAAGTCCGGTCTCGGCCGTGATCCGGGCCGTTGCGGCATCGAGGTCACGCCGCCGCAGTGTGGCGAGAAGATCGCGGGCGAACACGACGCGGCCGCCCTGGCGGCGTGCGAGCCCCTCCCCAACCAGATGATCGACGCGCCGGTCGAGCGCGTCGCGCACCTCGCGGCCGAAGCCCCCCTCCGACAGCGCCGCCTTGTCGCGCACCAGAAGCTGGTGGTCGAGCCAGGTCGCACCCTTCGCCATCACCTGGGCCTCGAGCGTCAGATCGGACCGCACGCTCAGGATCCGATTTGCTCTGCTCCCGCTCTCGGCCTCGAGATGCCGCACGGCCACGATCCCACCGACCGGCGGGGCATGCTCCAGCCGATCGATATCGGGGAAGCGGACATGGTGGAGCCGGCCGTCGACCCCGTCGATCACGGCATAGGCTTCGCCAGCGAGCTCGTCGTGCAAACCCTTGGCGATCAGACGCCCGGTGACCGTCGGGCGGTCCCTCTCGCCATGGATCATGTAGTCGCAGACCGGGCGTTCGATCCCTTGCTCCGCAGCGGCACGATGCATGATCTCGATGATGTCGCGGCGGGCGCCGAGGTCGCGAAGCGTGCGCTCGGCATCCGGAACGAGCGACCACCGTGCAGTCCCCTCGGACCGGGCGAGGCCCATCTGCTCCAGGCGCTGCAGCCGGCCGATCATCCGCCGGCGGATCTCCGGATCGGTCTCGCTGTCGGACGACATCCGCAGATCGATCAGCCCGGCTTCGTCCGCATGACGCCCGATCGCCGTGTCGAGCCGGGTCCAGCGGTCCGCGCCGACGTCGCGGTCGAGCGATGCCCACATATCCCGCTCGGTCTTGGGACCGAGCTCGATCGTGACGAGGTGCTCGGCGCGCTCCCGCATGCCGCGGGTGATGTAGTCCCGGCTGATGACGAGATTGCGGCCGTCGTCGGCCTTGCCACGCACCAGCAAATGCACATGCGGGTTGTCGGTGTTCCAGTGCTCGACCGCGATCCAGTCGAGCCGGGTGCCGAGGTCGCGTTCCATGTCGGTGAGGAGGTCGCGCGTGAACGCCTTCAGATCGGTGAGGTCGGAGGCCTCTTCCGGACTGACGATGAAGCGGAAGTGATGGCGGTCGCCTGCGCACCGCTCGACGAAGCCCTTCTCGTCCGCCTCGCCGCCGGCGTCGAACATCCGCGCCCTCTCGCCGTCCCGGCCGACGCCCTCACGCCGGAGATAGGCGACATGGGCGGCGAGCGGCGCCGCCCGGAAGGCTCGGCCGCGGTGGCGCATGATGCGCGCCTTGACCAGGACCCGGCGCGTCGGGTCGAGAAGCCGGCGCCCGCTCGATGCCGCCCCTCGCCCGCGCCCGAACGTCGAACGCCGTGACGACGGCGACCAGCCCGGTCGTGAACGCTTGCCAAGGTGACCCGCCTTCTGGGCGGCCGTCAGGACCTGGCCGACGAACGTCTTGGGTCTCGCGCGGGCGCCTCGGTTGCGGATGCGGCCGGGCCGGACCCGCAGCTCGTCGGAAGGCCGATCCTTTGTCACCGGCGCCGCTCCTGTCGCGCAGTGCCGCCATCATCCTTGTCGCTGCTCGTGATTCTGTTGGAAGCGGCACGCCCACCGACCGATGGCACCGCCGAATGCCAAGTCCCGCTCAGGACTTGGCATGACCGGCGTGCCACGCCTTTTATCTTGCAATCCGTCGGTCGTGATCTTCTCACGTCTGCTCTCCCGCGTTCTCCACGACATGATGCGACCGCGCTTCGACCGCGACGGACCAGAGTTCAGGGCTCCCGCCGCGACGAGCGAGGCACGAACAGACCGTCGGCCGGCGGATCGTCGGCGCGTGGTCCGACATTCGATTTGCGGTCCGGCTGCACGGAATCCCCTGCCGAGCCACCAATCGATGGTCGCTCGGTCGGCTCATCGGAGAACGCTCGGCGCACTGGAAACAGCCGACTGTTGCACCCGCGCTCACGGTCGTCGTTCACCGGATCCCGCCTCGACGAAGGGACGTCGGACGTCGCCGTCTGCAGGTCGAGCACCACGTCGCGGCGCTCGAGGCCGGTCTCCTTCGGCATGTCGAAGTCCGGGGCGTCACCACTGACAACGGATGCGCGAACAGCGGACGCGAACCTCGTGTCTGGCCGCTCCCAGGACCCGCGATACGCCGCGACTGCGCAGAAGGTTGGATCGACGTCCCTCCGCCCGCTCGCCTTGCAGCGCACCTTCAGCTCCGCGATCCGGCGCGCCGCGGTCGCGATGTTCGGGCACGGCAAGAACGTCATCGTGGTCACGGCTAACGGGGTTGTCGGGAGACCCGTCAACCCGATCCGGATCGTCGCGGTCACGCGGACGGCGCGTGCTTCGGCCACTGCTTCCCGCACCTTCCGGAAGACGCGCGGCTCGGCCTCGCCCGGAACCGTGAACGACCACGGCTCGCCACCGGATTGATGCCAGACGAGCGCATGCATCAGCTTCGGCTCGACGCCGATCGCACACAGGGTGACGAGCGTCACCAGGTCCATCGCCGGTCACTCCGAAGGTTTTGGTCACGTGATTTCGTCCAGGGTCATTCCTCCGACACCCAGATCGGGGTCGCACGCCCGACGACACTGTCGACCGGCAGAGGCCCGAAGTAGCGGCCGTCGAACGACAGCGGCTCGTCCCAGTTCATCAGAAAAACCTCGCCGGTGCGCAACACCCGGCAGCCGCTCCACACCGGCAACGGCCGTCCCTGCCGGTCGTGCTCGAGCGCTCGCCCCATGGCGAGGGCGTCGACCACGATCTCGAGCCCGGTCCGGCAAACCGTCTGCCCCGGTAGAGCGAGCACGCGCTTGATCAACGAGACACCCTTCGGAAGAACACCGCGGTCGGCGAGGTCGGTCGCGAGCGGCTCCGGCGGCATGGCGACGACCAGGTCGGTGACGGCGAGGTCGCGCGCCGGATGCACGGCGTAGAGCCCGATCGGCACACTCGCCGAGACGTTCCAGACGAACGAAGGTCGCGGCCTCGGACCGAAGGTCGCGACGACCAGAGCCGCCGCAGCCGCCGTCACGACAACAATCGAGACGCGGCCCCTCACGGATGAACCCTCCGACGACGGAGCCAGGCTTTGTGTTGGTCGCGCGTATAGGACCTGGGCTGCTCGTTCACCAAGAGACGGTTGTGGACGTGGCGCCAATGCTCGGGAGCAACGTCGATCGGATCGATCCCGAGCGCCTCGATCGGATCGATCGCGCGCAGCACCTTCTCGACCTTGGGCCAACCGGAGAGACGTAGCAGAATGTCGGCACCGGGATGGATCGTCGCGACCGTCGTGTAACGTTCGCGCGGCGCGACTGCCCGCAGGATCAGGATCCGAGAGGCGATCGTGCCGTAATCGTTGGCGGACCATCGAACGACCGCAAAGACGCTGTCCGGCGCGAAACTGACGACGCGGCAGCTGCGGTCGACCGGGTGCTCCTCGGCAACACGGCCAAAGCGAATCCAGGACTCGATGCGCTTTGCCATCCACACCAGCTCGACATGGGTGAGACACGTCATAGTTCGCCTCCAATCTGGAACACCGCCGGCGCAAGTCCGCTCATCGTCGTGGAGGAGTGCGGGGCGGAGGGACCGTCGAGACAGCCTTGCGCTTGGCCGGATGGACGGTCCCGACGCCGGGGTCGGAGGTCGAGCTCTTGGTACCGAGATCGGTCCAGGCCTTCAGATCGTCGAGCGCATAAACGACGCGGCCACCGATCTTCCGATACTTTGGGCCCGTCCCGTAGGTGCGATGTTTCTCGAGCGTGCGACCGGACAGCCCGACGAAGCGGGCGGCCTCGGGCGTGCGCAGAAAGCGCGGCGGCAATCCAGAAAGTGGGTCGGCCATGACGGCTCTCCATGGTGTCCATGATCACCGCCGGACATCGGCGGCGCATCGGCATCACAATGGCGAAGCACGACCGCGGAGGGGGATGGTGAAAGCAGGCGCGCGATCTACGCCACCCCATCGCGGGGCCTGGAACGTCCTTCTCTAGCCGGACGCCTGGCCGCCGACACGATCAGGACGTCGACGTGAAATGACAACGGAGCGGATCAGCCGCGCAGCAGATCGAGATACCCGCCGCACATCAGGTCTGTGCCGGTGCGGGCGAGGCGAATGGTGCGATCACGCAAATCGTGCGTCTTCCACGCCGGTCCTTTCGGGACACGCGCATCCCCGAACAATCCCGCAGCGATCGAGCGATAGACATGCCCGGCGAGACGGCCGTCGAGCGCACGGAGCGCCAGCACGAGGCGCTGTCGCCGTTGTCGCGTGAGGTAATCGCCGCGGCGACGTCGGCTCTGTCCGTTCAGGAGACGCCACAGCTGGAGCGCAGCTTCCGCACGTGCCGGAAAACTCGGGTCGAGCGGGATGAGCGCCGCGGCCGGACTCCTCTCGGACATCCCGGTCATCAACACGAGCGGCAGACGCTCGCCGGCATGGTCGACGAGAACGCAACGGCCTTCGCTCGTGATCCCTTGCTGGTTCAGGACGAGAGCGTCGATGGTTTTCCGGTCATCGAAATTCTTCGGGGCGGGTGCGAGAAGAACGACCCTCGGGTCGCGCTTCGGCGACCAGACGACCGAAATTTCATCGGCGCTTCGCTCGGGATCGACCGCGAAAGGGCATCCCCCAGCGTCGAACAAAAAGCTCTTCCGTGGAAGCAGGACGCCGAACGGCCTTGCGATAATCGCGTTGGTAAGCGGGATTGCGCCGCAAGAATTCCCAGGCGAGATCGGCAGGTTCGAGATCTGAAACGTAGGCGTAAGCGGTCGGTGACCGCCAATCGGATCCAATTGGCATCCACAGTCTCCGTACGTCACGCAAAGAATGCACTTACACGTACGGGGGCAATTCAGAGTCCAAACGCAAAGTGGCGATTCCGGGAATCGCCTGTTTGAAGTGCCGATTTTTTGCGACAGACAATGTCCAAAGCGTCACAAACCCGGTAAGATTACTATCATTATCTCTGCGAAAATTGCGACCGCGGTACGAGATTCATTCGCCTGGAGCGGGCTCATCACCAGGGCTATCGCGTTTGGCGGAGGAGCTCGAGGAGGAAATCGTCATTCGATCCGGCATGCCTGAGCTTTCCGGCGAGTGAGCCTTTGGTCTGATCGGCGCGGGCGACGTTGAGGGCCAGGCGGCGGAGCACGGCGAGGTTTTTGCGGGCCGTGGTCGCGACGGTTTCGCGCGGTATCCTCGGCGACGACGACGTCGAGTCCCCAGTGGAGCGCGTGGTGAGTGGGCCGGAGGAATTTCACCCCCGGCCTCTCTCAGCTCAGGACGGCGCGGGAGCCTCTCGACTCATACCGCTCCCATCAGGCAAACGCGCGTGCCCGGCAGTCACGCCTCAAAACGCGGCGTGGCTATAGCCGTTCCGGGATAGAGCCGGGGCAACCATCTCTCGACAACGCTGATCGGGAATCCTAGCCGGACCGGGCTTCGAGGTGTCGGCGAAATCAGATACCCTGCGTCAATGAGCGTGTTGAGCACGGTGCGCGCCTGCCGTGTCTCGTAGCCGGTCAGCGCCGATGCGGCGCCGCGGGAGAACTCACCCGCCATGACCGCCTCCCGCAACAGCGGCCAGGAGCCCCTGGGGAGACGCTTGGCGCGGATTTCCTCCTCGCTCCAGATCTCCATCCGGCGCAGCAGCTCCGGCGGCTCCAGCAGTTCCTCCATGAAGCTGACCTGGTCGACGCAGGTGTCGAGAAAGAACGCGCAGAAGGCATCGAGACCCGCTTGCGTGAGATTGCCCCTGCCGTCCAGGTCTCCGCGCCGCGGGCCGTCGGCGGCCATCAGCAGCGCCTTGTACTCGGTGACGCTGCGCGCCAAGCCGCGCGAGACCGACCACAGCTCTGAGCCGACTCCCAGTTCCCGCATAAGTGCATGTGAGAACAGCCGCGCCACGCGGCCGTTGCCGTCCAGGAACGGGTGAATCCACAGGAGCCGGTGGTGAGCCGCGGCGACCCCGATCACCTTGCGCAATTTCGACAGGTGGTTGCCGCCGTAGGCCTCGACCAGACGATCAAGAAACGGCTGCAGGTCCGTAGGGTCGGGCGCAACGTGGAGTCCCACCCGAACATGGGAGTCTCTCAGCTCGCCGGGAATGACGCGCTTCCGTTCGCCCGTATCCGGGTTCGTGACCCACAACAGCTCGTCGGGCAGTTGCTCGCAGAATTTCCGGTGCAGCCATAAAATGAACTCGACCGAGAGGACGGGGGCCGGTGCCTCTCCGTGGTCGATGAGCCGTTGCACGTCGATATGCGCGCGGGCTTCCAATTGGAGGTTGCGGCGCTCAGGCTCGTCGTGGAAGTCCCCGGCCATTGCGCGGTCGATATCGACCGGCAGGGTCTGATGCCCCTCGATCAAGTTCGAATAGTAGCAGTTCATCGACCGGACCAGGTCGCCGACCGTCCCCCGTAGGATGGGGTGCAAGCGTGCCGCAAGGGCGTTGCTCTTGGCTACCAGGTCGGTAGCCGCATCCTCGAGGCGATGCCCGGAATCCTCCGGCATCATCGGTTCCATCGTCGATGTCGATGTCATTCTTTGCCGCTTTCATTGCCGGTCAATTATCTACGCTTGGCAAACGGTTGTGCCTAGTGATGCGGTTGAAATTTGCCGCTTAATTTGCCGCTTCGGCGGGCTGCCGCTAGCCCAGGAGCGCAGAGTCTACTGGGCATGTCCCCGCCAAGCCCGTCCGGCGCCCTACGGCCTCTGCACGCAGAGAGCAGGCAGCCACGCGGTCGGGTGAAATGGACCCCGAGGCGAGGACCACTGGCGTGGCATTCTTGGTTGGAAGCTTGGCTGCTCCTGCCTTCCGATATCATGCCGCCAAACGTTTTGTCTGCGGCGTTTGCGGCTGTGGGCTTGTTGGCAACGCGCTCACGTTGTCCAGCATGTCCACAGCCTCGTCGGCGGCACCGGCGCGCCACACCGCCATTGGCGTGCGATAGCCGAGCGCCTGATGGAGCCGCTGCTCGTTGTAGAACGTGATCCATGCGGCGATACCGGCCTTCGCCTCCCGGCCGTCGGCATAGTGCTTCAGGTAGACGTCCTCGTGTTTCAGCGAGCGCCACAGCCGTTCGATGAACACGTTGTCCATCCAGCGCCCCCGACCGTCCATCGAGACCCGGATGCCGGCCGCGAGCAGCGCGCCGGTGAAGGCCGCCGAGGTGAATTGGCACCCCTGGTCGGTGTTGAAGATCTCCGGTTTTCCGAACCGTGCCATCGCCTCCTCGAGCGCCGCCAGGCAGAACGAGGTGTCCAG
>NZ_AKZI01000157.1 GCF_000293785.1 Rhodovulum sp. PH10 | reverse complement strand
CTCCCCGGTACGCGCCTCGATCGGCTCCTGCCGGATCGGCGAAAGCGCTCCGGCGCAGCCCCGTCGGAGTTCCCAAACGGGCTCTGAGGCCGGCGCCCCGCCGCAACGGGGCCGCCGTCTGAAACGTCGCCGGGACAGCCGACGTGCCGGCGCGGCCGGTCGCCGCTCAGGCGGCGCCGTCCGGCTTGCCGGCGCTCTCGTTCGCCGCATAGGCGGCCGCCGCCTCGCCGGGCGCGACGCCCGCCTGCTGCGTTTGCTCGGTCGCCTCGGCGCCGGGTTTCGCCGCCTTCGGGCCGCCCTTGGCGACGCCGACCAGCGCCGGGCGAAGCACGCGCTCGCCGATCGTGTAGCCCGCCTGCACCACCTGCACGACGGTGCCGGCCGGAACCGACGGGTCCGGCACCTCGAACATCGCCTGGTGCACGTTGGGGTCGAATTTCTGGCCCTGCGGATCGAACTTCTTCACCCCGTTGCGCTCGAACGCCTTCAAGAGCTCGCGCTCGGTCAGCTCGACGCCTTCGATGAAGGCGACCGCCGGGGCCGGCAGGTTTTCGCGGTTTTCCGCCGCGATCGCCGTCAAGGCGCGCGAAAGATTGTCGGCGACGCCCAGCATGTCGCGGCCGAAGCCGGAGATGCCGTAGGCGCGCGCGTCGGCCACCTCGCGCTCGGTGCGGCGGCGCAGATTCTCCATCTCCGCCAGCGTGCGCAGCAGGCGGTCCTTGAACTCGGCCGCCTCCTTGGCGAGGGCGGCGACGTCCGGTTGCGGCGCGGCGGCGTCCGGGCCGGCGGTGCTTGCTGCGGTCTCGGCGGCAGCGGTGGCGGTGTCGGCCGCGCGGGGCTCCTTGGCGCTCTCGGCCTCGGGGGCGGGCGCAGGGCCGCTTGCGGTGGGGTCCGTCATGGTGCTCGTCCGTTTGTTCGAAGGTCACGGGTTTTCGACCCGCATATCGCGATCCGAGCCCGGAAAATCAAGCGATTTGCCGGAACCCGCGGTGTCTCGCCACCAGCGGTGGGAACCGGCGGCCGGCCTCGGGCGCCCGGCCTCAGCCGCCGAGCAGCCGGCCGACCACCCGCGCGGTGTAATCGACCATCGGCACGATGCGGGCATAGTTGAGCCGGGTCGGCCCGATCACCCCGAGCACCCCGACGATCCGCCCGGCCGCGTCGTGATAGGGGGCGATCACGGTCGACGAGCCGGACAGCGAGAAGAGCTTGTTCTCCGAGCCGATGAAGATGCGCACGCCGTCCGCCTTCTCGGCCCGGCCGAGCAGGTCGACGAGGCCGCGCTGGGTCTCCAGCTCGTCGAACAGCTGGCGCACCCGCTCGAGGTCCTCCAGCGCCTTGAGGTCGTCGAGCAGATGGGCGTGCCCGCGCACGATCAGCTTGCGCTCGTCGCCGTCGCCGCCCGACCAGCTGGCGAGCCCCGCCGATATGATCTTCTGGGTGAGCTGGTCGATCTCGGCCCGGCTCGTCACGAGCGCCGCCTCGAGCGCCACCTTGGCGTCGGTCAGCGTCTGCCCGGCGATGTGGCGGTTGAGGAAGTTCGAGGCCTCGATCAGCGCCGAGCTGGGGAGACCCGGCGGCAGCGCGACGATGCGGTTCTCGACCTGCCCGTCCTCGGCGACCAGCACGACCAGCGCCCGGGTCGGCTCGAGCCGGACGAACTCGATGTGCTTCAGCCGCACGTTCGCCTTGGCGGTCAGCACCACCCCGGCCGCCCGGGTGAGGCCGGACAGCATGGTCGAGGCGTCGGTCAGCACCGTCTCGAACGAGCGGCCGGCGGCCGCCACCTGCGCCTCGATGGTGCGACGCTCGTCCTCCGGCAGGTCGCCGATCTGCATCAGCGCGTCGACGAAGAAGCGCAGGCCGAACTCGGTCGGCAGCCGGCCGGCCGAGGTGTGCGGGGCATAGATCAGCCCGGCCTGCTCGAGGTCCTGCATGACGTTGCGCACCGAGGCCGGCGACAGCGTCATCGGCAGGAGGCGGGACAGATTGCGCGAGCCGACCGGCTCGCCGGTGGCGAGGTAGCTCTCGACGATCGAGCGGAAGATTTCGCGGGACCGCTCGTTGAGCTGCATCAGGCTGCTGCCGCTCGCAGGGATTTGGCCGTCCTGGGACACGACGTCGCTCTCGTGATCGGGCAAAAACGCGGTCACCAGATTTGGCCCTCCGCCCGGCTCCGTGCAAGACGCCAGGCGAGGCCGGATGCGCGCCGCCGTGCGAGGCGCCCCTTGCCGCTGCCGGCCGCGGGACCTAAAAGGCGGGCGCCGACCGCCCGAGCCGCGGGCCGCCGCGTTTTTCCATCCCCCGACGAGGAGCCTTTTCATGCGTCCGAGCCACCGACAGCCCGACGAGCTGCGCGCCGTCTCGCTCGAACGCGGCGTGGTGAAATACGCCGAGGGCTCCTGCTTCGTGAAGTGCGGCGACACCCATGTGCTGGTCACCGCCACCCTCGAGGACCGGTTGCCGCCGTGGCTGAAGGGCCAGGGGCGCGGCTGGGTCACCGCCGAGTACGGCATGCTGCCGCGCGCGACCAGCGAGCGCACCCGGCGCGAATCCTCGGCCGGCAAGCAGTCCGGCCGCACGGTGGAAATTCAACGATTGATCGGCCGCTCGCTGCGCGCGGTGGTCGACCTCGAGGCGCTCGGCGAGCGCCAGATCACCGTCGACTGCGACGTCATCCAGGCCGATGGCGGCACCCGCACCGCCTCGATCACCGCCGCCTGGGTGGCGCTGCACGACTGCATCGCCTGGATGAAGGCGCGCGACATGTTCCGCGGCGGCGAGCCGTTGCGCGACCACGTGGCGGCGGTGTCGTGCGGCGTGCACAACGGCGTCGCCGTGCTCGACCTCGATTATGCCGAGGATTCCTCGGCCGACACCGACGCCAATTTCGTCCTCACCGGCAATGGCGGGATCGTCGAGATCCAGGGCACGGCGGAAAAGGTGCCGTTCTCCGAGGAGCAGTTCATGTCGCTGCTGGCGCTCGCCCGCAAGGGCATCGGGCGGCTCGTCGAGCTGCAGAAAATGGCGGTGATGTGAGCGCGCCCGCCCCCGTCCGCCGTCGGCTCGAAGGCCGGCTGGTCGTCGCCACCCACAATCCCGGCAAGCTCCGGGAGATGCGCGAGCTGCTGGCGCCCTACGGCGTCGAGGCGGTCTCGGCCGGCGAGCTCGGGCTGCCCGAGCCCGAGGAGACCGGGACGAGCTTCGCCGAGAACGCCTTCATCAAGGCGGCGGCCGCCGCGAAGGCGACCGGGCTGCCGGCCTTCTCCGATGATTCCGGCCTGGTGGTCGAGGCGCTCGACGGCGCGCCCGGCATCCACTCGGCCCGCTGGGCCGGCCCCGACAAGGATTTCGCCCGAGCCATGGCCGACATCCACGAGAAGATGGTCGCGCGTGGTGCCGTGACGCCGGAGGCGCGGCGCGCGCACTTCGTCTCGGCGCTGTGCGTCGTGTGGCCGGACGGCGAACGGCTCGACGTCGCCGCGCGGGTCGACGGGATTTTGGTGTGGCCCCCCCGTGGAAATCTCGGCTTCGGCTACGACCCGATGTTTCTCCCCGACGGCCACGACCGCACATTTGGCGAGATGCCCGCCGAGGAGAAGCACGGCCTGCCGCCGCGCGGAAAGGGCTTGTCGCACCGGGCGCGGGCCTTCGTGAAGCTGGCGGAGGCTTGCCTTGGCTGAGGCCGCGACCCTTCCGGCAAAGCCATCGGAAGCGGACGAGGCGCGGCCGTTCGCGGTCTATTTCCACTGGCCGTTCTGCCTGTCGAAGTGCCCCTATTGCGACTTCAACAGCCATGTCCGGATGGGCGGCATCGACGAGGCGCGGTTCCTCGCCGCCTACCGGCGCGAGATCGAGACGACCGCCGCGCGGATCGGGCCGCGCACCGTGTCGACCGTCTTCTTCGGCGGCGGCACGCCCTCGTTGATGACGCCGGCGACGGTGGCAGGGCTGCTCGACACCGTGGCGCGCCACTGGACGGTCGCGTCCGACGTCGAGATCTCGCTCGAGGCCAACCCGACCAGCGTCGAGGCGGATCGTTTCCGCGGTTACCGCACCGCTGGCGTCAATCGCGTGTCGCTCGGCGTACAGGCGCTCGACGACGAGTCGCTCGTGGCGCTGGGCCGCCGGCACACGGCGGACGAAGCCCTCGCCGCGATCGCGACCGCGCGGAAAATCTTCGATCGCTACTCGTTCGACCTGATCTATGCCCGGCCGGGGCAGAGCGTCGCCGCCTGGACGGTCGAGCTGTCGCGGGCGATCGGCGAGGCGGCCGAGCATTTGTCGCTCTACCAGCTCACCATCGAGCCCGACACGCCGTTCTATCTGCTGGAAGAGGCCGGCAAGCTGCAAATCCCCGGCGAGATCGCCGCCCGCCATCTGTTCGACGTGACGCAGGACATTTGCCGCGAGGCCGGGTTGCCGGCCTACGAGGTGTCGAACCACGCAAAGCCCGGCGCCGAGTGCCGCCACAATCTCGTTTACTGGCGCTACGGCGAATATGCCGGCTTCGGTGCCGGTGCCCATGGCCGACTCGACATCGGCGACCGGCGGATCGCCACCGCGACGGAAAAATCGCCCGAGGCGTGGCTCGCGATGGTCGAGGAAACCGGTCACGGTCTCGTGGTCGACGAGACCGTGACCCGCCCCGAGCAGGCCGACGAGTTCCTGCTGATGGGCTTGCGGCTCGCCGAGGGCATCGACCCGAAGCGCTTCGAGCGGATCGCCGGGCGGCCGCTCGACCCGGTCCGCGTCTCCGAATTGGCCGCCCTCGGCTTCGTCGCCACCACGGCCGCCGGCCGTTTGCGCGTCACCGCCGCCGGGTTTCCGGTGCTCGACTCCGTGGTGGCCGATCTCGCGGGGTAGGCGGAAGGCCGCCGCTCCTCATACGCCGGCTACCGAACGTGTTCTTGCCGTGCTCTCGGCGAGGAGGTCGCGGGCAATGGCGACGCACTGCGCGAACGCACCGAGGTCGTGCCAAATATCCGCCGGCGGAACGCGCGGCACCACGATCGGCGCACCGAACGCCTCCAGCGCGTGCACGATCATCAGATTGTCGGCGAGGCCGAAGTTTTCGACCCGCAGCCCGTCCTCCGCCACCCGGTCGATATAGGGCCGGGGGTCGTTCGAGTAGCCGAGGCACAGTTTTCCACGGCCGGCCATGAAGCCCAGCTCGTAGACCGTGCCGGGGTCCGCGCTCGGTCCGCGAAACGGCGTCAGATTTGCGATGATCGCCTTCGCCCGGTCCATCAGGGCGGTGTTGTCGCGAAAAATGTCGATCGAGCGGGGCGGCGGCTCGTTCTCGTTCCCGGGCTCGTTGTCGAGCGGGAACAGGCCGGTCAAACCCGCGGCGGCGCACATCGCGACCTTGCGCCGCCCGATCTCGGCGGCGTCGGGATGAAAAACGTCGGGACCGGCGAGATAAATCACCATGCTACCGTAAGCTGTGGATTCGTGTTGAACGACCCTAACACGTTCACCCTGCGGGACCAGCATGGCCGATACCCCGCCCGACAAGGACGAGTTGGCCGCCTACGCGCATCTGCGTCTGTTCGAGAGCGATTTCGACAGGGCGCAGGGGCAGCTCCGCGCCGTCTCGTCGGCCTGGAGCGCCGCCGTGCTGGCGGCGACGGCGCTGATCACCATCCATGCCGCCGAGGGTGACAGCGACCAGCGCAGCCAGCTTCTCTACGTCGTCCAGCTCGTGCTGCTGTTCGGCAGCTTCGGGGTGTTCGCCTTCTGGTACGTCGACCAGCGGGTTTATCAGCGGCTGCTGCATTCGGTGTTCGCCTATGGACTTCATCGGGAGTTCAGAGACCGTTTGGAAACTCGGACGAGGGCTGCGTTGCGGCGCGAACTGC
>NZ_AKZI01000156.1 GCF_000293785.1 Rhodovulum sp. PH10 | reverse complement strand
TCGATCGGCTCCTGCCGGATCGGCGAAAGCGGCTCCGGCGCAGCCCCGTCGGAGTTTTCAAACGGGCTCTCAGACACAGGCGCGGATATAGGGCCGGTCGATCTCCCACAGCTCGTCGAGCACGGCCTTGGCGGCGGCGGTGGAGGCGACCACCGGATCGATCAGCAAGGCCTCGAGCGCGAGCTCCTTGGAGGCGTGCACTGCGGCCTCGACCGCCAGCTGCTGCACGCTCGCCTGCACCGCGAGCAGCTTGGCGATCGGATCGGGCAAGGGCCCGAGCGACACCGGGTGAATGCCGGCGGCATCGGCGACGATCGGCACCTCGACCGCGAGATCGGCCGGCAGGTTCGGCACGGCGCCGCGATTGTAGACGACGCCCGACTCGATCACCCGCCGCTCGTTGTGCAGCGTCGCGGCGATCACCGCGGCACCGCGCTCGCCGGACGGCATGGTCCACCAGTCGGGCATTTCGCCGGTGCCGGCCAGCACCCCGTCGACCTGCGCCCGAAACTCCTCCCGCATCCTGGCGTCGCCGGCAAAATCGTAGCCGACGTCCTCGCCGCCGTCGGCCTCCCAGCCATAGGCGAGAAACTCGCCGGTGTGGCTGTCGCCGCAGGTCGGCCACAGGCCGAAGGCGCGGAACAGCGTGCGGTCGAGCGGGATGAAGGCAGGGTCGTGGGTCGCCTCTTTTTCACGCAACAACGGGTAGAGATCGGCGCCGGTCGCGTGGTCGCGGATGTCGAGGAGCCACTGGAAGTGATTGAGCCCGGCGCCCCAGACGTCGATCGTCGCCTCCGGCCGCTCGAGGATGTGGGCGACCTGGCTGCGGGCGCCGAAGATGCCCTCGCACAGGCCGACCACCCGCACCTTCGCGTACTTGCCGAGCGCCATCACGATGCGGCTCTCGGGATTGGAGAAGTTGACGAACAGCGCGTCCGGGCAAAGCTCCTCGACGTCGTGCACGAAGTCGAACACCATCGGCAGCGTGCGCATCGTGAAGAACAGGCCGCCCGGGCCGCCGTTCTCGCCGAGCGTTTGGCGGATGCCGTGCTTCTTCGGGATCTCGTAGTCGTGCCGCCACAGCCGCATCCGGTCGATCGCGGTGGCGTTGAGGACGTGGGTCGCGCCGGGCAGCGCGGCGCGACGATCGGTGGTCGTCTCGATGGTGACGTCGACGCCGGCCTTCGCGGCGAGCAGCCGCCCGAGCGCCGCCATTCGCGCGAGCGCGACCGGATCGGTGTCGACCAGCACGACGGTCGACCCGCGCAAATTTTCCGCGAAGAACATGTCGCGAAACAGAGTGAGGCCGAACGACGCGCTGCCGGCCCCGATGAAGACGATTTTCGCCGTGTTGCACATGACCGCCTCGACGCCGGGCCGTCACGCGATCGGCGATGGAGGGGGCGGGCGAGGAGAGGCGTCAGTCCCGCGCCGGAGCGGCGGTCCGCACGCTCAGTGTCTGCCGATCCATGAGCGTGCGAAACTCCGATGAGTTCCGTAATCCGGGCGCACTGCTCCGCGGCCGATGCGACGAGACGGATGCGACGAGACGGATGCGAGGCGACGTGCCGTGCCGCGAAGACGCGGGCGGCTTGACCGGCATCAACACATCGGAAATGCGGCGAGCATACCGTCCGTATGTAACGCCTGCGAAGGCCGTGCCTGCGCGGGCAGACTGCGAAGGAAGGTCGATCATGAGCACGCGCGCGCCTGCGACGGTCGCGGCCGCCTCCAACGCCCCGTTCGTGTGGGGCGTGTCCACCTCGAGCTATCAGATCGAAGGCGCCGCCGCCGAGGACGGCAAGGGGCCGAGCATCTGGGACGCCTATTGCCGCCAGCCCGGTCGTATCACCGACAACGACACCGGTGACGTCGCCTGCGATCACTATCACCGCTACCGCGAGGACGTGGCGCTGATGAAGGCGCTCGGCGTCGGCGCCTACCGCTTCTCGGTGTCGTGGCCGCGGGTGCTGCCGAAGGGGCGCGGCGCCGCCAACGAGCCGGGCCTCGCCTTCTACGACCGGCTGATCGACGAACTGCTCGCGGCCGGCATCGAGCCGTGGCTGTGCCTCTATCACTGGGATCTGCCGCAAGCGCTCGGCGATCTCGGCGGCTGGGCGAGCCGCGACACCGCCTTCTGGTTCGCCGATTATGCAGCCCTGATCGCGCGGCGCTACGGCGACCGGGTGAAGCGCTTCGCCACCTTCAACGAGTCGTCGGTGTTCACGCTGTTCGGCTTCGTGATGGGCGGGCAGGCGCCCGGCATCGTCGACCGCGACCTGTTTCACCGGGCGATTCATCACGTCAATCTCGGTCACGGCCTGGCGATCGACGTGTTGCGCGCCAATGTGAAGGACGCCTCGCTCGGCATCGTCCACAACATCCAGCCGTGCCGCCCGGCGACCCCGGCGCCGGAGGACGTGAAGGCGGCCGCGCTGTTCGACGCCTACTGGAACGGCGCCTTCGCCGACCCGCAGATTCTCGGCGTCTATCCGTCGCTGATCGCCGATCTGATCCTGCCCTGGGCACAGGCGGGCGACCTCGCAAAAATCTGCCGGCCGATCGACTGGTTCGGCCTCAACCACTATTCGCCGCACTACATGAAGGCGGGCGACGGCAATCCGCTCGGCGTCGCCTGGGGGCCGGCACCGGAGAGCGTGCGGCGCACCGCGATGGGCTGGCCGATCGAGCCGGACGCGTTCCGCGACACGCTGGTCTTCCTGTCGGACCGCTACCGGCTGCCGGTCTATGTGCTGGAGAACGGCACCGCCAATCCCGACGTGGTCGATGCGAAGGGCGAGGTGCACGACCCCTCGCGGATCGATTATCTGAAGGCCTATATCGGCGCCCTCGGCGAGGCGCGGGCGGCCGGCGCCGACGTGCGCGGCTATTTCATCTGGTCCTTGCTCGACAACTTCGAATGGGGCTCGGGCTACAGCCAGCGCTTCGGCATCGTTCACGTCGATTACGCGACCGGCAAGCGCACGCCGAAGGCGTCGTATCACTGGTACGCCGATCTGATCCGCGCGCAGGCGGCGGGGCCTCGCGCCGTGTCGCCGCCTCTGGTGGCCGTGAGCTGACATCCGATACTGCGGGAGGCCGCGCTTTCGCGCGGTCTTCCGTTCTCGCCACGCCTCTCTTCCACGCCGTCAGACCACCGCGTGCTCGTGCTCCCGCTCCGGCTGCGGGGCGGAGGCGGGCCGCGGAAGACCGTCGGCGCGGTCGAGCGCCTGCAGGAGCGTGGCGACGCGGTTGACCGACGAGCGCCACTCGGCGAGCCGCTGGTAATTGTCGACGAACCAGTTGAAGGCGACCTGCACCGAGACGAACGCGGCCGACGCCTGGGTCAGCTCGCCGAGCGTCATCTCGCCCGCCAGGAATTTCGGGGCGCACAGCATCCAGGCGCACACCGAGGCGAGCAGCACGTCGGTCTGCGACACCATCGTGGTGCCCATCAGCTGCCAGCACAGCTGACGCCAGCGTCTCAGCACCTGGGCGAATGCCGCCTGCACGCCGCGCACGTCGACGGCACCGGCGGTCGCCGGCGGGCTGCTCTCGCCGAGCTCGCGGATCTCGTTGGTGACGGCGCGCAGCTCCGCCTCGGCCTGATTCTCCGCCTGGATCACCGAGGTGAGATTGCGCCCGACGAACGCCATCGCCGAGGTGAACACCATCGTGTAGGCGATCACCGCGACCACCAGATAGGCGTGGATCACCATCTCGTGGCCGCCGATTCTCAGCCGGAAGTCGCCGCCGACCGTCCACAGCACGTTGAGAAACACCAGCGCGGTGACCGCGGCGTTGAGCAGCCCGTTCGCCATGTCGACCGGCGCGTCGGTGGCGATGCGAGCGTCGAACGAGATGCGGTACTCGGCGTTCTGGTGGTCGCCGTCGACCGCGTCGAGGCGCTGATAGCGGCGCTGGTCGATCCAGGCGGCGAGCAGGTGGCGGGTCAGCCATTCGCGCCATTTGCGCTGGGTGGTCATGCGCGCCCACACCGAGGCGACCGCGAGCCCGACGGCCAGCACCGCGAGCGGCACGAACAGCTCCACCTGCGCCCATAAGGCGGCCGCATCGCGCCGCTCGAGCGCGTCGAAAAAATCGCGGTTCCAGTAGTTGAGCCGGTACTGGACGCCGATCTGCGCGAGCACGACGAGCACGAGCCCGATGGTGAGCGGCCAGCTCACCCGCGCGGCCCGGCCCGTCCAGAAGCGGGACGCGGCGGCCCAGTAGCGCCCGAACAGGCTTTTTCTGGGTCGATCGTCCGCCGGGTTCGGCCGAGACATCTTGGTACGCCTCGCGTCACGTCGTGACGGAACCGGTTCTGTCGCGGCGGCGCGTGACGACAGCGTCGGACCCGGCGGGGCCGAGATCAAGTGCGGTCGATCCGGGATGAGGCAAAAGGTCTCCGAGCCGCGCCCGCAGCCCGACGCACGAAGCCCGACGCCCAAGCCCGGCGGCGAGCCTCGACCCGGCCGCCGGGATTTTTTCTCTCTCCGCGCGGGCTCTCAGTGCCGGTGGCCGCGTCCGTCGGACCCGAAGCGGCCGAACCGTCCGGCGTGCTCGTCCTCCTCCTCCTCGAACAGGCCACGCTCGGCGTCCTGGTGGCAGGCCTTGCAGTCGCCCTTGAACTTCGCCTTCTTGCGGGCGAGCGTTTCCGGCGCGACGCGGTCCTTGCGCTCGTGCTTGCGGGTCCACCACGGCATCTCGGTGATGCGCAGCGGGGTTTTCCCGGCGTCGAGCCGGCGCAGCATGCGGCGGGTCTCCCAGCCGGATTCGGCGGCGTTCGCCACCAGATAATCCTCGATCTGCCGGGCCAGCGCCGCGTCGAGCTCGGCATTGTCGCCGAAGTGATCGGACAGCCCCTTCACGATCGCCGACCACGAGCGGGCCGGCAGCAGGCCGGGCGGATAGGCGATATGGCAGGCGCCGCATTCCGTCTTCACGGCGGCGTTGCCGACCGGCGGGATCTGCAGCCCCTCGTCGGCGCGCAGCGGGGCGGCGACCAGCAGGGCGCAGGCGAGCGCAGCACCGGTGGCGAGGATCGTTTTCGCGGTCATCGGCGGCCCCCTCACAGCCCGAGCAGGAAGGCGAGCGCGTCGGCCTTCTCGGCCGCCGTGCATTCGCGCCCGAGAACGTCGCGGCAATTGCGCCTGAACCACTTCTCGACGTTCGCCGGGTCGGTGTAACGGGTCGCTGTCACCGACGCCGCCATCGGCTCGATCGCCTTGCCGGCGCGCGTCTCGCCGGGCTTGGTCAAATCCTTGCCGTGACACGAGGTGCAGGCCGGGCTGTCGGCCTTGCCGCCGGCATGCTCGGCGAAGAAGAATTTCCGGCCGCGCTCGGCGCTCGGTCCGGAGAAACCCGCCTCTTGCCGGGCCGTCGTGACGTAGCCGTCCAGCACGCCCTTCTGGGCGGCGCTCGGCTCGGCCACGGCCGTGCCGAGCGACACGGCCGCGAGGCCGATGGCGCAAACGATCGATGAAGCTCGCATCATGGTCTTTTCGTCTCCGGAGAAGGGTTTGGGATGGAAATCTGGCGAGCGGCGAACCGCCCGCTGTCGGCGTCGGCGTGGCAGGCCGAGCAGGCGAGCCGGCCGCCGACCGTGCGGCGGGCGAACACCGCGTCCGGCACGTCCGCATGCAGGCGGCGCCAGCCGGGCGTCGCGGTGATGCGGAGCGGGTCGGTGTCGGAGGGGGTGCGCATCAGGTTCGCCGCGGCGGTGTCGAATTTTTCCGCGCTGTTGGCGGCGAGCCAGTCGGCGATGCGGCGCGTGTCGGCGGCGGACAGGCTCGCATCGTCGCCGAAATGATCGTCGAGGCCGGCGACGATCGCCGCCCAGGTGCGGGCCGGCGCGACGCTCGGATGGTGCGGCGTATGGCAGGCCCCGCACTCCTTGGCGTAGAGCGGATCGAGCGGCGCGGTCGGGATGCCCGGAACCGGCTTGGCCGACAAGACCGCGGTGCCGACCACCGCGACGGCGACCGCGACGGCGATCGTCCGCACCGCCGGGTGCGGGCGGGCGGGCTTCTCCGGCGCCGTGATCGCATCGGTGCCGGCCGGCTTGGTGCCGGTGATCATCGCGCGCAGCATCACCGGGCCGTCGTGCAGCGCCCCGAGGACGTGGAGGATCACCAGCCCGGCGAGAGCGTAGGCGACATAGGCATGGGCGGTGAGGGCCGTCGCGCCGGTGCGGAACGACGTGAAGGCGGCGAGCGGCCCTTCCTTCGACACGCCGCCGAGCACCAGGAGGCCGGTCACCGTGAGGACCGTGACCGCCCCGATCAGCGCGACGATCATCAGGGCGCCGAGCGGGTTGTGGCCGATATGGCGCGGCTCGCGATTGCGGCGGATCGCGTCCAGATGCGCGAGCGCGCGCGAAACGCTCGGCCGAAAGCTCGAGAACCGCGCATAGGTCGGCCCGAGCAAGCCCCACACCAGGCGGCAGCCGACCAGGACGGCGGCGGCGATCCCGCTCCACAGATGAACGTCGTGCCACGACGGCGGCGCCCACAGCCCGGTGACCAGCGCGACGCCGACGGTCGCCACCAAGAGCCAGTGAAAGGCGCGGACCGCGCGATCCCACACGGCGATCTCGGGAGCGGGCTGCGGGGCCGCCGGTCGGGATGCCGATCGCGCCGCGGGTCGGGATGCGACGCGGCGGTCGTCACCGCGGGGGCGGAAAAAGGTCGCCGACGTCATCGCCGCGCCTCCCCGGAGCCGGACGCGGCAGGAATGGGGTCGCGGGCGGGCGGCGTGGTTTTGCGCGCGGGCGCGCCTCGCGTGTCGAGGGCGTTCGCAAGGTCGCGGCGCAGCGGTCCGCAGGACCGGGGGCCGATGTCGGCGGCACGGGTCATGATCGCCTTCCTGATGAGGATCGCCCGCACCTTCGCCGGCGCGCGCTGATCCGCCGCTGACCGCCGCCGTCAGCGTTCCGTCAGCCGCGAATGCCGGCGGCAGGGGAGGGACGGGAGGAGGCGAGGGGAGCGGAGGAAATGGCGGGTGGTGGGCCCGGCAGGACTCGAACCTGCAACCAAGCGGTTATGAGCCGCCGGCTCTGACCATTGAGCTACGGGCCCCGCCGGGCGTTCTTCGCCGCGCACGGGCGAGCCGGTCCGGGAGTGCGGCGGACCGTATCAGCGCGACGCAGCGCAGACAATCGGAGCGGGCCGATTCTCCCCGTCCCGGCCCGGCATCGGCGCGCCGCTCGCACGCCGCGATCGCGGACTCCGGTACCGGCCTCGCTCCGCCTCGCCCGTTCCGGTGTGGGGCGCCGGGCATCCGTGGAGGCCCGCGAGCGGCGGCCGATTCACCGGCGGGGCGGAGTCTGTTAGCCTGGAGCGAATCGGTGCATCGGGCACAACCCCAGGGCACCACGAGGCGCAGCGCCGCGCGTTCCGCGCGGCAGGGCAGGGCGATCGATGCTTCCCACGTTCCGGCTGATGATGGTCGCGGTCTTGGCGGTGCTGCTCGGCGTGGCGATCGCCGGGCGCGGGCTGGTCGGCGCGCCGGAGGCGGTGACGCGGATCGGCGAGGTGCCGATGGTCGGCCGCACGCTGGTTCAGCTCTCGCAGGTGCCGATGTCGCAGGTGGACCGGGCGATCGTGCTCGCCTCGGCGGCGATCGATCCGACGCTGCCGGTCGACCTGCCGGCCGAGGCGGCCACCACCGCGACCACCGCCATCGCGGCGGTGTCGCCGGAGAGCCGCGCGGACGGCACGGCCGACCCGGCGTTTCCCGGCGCGGCCGCGGACGACGAGGCGCCGCGGCTGCCGCTGGTCGCGCTCGACGAGGCGGGCGCACCGGCGGTGACGACGCGGCCGCCCTCGGCCGATCCGCTCGGCGATCTCGTTCGCGCGGTGGTGCCCGAGACCCCGCTGCTCTTGCCGGAGCGCCGCAGGGCCGCCACCGGCCCGGTGCGGCGGGGCGCCGGCACCGCGGTGGCGGCGCTCGCGCAAAAGACCGAGCGGTCGCTCGGCACGCCGCCGGCGGCCGATCTCTCGACCGAGGATCCGCCGACGCTCGACCTGCCGCTCGCCGACGACGCCACCACGGCGCCGGTGCCGCCCGTGGAGCCGGAAGTGGAGAGCGCCGCGTCGCGGTCGTCCGGGGTGCCGATGCCGAGGCGCGACCCGCGCAAGGCGGTCGCCGCCGCCACCTCGTCGCGGCTCGCGGTGGCGCCGGAATCGGGACGCATCGTGCGCAGCGAGACGGCGCCGCGCTCGGCCCGGCCGGCCGTGCGGGCGCGGCCGAGGACCCATGCCCGTCCGGAGGCTCGCCGGCCGGTGCGCACGGTGTCGCGGCCGCGCGCCCGCGACAGCGCGCCGGTCGCTGCCCGGA
>NZ_AKZI01000155.1 GCF_000293785.1 Rhodovulum sp. PH10 | reverse complement strand
GGCCGGGCCGCTTTCGGCCGCCCGGTTCGTCGCCGATCTCGCACGTACTCCCTGGTACGCGCCTCGATCGGCTCCTGCCGGTTCGGCGAAATCGGCTCCGGCGCAGCCCCGTCGGAGTGTTCAAACGGGCTCTTAGGCGAGCCTTGTGGCCGTCCGGTGTCAAGCCCGGCGGCCGGCATGCGGGATGCACCGAAAAACCCCGCGCAATCCACAGCCGGGGCTCCCGTGATTTTCGACACCCGCCGCGAGATCGACCGCGCCGACGAGGATCTCTGGGTCTTCGGCTACGGCTCGCTGATGTGGCGCCCGGGCTTCGCCTTCGAGGAGCGGGTGCCGGCCCGCCTGGTCGGCCTGCACCGGGCGCTGTGCGTCTACTCCTTCGTCCATCGCGGCACGCCGGAGCAGCCGGGCCTGGTGCTCGGGCTCGACCGCGGCGGCACCTGCCGGGGCATCGCCTTCCGGGTCGACAAGACGCGGCGCGCCGACACGCTCGCCTATCTGCGCGAGCGCGAGCAGACCACCAACGTCTATCTGGAGCTTTTACGGCCGGTGACGCTGCTCGACGATCCGACCCTCGAGCGCGGCGCGGGAGCGGGCGAGCGGCGGGTGCGGGCGCTGGTCTATGCGGTCGACCGCAGCCACCCGCAATATGCCGGCCGGCTCGACCTCGATGCGCAGGTGAGGCTGGTGCGCCAGGGGCACGGGCAGTCGGGACCGAATCGGGACTACGTGCTGTCGACCGTGCGCGAGATCGAGGCGCAGGGCTGCCACGACGCAAAGCTGCACCTTCTCGCCCGCCGCCTGACCGCCGGCCACGAGACGCCCGGCGCGACGCCGGCGGCGTGAACCGGGACCGTGAGACCGCCCGCGTCGGCCTCACGTACCTCCCCGGCCCCCGAAAGCCGGCGAGCCGGCGCCCTACTCCGCCGCCTTGCTCTCGTGGAACCGGGCGGTGCGCTTCTCCATGAAGGCGGACATCCCCTCGCGCTGGTCGGGCGTGCCGAACAGCGCCTGGAACACCCGGCGCTCGAACCGCAAGCCCTCGGCGAGCGGCGTCTCGAAGGCGCGGCCGACCGTCTCCTTGGCCGACATCAAGGCGGCGGTGGGCATGCCGGCGATCGCCTGGGCGGTCTTCATCGCCTCCTCGACCAGTTTTGCCAGCGGCACCACGCGGGCGACCAGCCCGGCGCGCTCGGCCTCCTCGGCGCCCATCATTCGGCCCGACAGAATCAGCTCCATCGCCTTGGCCTTGCCGACCGCCCGGGTGAGCCGCTGGGTGGCGCCGAGCCCCGGAATCACCCCGAGCTTGATCTCCGGCTGGCCGAATTTCGCGTTATCCGCGGCGATGATGAAGTCGCACTGCATGGCGAGCTCGCAGCCGCCGCCGAGCGCGAAGCCGGCGACCGCGGCGATCACCGGCTTGCGCAACCGCGCCGCGGAATCCCAGCTCGCCATGTAGTCCTCGGAAAGATTCTCGATGAACGTCCGCGGCGCCATCTCCTTGATGTCGGCGCCGGCGGCGAACGCCTTGTCGGAGCCGGTCAGCACGAAGCAGCCGACGCCCTCGTCCGGCTCGAACCGCGCGACCACGCGGGCGAGCTCTTCGGCCATGGCGGCATTGAGGGCATTCAGGGCTTCCGGCCGGTTCAGGCGGATCAGCACCACCCGGCCGACCACCTCCACCTGGAGGGTCTTGTAGATCATGGGCACGTCGATCCTTCTTGGGCCGGGCCGAGGGGCGGCGCGACCGGGATTTCGGCAGACGATCGGGAGAACGAGCGGGGGTCCGAACGTGCTGCGTCGCAATAGGAGTAGGGTCGGCGGCGGCCACCCGCAATCGGGAGTGCTGCGGAATCGAGATGTCGTGAAGCATTTCGCGCAACGCGACAGCATCGTGAAGATGCTGCGGCGCACGCCTGGATGATGACCGTTCCGTTGAAATCGTGCGACGGCGTTCACGACTTGGCGACGACTGTGACACGTCCTGTAATTGCCGCCCTATAAACATGCAACTCGAGAACGCAGTCACCGTGAGCACCCGTCCCGCCGCGGCGCCGAGCCTTTCGCCAGAGGACGTCGAAACATCGCCAAAGTCGTGCTAAACGGCGCCCGAGACGAACGGGGGCACGAGGGATGAACGTTGCGACGACCCACACGGACGGCCGGGCGGAGACGCTGGTCGCCTCCTATGCGGCGGCCGGTTACCGGCGGGTCGAGCCGGCGATCCTGCAGCGGGCAGAACCGTTCCTGGCGCTGTCGGGCGAGGACATCAGGCGGCGCATGTTTCTGGTCGCGGACGGCGGCGGCACCGGCAACGGCGACCTGTGCCTCCGGCCCGACCTGACGATCCCGGTCGCGCTCGACTATCTCGCCTCGTCCGCTGCCGGCGAACCGGCCGCCTTCAGCTATCTCGGGCCGGTGTTTCGCCAGCGCACCGATGCATCGGGCGAGTTTTTGCAGGCCGGCATCGAATCGTACGGCCGCGCCGATACGGCGGAGGCCGACGCCGAGGCGCTGTCGCTCGCGCTCGCCACCACCGCGCATTACGGCCTCGCCGCCCCCGCCATCCGGATGGGTGACGTCGGCCTCTTTGCCGCGCTGCTCGACGCGCTCGACCTCGCTCCCGTGTGGCGCCGCCGGCTCGCCAAAGACTTCAGCCGCAAGTCCGTGCTCGCCCACGACCTCGATCGGCTCGCCGTTCCGGCGGACAGCGGCAGGCCGGAATATCAGGGCGTGCTGGCGGCGCTCGCCAATTCGGACCCGCAGGCGGCGCACGCGCTGGTGACCGATCTTTTGTCGATCGCCGGCATCAGCACGGTCGGCGGCCGCTCGGTGGCGGAGATCGCTGGACGGTTCCTCGAGCAGGCAGAACTCGGCGCCAGCGCCGCTTTGCCCCGCAAGACCCGCGCGGTGGTCGACGAGTTCTTCGCGATCGCCGGCGATCCCGACAGCGCCGCCGACGCGGTCGGCGCGCTCGCCAAGGAGACCGGCATCGACCTCTCGGCCGCGCTCGAAACCTTCTCCCGCCGCACCGCGCTGATCGCCGCGGCCGGCATCGACGTGTCGTCGATTGCCTTCGCCACCGCGTTCGGCCGCGGCCTCGACTACTACACCGGCTTCGTGTTCGAGCTGCACGATCCGGGCGGCACCGTGGAGGGCCAGCTGGTCGCCGGCGGCCGCTACGACGGCCTCTTTGCCCGCCTCGGCCACGCCGCGCCGATGCCCGCCGTCGGCTTCGCCGCCTGGATCGACCGCCTCTCGGCCCTGGAGACCGTGCGATGAGTGCCTTCGTGATCGCGGTCCCCGCCAAGGGCCGCCTGCAGGAGAACGCGGAAACCTATTTCGCCCGCTCCGGGCTGAAGCTCGCAAAGCCGCGCGGCGCCCGCGAGTATCGCGGCGCGGTGGTCGGCGTGCCGGAGATCGAGGTGGCGTTCCTCTCGGCCTCCGAGATCGCCCAGCAGCTCGCCGCCGGCAGCGTGCATTTCGGCATCACCGGCGAGGACCTCATCCGCGAGAGCATCCCGGATGCGGACGCCAAGGTGGTGTTGGTGCATCCGCTCGGCTTCGGCTTCGCGACCGTGGTAGTCGCCGTGCCGCAGGCCTGGATCGACGTGCGCTCGATGGCCGATCTCGACGACGTCGCCACCGCCTTCCGCCTCGAGCACGACCGCCGCATGCGGGTCGCGACCAAGTACGTGAACCTCACCCGCGGCTTCTTCGCCCGGCACGGGATCGTCGATTACCGCATCGTCGAGAGCGCCGGCGCCACCGAAGGTGCGCCCGCCGCCGGCACCGCCGAGCTGATCGTCGACATCACCTCGACCGGCACCACGCTGACCGCCAACGCGCTGAAAATCGTCGAGGACGGGATCATCCTGCGCTCGCAGGCGAACCTCGTCGCCTCCAAGACCGCGCGCTGGGGCGAGGAGGAGCGCGGCATCGCCCGCCTGGTGCTCGACCGCATCGCCGCGTTCGACCGCGCCAGCGCCTTCAAGGAGATCCGCACCCGCTTCCCCGGCTGCAACGAGACGCTGCTCGCCGAGGCGCGCGAAAAGTTCGGGGTGGAGACGCCGTTCGGCGGGCCGACCTCGTCCGGCATGCTGACGCTGCACTGCCCGCCCGACAAGGTGCACGGCCTCGCCACCTTTCTGCGCGCGCACGGCGCGGCGAGCGTGGTGGTCGCTGCGCTCGACTACGTCTTCGCCTGCGACAACCCGCTGATCGACACGCTCGAGGCGGCGCTCTGAGAGCCCGTTTGGAAACTCGGACGCGGGCTGCGTTGCGGCGCGAACTGCCGGAGGCCAGGAGAAAAGCGATGCCGATAT
>NZ_AKZI01000154.1 GCF_000293785.1 Rhodovulum sp. PH10 | reverse complement strand
CGGAATCACAACCGATTCCCGAGACTCAACAACTTCTCGGATCGGCTCTGAGGACGAGCGGACGTAAAAGGCCGCTCGGCACGACGCCGGCGCTCCCTCGCCCCGCGTAGCGGGGAGAGGTAAAGAAGGGCCGAGGCGGGCCTCGCGAGGCGAGCCTCGTCAGCGTTTCAGCTGAAACACGAACAGCGACACGATCATCACCGCGGCGCCGACCGCCTGGAGCGGCGTAAAGAGCTCGCCGAGAAACGCCGCGCTGAGGATCGTCACCAAGAGCGGCTCGAGGTTCATCGCCAGCGCCGTGCGGAACGGGCCGATCTTCGTCGTCGACACGAAGATCGCGGCGACGCTCGTGGTGGTGGTGATGCCGATCAGCACCACCCACACCCAGCCGATGCCGGACTGCGGCGGCACCCAGTTCTGCGTCAGCAGCGCGGCGAGCGCGAACAGCACCGTGGTGGTGAGGTTCGAGTACCAGGTCGACAGGCGCGCGTCCGCCCGCATCAGGCCGACGCGGCTCACCAGCAGCACGCCGACCCGGCCGAGGCTCGCGAGCAGCGCGAACACCACCCCCTGCAGGCCGAGATGGCCGGGATTGGCGCCGATCATCAGGCCGAGCCCGCAGAACGCCACCCCCGCCACCACGATCGCGCCGACGCCGAGCTTCTCGATGCCGAGCCGCGCGCCGATCAGGGCGGTGAGCAGCGGGTAGCTGAAATAAGTGAGGATCGCCATCGGCACAGTCAAAAGCTCGATGGCGCGGAAGATCAGATAGATGATGATCGCGTAGAGCAGCCCCACGAGGGCCGCGGTCCATTTCTCGCGGGTCGCCAGCGGCACCGGCGTCGGGCCGGTGCGCAGCCAGACCGCCACCAGAAAAATGCCGATCACCGAGCGCACCAGCGCGAGCGTCAGCACGTCGGCGCCGTCGGCGAGCACCAGCTTGGTGAGGATGTCGGCCGCGGCGAAGGTGACGGCGGCGGTGAAGCCGGCGCCGTAGTCGGTCAGCCGCGGGCGCGCGTCGGCGGGCTTTTGCAGCTCGGCAGGGGTGGGGGTCACGCAACCTCGCTTCCGTCACCCTCCTCGACCGGGAGGGTTTCTGCCCGCCGAGCGGGACGGGCGGCGCCGGGCCGCCGGCCTTTTGCCGAAGACGGCGTCGCGTCCGCTATTTCTGGCACACCGGACAGAAAAAGGTCGAGCGTCCGCCCTGCACGATCCGCCGCACGGTGCCGGCACACCCGCTCGTGACGCATGGCTCGCCCTCGCGGTCGTAGACGCGGAAGCGGTGCTGAAAGAGGCCGAGCGTGCCGTCGGTCTGCCGGTGGTCGCGCAGCGACGAGCCGCCGGCGGCGATCGCCTCGGCGAGCACGGCCTTGATCGCCTCGACCAGCGCCGCCGCCCGGGCGGTCGGGGCGCCTCCCTTGGTCGCCAGCGTCGCGGCGCTGCGCCGCGGCGAGATGCCTGCCCGATGCAGCGCCTCGCACACGTAAATGTTGCCGAGCCCAGCGACCACGCATTGATCGAGCAGCGCCGCCTTCAGGCTGGTCGCCTTGCCGGCGCAGGCGCGCGCGAGCGTTCGGGCGTCGAAACCGTCCGACAACGGCTCCGGGCCGATCTCGCGCATCAGCGGATGCTCGGAAAGCTCGGCGCCGGCGACCACCAGCATCAGCCCGAACCGGCGGGGATCGTTGAAGACGATGCGGGCGCCCGACGACATGTGGAACACCACGTGATCGTGGGCCTTCGCCTCGCTTTTCGCGTGATAGTAGGCCCCCGGCACCACCGCGGCGCCCTCCTCGCGCTCGATCCGGAACGAGCCGGACATGCCGAGATGCATCAGGAGGACGTCGCCCGAATCGAGGTCGCCGAGCAGGTACTTGGCCCGCCGGCGCAGCGCGACCAGCGTCCGCCCCTCGACTCGCTCGCGGAAATCGTTCGGAAAAGGCCGGCGGAGGTCGGGCCGGCGGACCTCGACGGCGAGGAACCGCGCGCCCTCCATGGCGGGGGCGAGCCCGCGCCGCACGGTCTCGACCTCGGGAAGCTCAGGCATTGCGCAGGAGAGGCAGCATCATCGTGCCGGAGAGATAGCGCCCTCGCGCGCTGCGCGCTATGGTCCGCCCCGAAAAGGACGCTTTGCCATGACCGACAGTTCCAGTGAAACGCATTTCGGGTTCCGCACGGTTCCGCTCGAGGAGAAGCAGGCGCTGGTGGACGACGTCTTCCATTCGGTGGCGCGCCGCTACGACCTGATGAACGACCTGATGTCCGGCGGCATGCACCGCCTGTGGAAGGACGTGCTGGTCAACCTCGTCAACCCGCCCAAGGGCGACCATCCGTTCTCGCTGCTCGACGTCGCCGGCGGCACCGGCGACATCTCGTTCCGGATGGTCGAGGCGGGCGGCGCCGGCACCCGCGCGACCGTGTGCGACATCAACGCCGACATGCTCGAGGTGGGCCGCGAACGGGCGCGCGCCCGCTCGCTCGACCACGTGGTGGAGTTCGTGGAGGGCAACGCCGAAAAGCTGCCCTTTCCGGACAAGAGCTTCGACGCCTACACGATCGCCTTCGGCATCCGCAACGTGCCGCGGATCGAGGCGGCGCTGGCCGAGGCCTATCGCGTGCTCAAGCCCGGCAGCCGGTTCTTCTGCCTCGAATTCTCCACCGTCGACGTGCCCGGCCTCGACACCCTCTACGACCTCTACTCGTTCAACGTCATCCCGATGATCGGCCGGGTCGTGACGGGCGACGCCGAGGCCTACAAGTACCTCGTCGAATCGATCCGCAAGTTCCCGAAGCCGCACGCCTTCGCCCGCATGATCCGCAATGCCGGCTTCGGCCGGGTCGACGTGCGGATGATGACCGGCGGCATCGTCGCCCTGCACTCCGGCTGGCGGCTGTGACGGCCGGCGCCCTCTCCACGGGAGGTCGGGTGCCACCGGGTGCCATGAGGATTTCGTGGGACGGTCCGCGGTCGATCCGCCCGCTCACCGTCCCTCTCCCCGCGTGGGAGAGGGTGGCGAGGACCGAAGGTCCGCGCCGCGTGAGGGGGGCAACCGCTCGTTCCTGAGTTTCGGCACGCCTCCTCGACCGCCTTCGCTCTGCCCGGACCGCCTCTCCCGCGAGGCGAGGGGGAATGGACGGCGCCTCCGCCAGCAACCCGTCATCCCTTCGGATTCGGAATGATCCCTCCCCTCTCCCACCTGATCCGCCTCGCCCGCGCCGGCTTCGTGCTCGCCCGCGAGGGCGTCTTCGCCCTGGTCGACCCGACGCCGCTGCCGGGCATCGCCCAGCTCGGCATCCGCCTCGCCCGGCTGATCGAGCGGCCGAGGAGCGATTCGAGCGCGATCCGCCTGTCGGCGGCGCTGTCGACGCTCGGGCCGAGCTACGTCAAGCTCGGCCAGTTCTTGGCGACCCGCCCCGATGTGGTGGGTTTGGCGATCGCCCAGGACCTCGAGAGCCTGCAGGACAAGATGCCGCCGTTCCCGCAGGCGGAGGCGGAGGCGGCGATCGAGAAGGCGCTCGGGCGCCCGGTCCAGGCGCTGTTCGCGAGCTTCGGGCCGCCGGTCGCCGCCGCCTCGATCGCCCAGGTGCACCGCGCCGAGGTCGCGACCGAGAGCGGCACCAAGACCGTGGCGGTGAAGGTGTTGCGGCCGGGCATCGAGAGCAATCTCAAGGCCGACATCCGCGCCTTCTTCTTCTTCGCCCGGCTCGCCGAGAAGCATTCGGCGGAAGCGCGCCGCCTGCGGCTGACCGAGGTGGTGGCGACGCTCGCCCGCTCGGTCACGGTCGAACTGGACCTCCGGCTCGAGGCGGCCGCCGCCTCCGAGATGGCCGACAACGTGAAGGACGACCCGGATTTCCGGGTGCCGGCGGTCGACTGGGAGCTGACCGCCCACAACGTGCTGACCACCGAATGGGTCTCCGGCACGCCGCTGTCCGACCGGGCGACGCTCGAGCGGCGCGGGCTCGACCTGCCGAAGCTCGGCCGAACGGTGATTCAGAGCTTTCTGCGCCACGCGGTGCGCGACGGCTTCTTCCATGCCGACATGCATCCCGGCAACCTGTTCGTCGACGACGAGGGGCGCCTCGTCGCGGTCGATTTCGGCATCATGGGCCGGCTCACCGAGAAGGAGCGGCGGTTCCTCGCGGAAATCCTGTTCGGCTTCATCACGCGGGATTACCGGCGGGTCGCCGAGGTGCATTTCGAGGCCGGCTACGTGCCGCCGCACCATGCGGTGGAGAGCTTCATGCAGGCGATCCGGGCGATCGGCGAGCCGATCCACAACCGCACCGCCGCCGACATCTCGATGGCCAAGCTCCTGACGCTGCTGTTCGAGGTGACGTCGCTCTACGACATGCGCACGCGGCCCGAATTGCTGCTTCTGCAAAAGACCATGGTGGTGGTCGAGGGGGTCGGCCGCATGCTCGATCCCTCGCTCGACATGTGGCACACCGCCGAGCCGGTGGTGCGGGCCTGGCTCGAGCGCAATCTCGGGCCGGTCGGCCGGGTCGAGGGGGCGGTCGAGGGGGTCGGCGAGGTCGGCCGCTTCATCGGCGCGGTGCCCGGCCTGCTCGCCCGCGCCTCGCGGCTCACCGACCAGATCGACCTCGCCACCCGCGACGGCATTCTGCTCGCCCCCGACACCGTCGCCGGCATCGCCGAGGCGGAGGCCCGGAAAAACCGCGGCACCACCGTCGCGCTGTGGGTGATCGCCTTTCTCCTGCTGCTGCACCTGTTGGGGTGAGGTCTCACCGATGCCTGAATTGATCGCCCGGTAATCGATGCTATATCGCGGGCATGGCGATCCTCACCATCCACGAGCTGGACGACGACCTCGCGCAGCGCCTGCGCCTGCAGGCCGCCCGCAACGGCCGGTCGATGGAGGAGGAGGCGCGGCACATCCTCGCCGAGACGCTGCCGGGGCAGCCTGCCGCCGAGCCGGACGTCGCCGCGCTCAACGTCGCCGAGGCGATCGCGGCGATCGTCGATCCGATCGGTGGCATCGACATCGAGATCTCGGAGCGGACCGAGAGCGTCCGGGAGCCGCCTCGCTTCGACGACTGGCCCGACGACCCGTGATCGTCCTCGACACCAACGTGGTGTCCGAGCTGATGAACCCGGCGTCCACCGGTGCCGGCGTCGAGATCATCGACCCGTGGACAGTTTCGAGCGCCCCATGACCCTCTCCTCCACCCGCGTTCTCCTGATCATCGGCGGCGGCATCGCGGCCTACAAATCGCTCGACCTGATCCGCCGGCTGAAGGAGCGCGGCGCCCGCGTGCGGGTGGTGATGACCCGTGCGGCGCAGGAGTTCGTCACGCCGCTGTCGGCCGGGGCGCTGGCCGGCGAGCGCGCCCACACGGATTTGTTCGACTCCAAGACCGAGTTCGACATCGGCCACATCCGCCTCGCCCGCGAGGCCGACATCGTGGTGGTGGCGCCGGCGACCGCGGATCTCATGGCCAAGATGGCGGGCGGCCACGCCGACGACCTCGCCACCACCGCGCTGCTCGCGACCACCGCCCCGGTGCTGATCGCCCCGGCAATGAACGCAAAAATGTGGAGCCACGTCGCGACGCAGCGCAACGCCGCCCAGCTCCATGCCGACGGCATCGCGATGGTCGGGCCGAACGCCGGCGAGATGGCGGAAGCGGGCGAGGCCGGGGTCGGCCGCATGGCCGAGCCGCTGGAGATCGTCGCCGCGGTGGAGGCGCTGCTCGAGCCGCGCACCGGACAGCCGAAGCCGCTCTCGGGCAAGCGGCTCTTGGTCACCTCCGGCCCGACCCACGAGCCGATCGACCCGGTGCGCTACATCGCCAACCGCTCGTCCGGCAAGCAGGGGCATGCGATCGCCAAGGCGGCGGCCGAGCTCGGTGCGGCGGTGACGCTGATCTCCGGCCCGGTGACGATCGCCGACCCGCCCGGCGTGCGGGTGGTGAAGGTGCAGTCTGCGAAAGACATGCTGGCGGCGGTCGAGGCGGCGCTGCCGGTCGATGCCGCGGTGTTCGCCGCGGCGGTCGCCGACTGGCGGGTCGCCGAGCCGGGCCGGCAGAAGATGAAGAAAGGTTTTGGCGGCACGCCGCAGCTCGCCTTCGTCGAGAACCCGGACATTCTGGCGACCACCGCGAAGCGCGAGAGCAAGCGGCCGCGGCTCGTGGTCGGCTTCGCCGCCGAGACCGAGAACGTGATCGACAACGCCCGCGACAAGCTCGCCCGAAAAGGCTGCGATTGGATCGTCGCCAACGACGTGTCGGCGGCGACCGGCATCATGGGCGGCGACGCCAACACCGTGCACGTCGTCACCGCCGAGGGCGTCGACTCCTGGCCGAGCCAGTCGAAGGAGGAGGTCGCCCACGCCCTCGTCCGCCGCATCGCCGACGCCCTGAAGGACACGCCATGAGCCCTGCCCCCCTCCGCATTCTCCGCCTACCGCACGGCGAGGGTTTGCCGCTGCCGGCCTATCAGAGCGAGGCGGCGGCCGGGCTCGATCTCCTCGCCGCCGTGCCGGCCGACGCCCCGATCGAGATCGCCCCCGGCAAGCGGGCGCAAGTGCCGACCGGCCTCGCGATCGCGCTGCCCCCCGGCACCGAGGGGCAGGTGCGCCCGCGCTCCGGCCTCGCCGCCCGCCACGGCGTCACCGTGCTGAACGCGCCGGGCACGATCGACGCCGACTACCGCGGCGAGGTGCAGGTGGTGCTGATCAACCACGGCGACGCCCCGTTCAGGGTCGAGCGCGGCGCGCGGATCGCCCAGCTCGTGGTCGCCCCGGTGCTACGGGTGGTGACCGAGGAGGTGGTGACTCTCGACGACACCGCGCGAGGCGCGAACGGCTTCGGCTCGACCGGTCTCGCCGCCTCGAGACGCTGACCGAAAAGGCGGCGCCGCGACCCATCCGATCACTGCCCGACAGTCACGAAACTGTCGACAAATCCGAAACTTTCACCGCTTTCACGAGTCCCGTACCGGCGGGGAATCGCGCCGCGCGAAAACGCCCCGCGAGGGTGCGGTCCCGCATGTGGGAAATTCGCCTCGCCCGGCGCCGTTCACCGTCTGGACTCTTACGGCCGGAGTCCGGTTGAGGGTACATTGACCATCGATTCGCGAGGTCGCCGTCAGCGGCGCGCGGGGGGCGGCGCCGTTACGCGGCGCCGTGGGGTTTGGGGTTCAGTTTTCCGCGTCTTCGATCGAACCTTGCAACGTGCCGGTAACGGCGCGCGCGAGGATGATGTGAGTCGGACCGGCCGCCGAGGGGCGGAACCGGGATCGCGAGAGGTGGCGCCACGATGCCGGACGCGGGCATGTCGAGATGCGGAAAAGATCGGCCGCCTCGGCGTGTCGGTGCGCTTCGCACCACCCTGGATCACGCCGACCCCCTCCCCGCCATCACGGGTCGCGTCGGGCTGGACCAAGTCCACCCGGATCAACTCCACCCGGATCAGCTCCATCCGGACCATGCCCACCCGGATCGTGCCCACCCGGATCACGTCTCGGCGTTGCGCGCCACGCTGGCCCTGCCGTCGGGCACCGCGCTCGCCGGCATCGCGCTGGGCGGGCTCGCGCTCGCCGCCGCCTCGCCGGCGCTCGCCGAGCAGGGCATCGGCACCGCCACCCTCCGGGCCGTCTCGACCCTCGGCGCCAGCGAGCTGACCACGCTCGCGGTGATCGTCGGCGTCGTCACCTTCGCGGTGGTCGCGGCGATCGGCTGGGTGCGCACCGACCGCAGCGCCGGCCTGCAGCGCCAGGCCGACGGCGCCGAGATCGCCTCGCTGCAATCCGACATCGACCGGCTCGCCACGCTGCTGATGTCCGAGCCGCAGGTGCTGGTGGTGTGGACCGCCGGGCTCGGCGAGCCGGAGGTGATCGGCGAGGCCTCGTTCATCGCGCCGACGCTGGCGCCACACGACATCCTCGCCTTCGACCAGTGGCTCGAGCCGGATCTGGCCGCCGCCGTCACCGACGCGATCGACCGCCTGCGGGTCGAGGGCGAGGCGTTCGCGCTCCTCCTCACCACCATTCTCGGCCGCCACGTCGAGGCGGAAGGCCGGCCGATCGGCGGCTTCGCGGTGATGAAGCTGCGCAACGTCTCCGGCATCAAGCGCGACCTCGCCGAGTTCTCGGTGCGCTGCCAGAAGCTCCAGTCCGAGGCGGACGCGATGCGCAGCCTGATCGAGATGCTGCCGGCGCCGGTGTGGATGCGCGACGGCGCCGGCCAGCTCCAGCTCGTCAACGCCGCTTACGCGCGCGCCGTCGAGGCGCCGGACGCCACCGTCGTGCTCGGCAGCGGCACCGAGCTCCTCGACACCGGCGAGCGCGAGACGGTCGCCCGCACGCTCGCCGCCGGCCGCGAGTTTCGCGGGCGGCTCCCGGCGATCGTCGCCGGCAGCCGCCGCGTCATGGACGTGCTCGAGGTGCCGGTCACGCAAGGACGCATCGGCATCGCGATCGACGCCACCGAGGCCGAGCGGCTGCGCGCCGAGCTCGACCACATCCTCGCCGCCCACCGCCGCACCCTCGACCATCTCGCGACCGGCGTCGCGATCTTCGGCGCCGACCGCCGCCTCGCCTTCTACAACACCGCCTATCGCACGCTGTGGGACCTCGATCCCGCCTTCCTCGCCGAGCAGCCGAGCGACGGCCAGGTGCTCGACCGCCTGCGCACCGCCCGCCGCCTTCCCGAGCAGAAGGATTTCCGCGAGTGGAAGCGCGAGCTGCACCGGGCCTATCACTCGCGCGAGAGCGAGGCGCACGAGTGGCACCTGCCGGACCGCCGCACGCTGCGCGTCGTCACCACGCCGAACCCGGAAGGCGGCGTCACCTACCTGTTCGACGACATCACCGAGCGGCTCGAGCTGGAGCGCCGGTTCGACGCGCTGATCCGGGTGCAGGGCGAGACGCTCGACAATCTCGCCGAGGCGGTCGCGGTGTTCGGCTCCGACGGCCGGCTGCGCCTGTTCAACCCGGCCTTCGCCAACACCTGGAAGCTGCCGCCCTCCGCGCTCGCCCAGCACCCGCACATCGAGCAGGTGATCGGCCTGTGCCGGCCGCTCTATCGCGACGACGAGACCTGGCACGCGCTGCGCTCGGCGGTCACCGCGCTCGACAGCCGCGACCCGATCTCCGGCCGGATCGAGCGCAGCGACGGCAGCGTGATGGATTTCGCCACCGTGCCGCTGCCGGACGGCTCGACGCTGGTCACCTTCCACGACGTCACCGACTCGGTGAACGTCGAGCGCGCGCTGCGCGAGCGCAACGAGGCGCTGGTGGCCGCCGACGAGCTGAAGCTCGACTTCGTCCACCACGTCTCCTACGAGCTGCGCTCGCCGCTCACCAACATCATCGGCTTCGCCCACTTCCTCGGCGATCCCTCGACCGGGCCGCTGACCGAGAAGCAGGACGAGTATCTCGGCTACATCACCGTCTCGACCAACGCGCTGCTCGCCATCATCAACAACATCCTCGACCTCGCGACGATCGACGCCGGGGCGATGACCCTCAATCCCGGCCCGGTCGACATCCGCGCCACCATGGAGGCGGCGGTCGAGGGCGTGCAGGACCGCCTCGTCAAGCACGACATCGCGCTCGACCTGATCGCCGACCCGGCGATCGGCGACTTCCAGGCCGATGGCCGGCGCATCCGCCAGGTGCTGTTCAACCTGCTGTCCAACGCGATCGGCTTCTCGCCGCCCGGCGGCCGCGTCACCCTCACCGCCGAGCGCACCGACAGCGCAGTCGTCTTCACCGTCAGCGACGAGGGCCCCGGCATCCCGCCCGAGATGGCCGACAAGGTGTTCGACTGGTTCGAGAGCGATTCGCAGGGCTCCGGCCACCGCGGCGTCGGACTCGGCCTGTCCATCGTCCGCTCGTTCGTCGAGCTGCACGGCGGCACGGTGCGGATCGATTCCGCGGTGGGCGGCGGCGCGACTGTGGTATGTAGCTTTCCTCTCGTGACGGCGGCCGCTCGCACGGCCGCCGAGTGATCCCGCAGGGGTCGTGATCGCGCCAGGCTCGCCGAAGCGCTCGTCCGACCCGGACACAGCGCCGGAGCCGGCTCGACCATGGAACCAACCCCGCCCGGCAGCCACCCGCTGACCCTGACGCTCGAGGACGAGCAGGCGACCAAGAAGCTCGCCGCCGACCTCGCCGAGGCGCTCGAGCCGGGCGACGTCGTCACCCTGTCGGGCGACCTCGGCGCCGGCAAGACCACGCTCGCCCGCGCGATCATCCGCTATCTCGCCCGCGACGACGCGCTCGACGTGCCGAGCCCGACCTTCACGCTGGTGCAGAGCTACGACCTGCCGCGCTTCACCCTGGTCCATGCCGATCTCTACCGGGTGAGCGACCCCGACGAGCTGCTCGAGCTCGGCGTGGAAGACATGCTGGCCGGCAACGTGGTGCTGATCGAGTGGCCGGACCGTGCCCCCGACCTCTTGCCCGACGACCGGCTCGACGTGTCGATCTCGCTCGCCCCGAAATCGGGCGAGGAGGCGCGCACCGTCCGCCTCACCGGCTTCGGCGCCTTCGCGACGCGCGCCGAGCGCATCCCGAAGCTGCGCCGGTTTCTGGAGGGCGCCGGCTGGGCGGATGCCGCACGCGAGCGCATCAATGGTGACGCCTCGAGCCGCGCCTACGAGCGGCTGACCCATCCGGACGGCCGGGTGGTGCTGCTGATGAACGCGCCGCGCCGGCCGGACGGCCCGCCGATCCGCTACGGCCGCAGCTACAGCGCGATCGCCCACCTCGCCGAGGACGTGAAGCCGTTCGTCGCGCTCGCCAACGGGCTGCGCGATCTCGGCCTGTCGGCCCCGGCGATCCACGCCGCCGACATCGAGAACGGCTTTCTGCTGGTCGAGGACCTCGGCTCCGAGCCGGTGGTCGAGGGCGACCCGCCCGACCCCGAGCCGGAATGCTACCGCGCCGCCGTCGACGTGCTGGTGACGCTGCACGGCCACACGCTGCCGAGCGAGCTGCCGGTGACGCCCTACATCGTCCACCGCCTGCCGAGCTACGACATCAGCGCCTTCCTCATCGAGATCGAGCTGTTGCTCGAATGGTATCTGCCGCGCCTCGCCGCGGTGCCGACCATGCCGGCCCGCCAGGTGTTTCTCTCGTGCTGGCGCGAGGCGCTGGCGCCGGTGCTGGCCGAGCCGCAGACCTGGGTGCTGCGCGACTACCACTCGCCGAACCTGATCTGGCTGCCGGAGCGGCGCGGCATCGCCAAGGTCGGGCTGATCGACTTTCAGGACGCGGTGATGGGGCCGGCCGCCTACGACCTCGCCTCGCTGCTGCAGGACGCCCGCGTCACCGTGCCGGAGGACTTGGAGCTCGAGCTGATCGGCCGCTACGCCCGGGCGCGGCGCAAGGTCGATCCGAGCTTCGACGTCGGCCGCTTCGCCCAGATCTACGCGACGCTCGCCGCCCAGCGGGCGACGAAGATCCTCGGCATCTTCGCCCGCCTCGACATGCGGGACGGCAAGCCGCAATACCTGCGGCACATGCCGCGGGTCGCGACCTATCTGCAGCGCGCCCTCGCCCACCCGGCGCTCGCGCCGCTCAAGGCGTGGTACGCCGCCTATGTGCCGCCGCCGCCCGCCCCGCGCGACTGACGGCTCGTCGTGCCGACCCGTCTTCGGATCCGGGCCGCCCGCGGGCCGGTAACCGACCGGTAGCCCGGGTGGAGCGCAGCGACACCCGGGATTCCGCGCTGGCGCCGCCCCGCTGGCCGGTAAGGGGATTTTCAGCCTTCTCTGCCTCAATGTCTCGTCCGACCCCCGGAACGAGGCAGAGACCGCGGAATGAACACCGAACGCAGGGCGGGGGACCGTGTCGAGTTCGAGCACGGCTATGCCGCCCGCATCATGGGCATCGACGGCACCTGGCAGCGCGAGGTGCTGCTGGAGGACGTGTCCGACACCGAGGCCAAGCTGACCATCTTCGGCTCGACCGAGGAGATCAATCTCGACGAGTTCTTCCTGGTGCTCTCGACCTGGGGACACGCGCACCGGCGCTGCGAGCGGGTGTGGCTCAACGGCGACCAGATCGGCGTCCGGTTCCTGAAGAACGTGCAGCAAAAAGGCCGGCGCGAGCGCAAGCGCCCGAAATTCGAGATCTGATCCCGCCCACCGGTGGCCCGAACGGCCGGCGGCCGCGCCGCGGCCGAGCGCCGCTCCCGGTTGCACACGCTCCGGGTCATCGACACGTCACGCCGGACGGCTTACCGTCCGCCGTCACGCAGCGAATCGCTCCGCCGAGCGGCGGCGAGTCGCGCGAAAGATGGACCCCTCGAGAGGTCGCGATGCCCGTGGAAGACACCCGCCACCCCCGTCCCGCCCATCCCCGCTCGGTTCGTCCGCACCATGCGATGGTGCTGGCCGCAGGCCTCGGCACCCGCATGCGCCCGATCACCGAGGCGCTGCCGAAGCCGCTGGTGCCGGTCGGCGGCAAGCCGCTGGTCGATCACGTGCTCGACCACCTGAGCGTCGCCGGCGTGACGACCGCGGTGGTGAACGTCCACCATTTCGCCGACCAGATCGAGCGCCACCTCGCCGGCCGCAAGGCACCCGAGATCGCCATCTCGGACGAGCGGGAAGAGCTGCTCGGCACCGGCGGCGGGGTGAGGAAGGCGCTTCCGCTGCTCGGCGCCGACCCGTTCTTTCTGGTGAACGCCGACACACTGTGGATCGACGGCGTGACGCCCAATCTCGTGCGGATGGCGCAGAGCTTCGATCCCGAAACGATGGACGCCATGCTGCTGATGGCTGCGACCTCCACCAGCGTCGGCTATGGCGGCCGCGGCGACTACGCGATGACGCCGGACGGCCGGCTGCGCCGCCGCACCGAGCGCGAGGTGGTGCCGTTCGTCTATGCCGGGGTGGCGCTGATCGGCCCGGCGCTGTTCGAGGGCGCGCCCGACGGGCCGTTCGCGCTGACCGAGCTGTTCGGCCGCGCCGAGGAGACCGGCCGTTTGCACGGCACCCGGCTCGAGGGCGTGTGGATGCATGTCGGCACGCCGGAGGCGGTCACCGCCGCCGAGCGCGCGATTCTGGTCAGCGCCGCCTGATACTTCTCGTCGTGTCGTGAGACGCCCCGGCGTCGCTCAGTAGAGCGGCGCCAGCTCGGCGATCTCGAACGGCCCGAGCATCACCCGCCCGTCGAGAATCCGCAGCGGCAGGCGGACGGCCTTCTTGCCCTCGACCTCGGTCGACGGCCCGAGCGCCGCACCGGCGCTGCCGCTCCCGGCACCGTCCGCGGCCGATCCCCCGCCGCCACCATTGCCGCGCAAAAGACCGCCGAGGCCCGGCATCAGCTTGTCGAGCTGCGGCGCGAGCTTTTCGCGGGTGCTCTGCGGAAGAAGGCGCGACACCAGCCGGTCGACGCCGAGCAGCGGCAACAGCTTGTCGACATTGACGACCGACACGTCGAGCTCGCCGTCGAGCGCGCCGCGCGGCGACAGCCGCAGCGTGCCGGCGCCGGTGGCGATCACGTCGCCCTGCTGCACGCGCAGCCGCGTCACCTCCAGCCGGCCGTTCGCCGCCTGCAGCGCCCTGAGCGTTTCACGTGCCGAGTGGGGAGAAAGATCCTTCAGGCCGTGCAGCACGCCGGTGGCGTCGAGATCGAGCGGCATCGCCGCCGCCCGGCCGAGCGCCGGGGCGAGCGCGTCGTCGAGCACGAGCGAAAGCTCGAGCACCGGATCGCGGCGCGCCGAGCCCGACACGATCCGCGCGTCGAACGCCGCACGCGACGCCTCGCCGAGCAGCGTTTGCGCGCTGGTGTCGGCCCGGCGGGCGACCACCGAGGGCCGGTCGAGCACGAAGGCGGCGTGCTCCGGCGAGGTCGGCAGGCCGTGCAGGCTCGCCTGCGCCAGCGTCCAGCTCACCGTGAGGGCGGCGTTGTCGGCGACGTCGGCGATCTCCAGCGGGCCGGCCAGCTCGCCGACGATCAGGTCGGGTTGCCACACCTGCGCGGTCACCACCGCGTCGCGGGCGGAGAAGACGGTCGGCGGGGTGGTCCGCGAAAAGGTCACCTGCGGCGCACCGCAACGCAACGAGAAGCGGAACGGAAAGCCGCCGACGCTCTGCTCGTCGCACTTGTAGGTGCGGCCGAGCGAGGCCTCGCGCTCTTGCCAGCCGACCAGCACCGTGCGGGTGGTCGAGGCGGCCTGGAACCAGAACGCCGTCCAGGCGAGGCCGAGCGCCGCCAAAATCCCGACCGGCAGCGCGATCAGCCACGGGCGGCGCCGCCGGCGCGCCACGGGCTCGTTTCCGACCGACTTCACCAGGATACGATCCTTTCGTCTTCGAGCAGACTCGGGCCTTGTCGCGGCCCGGATCGCCTGTTAGAGCCCGTTTGGACACTCGGACAAGGGCTGCGTTGCGGCGCGAACTGCCGGAGGCCAGGAGAAAAGCGACGCCGATATCGGGGATATCGG
>NZ_AKZI01000153.1 GCF_000293785.1 Rhodovulum sp. PH10 | reverse complement strand
TTTTCGGTTTGATGGATCGCCGGGTCGAAGCCCGGCGATGACGGCGGAGTTCCTGGCGAGCGCCACCTTTCTCATCGAAATCCCACGCTTTTTTGCCCTTGTGTGTATGCCGTAACGCTCACGGGGAGAGGTGAAGGCAAGCAATGGTCGACACGCTTCCCAATTCTCCCGAATGGACCGTCTCGGAGCTCTCGCAAGCGCTCAAGCGCACCGTCGAGGATGCCTACGGCCATGTCCGCGTGCGCGGCGAGATCTCCGGCTTTCGCGGGGTGCATTCGTCCGGGCACGCCTATTTCTGCCTGAAGGACGAGGGCGCGCGGATCGACGCGGTGGTATGGCGCACCGCCTATTCCCGTATGCGCATAAAACCGGAGGAAGGGCTCGAGGTGGTCGCCTCGGGGCGGCTGACCACCTATCCGGGGCGCTCGACCTACCAGATCGTGATCGACACGCTGGAGCCGGCCGGCCTCGGCGCGCTGATGGCGCTGCTCGAGCAACGCAAGCAAACGCTCGCCGCCGAAGGCTTGTTCGACGAGACGAGGAAGCGGCCGCTGCCCGCCTTGCCGGCGGTGATCGGCGTCGTCACCTCGCCGACCGGCGCGGTGATTCGCGACATTCTGCACCGCCTCGCCGACCGCTTTCCCCGCCCCGTGCTGGTGTGGCCGGTGCGGGTGCAGGGCGAGGGCGCCGCCGAAGAGATCGCCACCGCCATCCGCGGCTTCGATGCGCTCACCGAAAGCGGGCCGATCCCACGGCCGGACGTGCTGATCGTCGCCCGCGGCGGCGGCTCGATCGAGGATTTGTGGTCGTTCAACGAGGAGATCGTCGTGCGGGCGGCGGCCGACTGCCGGATCCCGCTGATCTCCGCGGTCGGCCACGAGACCGACGTCACGCTGATCGATTTCGCCGCCGACCGCCGCGCGCCGACCCCGACCGCCGCCGCCGAGATCGCCGTGCCGGTGCGCTCCGAGCTGATCGCGCGGCTCGACGGGCTCGGCCGCCGGCTCGCCGGCTGCTTTGCCCGCGCCCAGGAGAACCGCTACTCGGCGCTGCGCGCGGCCGCCCGTGCGCTGCCTTCTGCCGACCAGCTCCTCGCCGATGCGCGCCAAAAGCTCGACGGGGCGAGCGGCCGGCTGCCGCGGGCGCTGCTCGCCAATGCCCAGGCGCACCGAGAGAGATTTTCCCGCACGGCGCACCGGCTGTCGCCGCTTCTGCTGCGCGCCCGCCTCGTGCGTGAGCACGAGCGGGTGTTCGAGCTCGCCGGCCGGTCTCGGCGCTGCCTGCTGGTCCAGCGCGAGCGGCGCCGGGAAAGGCTCGCGGCGGTGTCCGGGCGGCTCTCGGCAGCGCTGCGGGCGACGCTGGCCGCGCAAAAGCTCGGGCTGGCCCGTGACCGCGAGCGATTGCAGAGCTTGATGGATCGCGCCGGCCGCGCCGAGCGAGCGCTGCTGGTCGCCCGACGCGGCCGGGTCGAGCGGGCCGCCGGGCTTTTGGCGGCGCTGTCCTATCAAGGCGTGCTCGCCCGCGGCTTTGCGCTGGTGCGCGGCCCCGACGAGCGGCCGCTGCGCACGGCCGCCGCCGTCGCGCCGGGCCTGCGGCTGTCGCTCGAGTTTTCCGACGGCCGCGCATTCGCCACCGCCGACGGCGCCCCGGCGACCGATGCAACGCCGGCCGCTGCGGACAAGCCGCCGGCAAAAAAGCCACGGCGAAAAAAGCCCGAGACCGCCGGCCAGGGCTCGCTGTTCTGAGGGACTCGTCCCGAGGGACTCGTTCCCGGGGGACTCGTCCCCGAGGGACTCGTCCCAGAGGGGCTTGCCCACCGAGCTGCGCTGTCGATCGCCGCGCGAGGCGCGGCCGAGCGAGGCGAACCGCCCGGACGGACTTTCGCCGCCCCCGGCGACATACTATGTTCATCGACGACAGCGGCGGTCGCGCGCCGACCGCCTTCGGAGGGTTCCGTGCTCACTCGATTCGATCATCGCCCGTACAGCGGCGAGGCGGAGATCCGCTACGACACACCCGAGTTCCGGGTGATCCGCGCGGGCTCCTATGTGCGCTGCGCCGTCACCGGGGTCGCCATTCCGCTCGACGAGCTGCGCTACTGGAGCGTCGAGCGCCAGGAGGCCTATGCCGACGGGCCGACCGCGATGCAGCGGCTGCGCGCCGAGCACCGGCCGCAGGCGGGTTGAGTTTTCGTCGGCGTCGCCCGGCGCAGGAGCGCCCCGGGCGAGGCGTGAGGCGGACGTGACGGATCGCATCCGGGAGGGGCATCGTGCTGAACCGCTTCGATCATCGGTCCTACAGCGGCGAGGCGGAGATCCGCTATCTCGATTCGGATTTCCGGGTGATCCGGGCGGGCGCCTATGTCCGCTGCGCCGTCACCGGCGTCGCCATTCCGCTGGAGGAGCTGCGCTACTGGAGCGTCGAGCGCCAGGAGGCCTACGCCTCCCCCGCCGCCGTGATGGAGCGCCTCCATCCCGACCGCATGAAGCCGGCGGGCTGATCAGTCGCCCTGCCGATCGCTCTTCATCGCCTGCCGCAGGAACGCGAACACGATCGGTGCGATCGTGCCGCCACCGATGAGCGCGCGTGCCTCACGGTCACCGGTCGCGGCAACGCCCCGTCGACCATGTCGGGACCCACTGTCAACGAACAGCGACACTCCCCTTGGTCGGAATGCCGGACAGGATTACCATGATCCGGCATCCGGGCTGATCTCTTCGGCCACCGTGCGGCCGCCGATTCCGCCGGGGGCGTGTCGTCGGGCCGTCGTCGCCGACGGCACCGTTTTTCCGTCTTGCACGGCCGTGCGCGGCGCGAGGCGTCGCATGCAATCGGAGATCGAGATGACTTTGCAGACCTTGATCGTGATCGTGGTGGTCGGCGCGGCGCTCGCGTGGGCGGCCGAGAAGTACGGCTACGGAACGGGCGGTGGCCCGACGATGGATTACGGCGCCGGCATCGTCGGCGCGTTCGTCGCCGTCTGGCTGGTGCCGAAGGCGGGCGTCGCGCTGCCGGCCGGCATCGTCGGCACCGCGATCGCCTCGGCGGTCGGCGCCGCCGTGGTGCTCTTCGCCGCCCGCTACTACCAGGGCGGCACCGCCGCGCCGGCCGCCGCCGCACCGGCGCCGAAAGCCGCCGCCCCGAAGCCGGTCGCGAAGCCCGCGCCCGCGCCCGCCGCGCCGATGGTTCCCGAGCGGCCGATGCCGCGCCGCGCCGCCCGCTGATCGGCGGCCTTTCGTTTGCGTGGACCGGTGCCGGACTCTTGCCCGGCGCCGCCGGACGACGGCCTCTCCCCCCACCCGGGGAGAGGCTTTTTTCATGGGCCCGCGCCCGCCGGCGATGTCATGCCGACGGCGACAGAGGTCGGCCTCGTCCAGAGCAGCACTCCGCAGGCGTGCGTCTCGAAGGACGAGGGCGCCCTCGGCTACGGCGCCGGGTGCTCCTCGCCCTGGGCGATCTCCTCCGACACCATGTCGCCCTTGCGGGTGACGACGTCCGAGCCGACCCGCTCGCGCACCACCGCATGGATCCGCTCGGCGAGCGGCGGCGAGCGCTCCATCAGGCGGCGGAGATCGTTGCCGTCGAGCACCAGGAGGTTGGAGCGGCTGATCGCGGTCACCGTCGCCGAGCGGCGGGACCGCCGCAGCACCGCGATCTCGCCGAAGAAGTGGCCGAGCCCGAGGGTGACGTGCCGGCCGGCCAGGTCGATGTCGACCGCGCCGCGGGCGATGAAATACATCGAGCTCGCCGGATCGCCCCGCCGCACGATCACGTCGCCGGCGTCGACCGTCTGCGCCCGCAGGCAGCGGGTGATGTCGGCGACCTCGGCGGCGCCGAGCCCGGCGAACAGCGGCACCCGCGCCACCATCCCCCAGGTGACGACGAAATCACGCCGGTGAATCTCGTCGGCGAAGGCGGTGGCGACGATGCCGACCGGCAGCGCCATCACCACGATCGCCGCGACGATCGTCAGCCCGGCGACCATCTTGCCGAGCGGCGTCAGCGGCACCACGTCGCCGTAGCCGACCGTGCCGAGCGTCACGAACGCCCACCACACCGCATCCGGAATGGTGCCGAGCTTGTCCGGCTGCACGTTGCGCTCGGCGAGATACATCAGCACCGCCGCGAACAGCGTGGTGCCGAGAAACACGACGATGCAGCCGGCCAGCGCCCGCCGCTCGTTGTAGAGCGCGTCGAGCAGCGAGCGCATGCCCGGCGAGTAGCGCCCGAGCTTCAGGAACCGCACGATGCGGAAGACCAGCATCACCCGAAGGTCTTCCGGAACGGCGAAGGCGAACCAGAACGGCAGGATGGCCAAAAGGTCGACGATGCCGACGGCGCTGGTGGCATAGCGCCAGCGCGCCCGGCGGGGCGCCAGCGCCTTGGCCAGCGGGTGGTCGGGCACGACCCACAGGCGCAACGCGTATTCCGCGGTGAAGACGACCAGCGAGGCCATCTCGACCAGCGTGAAGAGCGGGTGAAAGCGCGCGTCGATCGACGGCACCGACTCCAGCACGACGCCGGCGAGATTGACGAGAATGAGCGCGATCAGCAGGCGGTCGACCAGCACGCCGGTCGGATCGGTGCCGACGCCCTGGTCGAGCACCTCGGCGATCCGGCGCCTGAGGTCCGCCCCGCGCTTGGCGTGCCCGCGCATGCCGCCCCTCCTCCGGAGCGTCGCGTCGGGCGGGGCTTGCCGTCGAGGGCCGCAGCCCTCACCCCGCCTTTTGTGCCGCCCCGTTCGCCGCGCCGAGCGCCGCCGCGATGGCGTCGAGCGCCGCGTCGGCCTTGCCGCCGTCCGGGCCGCCGGCCTGGGCCATGTCGGGCCGCCCGCCGCCGCCCTTGCCGCCGAGCGCCGCCGAGCCCGCGCGCACCAGATCGACCGCGCTGAAGCGGTCGACCAAATCCTTGGTGACGCCGACCACGACGCCGGCCTTGCCGTCGGCGGTGACACCGACGATCGCCACCACGCCTGAGCCGATCTGCTTCTTGGCCTCGTCGGCGAGGCTCTTCAAATCCTTGACCTCGATGCCGGACACCGTGCGGGCGAACAGCTTGACGTCGCCGACGGTGCGCACGTCGTCGGCCGCACCGGACGCCCCGCCGCCGCCCATCGCCAGCTTGCGGCGCGCCTCGCCGAGCTCGCGCTCGAGCTGCTTCCTCTCGTCGATCAGCTTGGCGACCTGCTCGGGCACCTGCGGCGCCGGCACCCGGATCTGGGCGCCGATCTCGGCGAGCGTCTTGCTGGCGCCGACCAGATGGTGTCGCGCAGCCGCGCCGGTCATCGCCTCGATGCGGCGAACGCCGGCGGCCACCCCCGCCTCCTGGTCGATGAAGATCAGCCCGATGTCGCCGGTGCGCCGCACGTGGGTGCCGCCGCACAGCTCGACCGACCAGCCGAGCGCGTTCGAGGCGTCGCCCATCGCGACCACCCGCACCTCGTCACCGTATTTCTCGCCGAACAGCGCGCGGGCGCCCGACGCGATCGCGTCGTCCACCGCCATCAGGCGGGTGGTGACCGGGGTGTTCTCCAGCACCTGCGCGTTGGCGATCTCCTCGACGCGAGCGATCTCCTCGTCGGACATCTTCTTCGGATGCGAGAAGTCGAAGCGCAGCCGGTCGGGCGCCACCATCGAGCCCTTCTGCGCGACGTGATCGCCGAGCACCTGGCGCAGCGCCTCGTGCAGCAGATGGGTCGCCGAATGGTTGCGGCGGATGTCGGACCGGCGGCCGTGATCGACCTCGAGCGACAGCGGCTGGCCGGGCTTCAGCGTGCCCTCCTCCACCGTGCCGGAATGGACGAACACGTCGCCGGCCTTCTTGTTGGTCGCGGTGACGCGGAAGCGCACGCCCTCGCCGACCATCACGCCGGTGTCGCCGACCTGGCCGCCCGATTCGCCGTAGAACGGCGTCTGGTTGAGGATCACCGCGCCGGCCTCGCCTTTCGCGAGGCTGTCCGCCTGGATGCCGTCTTTCACCAAAGCCAGGACCTCGCCTTCGGCGGTCTCGGTCTCGTAGCCCAAAAACTCGGTCGGCCCGAAATTCTCGCGCAGCGTGAACCAGACGGTTTCGGTCGCCGCCTCGCCGGAGCCGGCCCAGCTCGCCCGCGCTTTTTCGCGCTGGCGTTCCATCGCCGCATTGAAGGCATCGAGATCGACGCCGACGCCGCGCGCCTTGAGCGCATCCTGGGTGAGGTCGAGCGGGAAGCCGTAGGTGTCGTAGAGCGTGAAGGCGGTCTCGCCGCTGAGGCTGTCGCCGCGGCCGAGGTCGCGCGCCTCCTCCTCGAGGATGGCGAGGCCGCGCTCGAGCGTTTTCCGGAACCGGGTCTCCTCGAGCCGCAGGGTCTCGCCGATCAAGGCCTCGGCGCGCACCAGCTCGGGATAGGCCTGGCCCATCTCGCGCACCAGCGTCGGCACCAGCTTGAACATCAGCGGCTCGCGGGCGCCCAAAAGCTCGGCGTGGCGCATGGCGCGCCGCATGATCCGCCGCAGCACGTAGCCGCGCCCTTCGTTCGAGGGCAGCACGCCGTCGGCGATCAGGAAGGCGGAGGCCCGCAGATGGTCGGCGATCACCCGGTGCGAGGCCTTCATCGGGCCGTTCGGGTCGACGCCGGTGCGGTCGACCACCGCCTGGATCAGCGCCTGAAAGAGGTCGATCTCGTAATTGTCGTGGGTGCCCTGGAGCACGGCGGCGATGCGCTCGAGGCCCATGCCGGTGTCGATCGAGGGCCGCGGCAGGTCGAGCCGCTCCGAGGGGAGCTGCTCGTACTGCATGAAGACGAGGTTCCAGATCTCGATGAAGCGATCGCCGTCGGCGTCCGCGCTGCCGGGCGGGCCGCCGGGGATCTTGTCGCCGTGGTCGTAGAAGATTTCCGAGCACGGGCCGCACGGGCCGGTGTCGCCCATCGCCCAGAAATTGTCGTGGGTCGAGATGCGGATGATCCGGCTGTCCGGGAGCCCCGCGATCTTCTTCCACAAAGCGAAGGCGTCGTCGTCCTCGGAATAGACGGTGACGGTCAGGCGCTCCGCCGGCAGGCCGAACTCCTTGGTGACCAGCCGCCAGGCGAGGTCGATCGCATTCTCCTTGAAGTAGTCGCCGAAGGAGAAATTGCCCAGCATCTCGAAGAAGGTGTGATGGCGGGCGGTATAGCCGACATTGTCGAGGTCGTTGTGCTTGCCGCCGGCGCGCACGCACTTCTGCGCGGTGACGGCGCGGCTGTAGGGCCGCTTCTCGACGCCGGTGAAGACGTTCTTGAACTGCACCATCCCGGCATTGGTGAACATCAATGTCGGATCGTTGCGGGGGACGAGCGGAGAGGACGGCACGATGGTGTGCCCGTTTCGCTCGAAGAAGGTCAGGAACGCCGACCGGATTTCGTTGACGCCGCTCATCGATGGCTCTTTCTCGGGTGACGACCGTGCCTCCCGGCGAGCCAAGCGACGGTCCTGCCTCGTGTTTCGACACCTTCTAGCGGTGTGGCCGCGGACTGTCCAGAACGCCGGCACGCGGGCAGCGCGGCGAATGCCGCACTGCAGCGGGTTTTTCGCCGCGCCGAGGCGCCCGGGCCACGCCGCGCGCCCCACGGTTCACTCCACACCCGCACGCGCGCCGGGCGACACCACAACCCGCGCACGCTTCCTGCGCGACGAGCATCGGGCGCCGAGCATCGGGCGCCGAGCATCGGGCGCCGAGGCGCCCCGCCGGATGAGCCGGCACCTCGCGAGTCACCGCGGCGCCGGGGGCGATGCCGCACCGGTCGGCCCGTCCACCGTCGCACCCGATGCCGAGGCGGCCATGGCCGCCGGGGAGACGTCGAGTTTCACAGCGACGCCGAGCGCCGAAGCTCCGCCGCCCCGAAGCACCCCCCCCCGCCGCGTCGCCGACCCGCCGCCGGGTTTCGTCGGCCCGGCGGGCCCACACCGTGAGCGTCGCCCCATGCTCGGGCACCGCAAAGCGCGCCATTTCGGCGAATTTCTGCTGGGCCGCCAGCGCGTCGAGAATGCCGACCGTCGCCGCATGCGGAAAAGCCCGGTCCGGCGACGGCGGAAAGCCGGCGGCACCGTCGGGCGCATCGACCACCACCAGACGCTCGGCCGACGTCGCCGCGAGATAGGCCGCCATCGCCCGACGATCGTCCTCGCGGGTCGCGCGGGGCGCGAGCCACGGCCCGTCGACCCGGACGGCGCAGGCACAATGCGCCCGGAGCATCCAGGTGAAGAAGCCGGCCGGGCCGAACGTCGTGGCAAAGCCGACCGTTCGAGCGTCCGCGACCAGCGGGATCGCCGACCGCACGAGCAGGAATTCGCTGGGCGCCGTTTCGTCCCGGCCGGCGACGGCACCGGCTGCGGCGACCGTCTCCGGGCTCGGCCGCGCGGGGACGAGACCGACCAGGATGCCGAGCCCGACGGAAACGGCGAGCAGGCCCACGGCCGAGACCGCTGCCATCGGCTTCGCTCGGATCGCGGGCGACCGCACGATGAGGCCGACCACGACGCCCGCCCCGGCCCCGGCGCCGACCCACCACGCAAAGATCCAGGACGCGAGAAAACGTCCCTGGTGATGCGGATGCACCAGCACGGCGAACGAGGCCAGCACCGCCAGCACGAACACCGCACGCGACCCCGGCGGACATTTTGTTGCGCCCACCAGTCCGACGAGGAACAGCGCCACCACCGCAACGGCGATCGCCGGCGACGGGTGGAACGCACCGGCAAAGGCGTCCCAGTAGAACGCGGCGCCGCCGAGCGGATCGAAGGTATGGGTCGGGCTGTTGGCGGGGCCGACGAACCACAAGAAGCCCGGCAAGCGCTTGGGGATCAGGAACGACACCGCGACCGGCACCACGTGCCAGGTGAAGATCGCGCGGCCCGGCACTCCGAGCATCGGCGCGAGGTGTTTGCGGTGCCGGCGCCAGGCGATCGCGAGGCGGACGAACAGCAACGCGTAGGCGACCGTCACCAGATTTTCCGGCGGATAGAGCGACACCGCCCGTCCGCCGACGACGATGTCCGCCGGGCCGTGCCGGTAGATCGCCGCGACCAGCACGAGGACGACGAGCGAGGCGATCACCAGCGGGTCGCGCAGGATCGCTCGCGCGGCCTCCGAAACGGCGGCTCTCGATCGGCCGAATCGCATGTCTATGCGCAAGGCCGAGACGGCTCTCGACAGAGCGTCCCGGTGCTCGATCGCCGCGGAAACCGCGAGCGACATCACCACGAGGCCCCAGTAATTGCCCTTGTGGAAGAACAGGAGGGTGAGCACCAGCGCGAGCGCGCGCCATCGCCGGACCGCGACGTCGTGCCACCACCGCGAAGTGGCGTCGGCCGCAGCCGGTACCGAAACGGCCGGCGTTGCAGGCACTTCGGGCGAGATGATCGAAGCCGAAACGGCGGGGTCCGAGGCGGTCGGGGCGGGTCGGGCCGAGCCGGTTCGGGTCGAGACGATGTGGGGCGAACCCCCTCGGGTCGAGCCGAGCGACAGCGAGCCGGCTCGGGCCGAGAGCGAGTCGCCCAGTGGCGAGCCGACCGCGGACGTACCGACCGGCGGCGTACCGACCGGAGACCTATCGAACGGGGATTCGCCAGTGGGAAAGAACTGAGGCTTTCCCGCAGACCAACCGGACGGGACGGGCTCCCCTGGCGCCCGGTTCCGCGGCTCGTCCGCCTCCACCGCCCGCGCAAAAGCGAGCAGCGCGAGCGCCGAGAGGGCCGCGCCGAGCCCCTCGAGCATCACGTCGGAGCCCAGCAGCGCGAAGGCCGGGCTGGCGAGCGCGAGCGCCGCGGCCGTCACCGCCGCGACCGAGCCGCGGGTCGGATCGGGAAACATGCGTCGCGCCAGAACGGCAGAGAGCACGACGGTCGCGGTCCAGCCGATCAGGCTCGGCACGATGCCGAGCCGAACGTCGAGACCACCGACAACGAGGACTCCCGACAGAAGAAGTCCGTGCAGCGGCGGCCACACCACCGACTTCGCGAGCTGGCTCAGAAAGCCGACCGGATCGAGACTTCGCAGCGCAACCGCGAGGTCGACCGCAAACCCGAAATGCCCGTTGCGGTCGTGCAGAACGCCGGTCCACAGAGAATCGGGATCGGCCACGTGAGCGACCAGCATGGACGCAGCAAATCCGATCGCGACCAGCGCCACCGCACCGATGACGACCCTGTCGATCCGTCGCGTCGCGACCAGCACCTCCGGTGGGCGCTCCGCCGATCCGATCGCCGGCGCCGCGGCCGCGGTCCGCTCCAAGCCGGCGACGACGTCGGCCCCCGCTCCTGCCCCCGACCTCATCGCCCCTCGGCTTTCGTTCGGCTTCTACCTCGACGACGGAGGCCGCCGGGTCGAGCAATCGCCCGTTCCGGCACGTGACCGGCCTCGAGGCCCCGTTCGTGCGAAGGGGGCGCCCCTCGATTCGAGGGCATGCGGAGCGCAGACGCACCGGCACGGCGGTCCATCGCCACGCCGCCCCGCACTCCGCCCCGCCGCGTGACCAGACTACTCCTCGGCGGCGGGCGCCTCGTCGCCGTCGTCTCCCCCGTCGCTCTCCTCGCCGGCGAGAATTTGGTCGGCGATCAGGCCGGCATTCTGGCGGATCGCCGCCTCGATCTTCGCCGTGACGTCGGGATTGTTGCGCAAGAACGTCTTCGCGTTCTCACGACCCTGGCCGATGCGGGTCGAGTCGTAGGAGAACCACGCGCCCGATTTCTCGACGAGGCCGGCCTTGACGCCGAGATCGAGGATCTCGCCGAACTTCGACACGCCCTCACCGTACATGATGTCGAACTCGACCTGCTTGAACGGCGGCGCCAGCTTGTTCTTCACCACCTTCACACGGGTCTGGTTGCCGACCACCTCGTCGCGCTCCTTGATCGCGCCGATGCGGCGGATGTCGAGCCGCACCGAGGCGTAGAATTTCAGCGCATTGCCGCCGGTGGTGGTCTCGGGCGACCCGTACATCACGCCGATCTTCATCCGGATCTGGTTGATGAAGACGACCATCGTGTTGGAGCGGCTGATCGAGCCTGTGAGCTTGCGCAGAGCCTGGCTCATCAGGCGCGCCTGCATGCCGGGCTGGGCGTCGCCCATCTCGCCCTCGAGCTCCGCCCGCGGCACCAGCGCGGCGACCGAATCGATCACCAGCACGTCGACCGCGCCCGAGCGCACCAGGGTGTCGGCGATCTCGAGGGCCTGCTCACCGGTGTCCGGCTGCGAGATCAGGAGGTCGTCGAGATTGACCCCGAGCTTGCGGGCATAGACGGGGTCGAGCGCGTGCTCGGCGTCGACGAAGGCGCAGATGCCGCCCTTCTTCTGCGCCTCGGCGACGCAATGCAGAGCGAGCGTGGTCTTGCCCGACGATTCGGGCCCGAAAATCTCCACCACTCGGCCGCGCGGCAGCCCGCCGATGCCGAGCGCGATGTCGAGGCCGAGCGACCCGGTCGACACCGCCTCGATCTCGATCGGCTTGCTCCCCTTGCCGAGCCGCATGATCGAGCCCTTGCCGAACGCACGCTCGATCTGGGTCAGCGCGGCATCGAGGGCCTTGGTCTTGTCCATCGAAGAACCTTCTACGACTCGCAGCGAGGCCGAAGCCATCCACGCCTCCTCTATGCCCGGGAATTGTCGAGGCGACAACGCACGCAGACGCGTCGTCCTCGACCTGGGCACATCGTACACCGTATGTTCTCTGTTCGCAATATGTTCTTTGCGGTGGAGCGGCGATGCCATCGGGTGGTGGAGGCGAAAACGCTCTTTGTCGGAACGTGAAGCCGCTCTTTGTCGAAATCTCGCATTGCACAATGAGCGAAGCGGCTGAATTACAAGGGAATTCTGAGGAGTGGGGGGTTCCTCAGGGTGCGCAACCGCTTTATGGCGAGATTGTGTTCGACAACAAATGTCGGCGAACCACTCAAGTAATTGAAGTGGCGATAGATCGCAATTTTCGATTGGCCAACCGGATCTTGAGGCGCCGCTTGATTGGCCAACCTATTGGCCAACCTGCTTGCGCTTTGCCCGACCGAAGGCACGTCGCTTCCCCGGAGGCAGGTTCTCCGGGCCGAGGCGATTCGCGAGCCAGTCAGCGCGATAGCGATCGTATCGTTCGATTAGAGCGGTAGTCAGACCGGACACGATCCTCTGTCGCTCTTGCTGATCCTCGCTGTCGAAGGCACCGCGATCGGTTCTATGGAGCTGCGGAAGCAAATCGGAGCCATCCAAGACAGCAAAAAGCGCATAATACAACTCAATGTCAACTAATCGGAAGTCACCGTATATGAAGAAGTCCGCCTCAATGCCAGTATAATTGCACACATTCAGTAAAAAATCCGCCGGTATTCGCGATTCCCCACTTAAGTAATTTTGCACTGATCGGTACGGAATCTGAAGCGCTTCGCTCAAATCACGCAGCGACACCCCTTTTTTCTTAAGGGCGTCCTTCAACTTAGCGGCAAGATGGTCGTTCTGAAGCCAAGTTGACATACACCTGTTTGTGCGTATCTTAGCGCATCATGCACCAGATCAGGCACATCCTCTCTGTGACGGTCGTAGGTTCCAACGACCTTTATACCGCAGTCCGCGCGGCGCTAGTAGGGCGGGGGACAAGCCTTGCCGCGTGGTGCAAAGACAAAAAGATCAACCGACAAACCGCGGAGAAAGCACTCAAGGGTGAACGACACAGTCGCCGCGCCGTGGAATTGCGGGAACGTATGGTCACCGAGATCCTCCGCACCGAGGATCCCTCGTGAGCGACACTGTCGATCTTCCAACGTTGGCACTGGCCGCCGGCGTTTCCCGCCAAGCTATCGAAAAAGCATGCAAGCGTATCGTGGATGGGAAGGCATCTACCTGGAGGGGAATGGCGCTTTCGATAATCTCGGCCCGAGGTCTCAGAGCCGATCCAAGAAGATCGGATTCACGCGGAGTGGGTTGGTCTTGCCAGCCGTCGGAGCATGACGCGGATCATGGCGAGGCGGACGAAGGCG
>NZ_AKZI01000152.1 GCF_000293785.1 Rhodovulum sp. PH10 | reverse complement strand
AGGCCACGGTGCGGGCCTCATCCTTCGAGACGGCCGCTTCGCGGCCCCCGGGATGAGGTCATAGTCTTCCGCCGGCGCCTGAGTTCTTTCCTTTTCGGGAGTCCCGCTTCCGCGACTCTCTTCTTCCGCGCGAAGCGTGCCCGCGGCTCGCCGGCACCGCTGATGGTCGGCGCTGCTAACGGTCGGCGCCCCTCGGTCGCCGCCGCTCGGTCAGCGCCGCACGGTGCCGGTGGCGCCGGGATGGCCGGCCGGCTGCTCGGGCGCGCCGCCGAACAGCAGGCGGCTCGGGTTCTGGTCGATGTTCTTCACCGCCTGCTCGAGCGTCGAGATGGCGCGGCGGCCTTCGACCGCCAGCCGCTCCCACTGCCGCAGGCCCGTCTTGCTGAAGCGGGTGAGGCCCGACGACACCTCGGTGACGTTCTTGTCGAGATTGTCGGCGACCTTGCGCACCGAGCGCATCGCGTCGGCGATCTCCTCGAGCTTGGCGTCGGCGCCGTTCATCACGGTCTCGGCCGAGCCGAGAATGCGGTCGATCCGCTCGGAATTGTCGGCCAGCGTTTGCGAGAACGTCTCGAGGTTCTTCAAGGTGGCGCCGAACGCCCGCTCGTTGTTCGAGACGAGCGAGTCGAGCCGGTGCAGCACGCTGCGGGCGGCCGACGAGACGTCCTGGGTACCGGTGACGTCGGCGCGCAGAATCGGCGGATCGAGCACCGGCGCATCGGCCGAGCCGCCGCGCAGCGCGACCGAGGCAAAACCGGTGAGGCCCAAGAACTCCAGGCCGACCCAGGTGTCGGTGCGCAGCACCACGTTGCCGTCGACCGAGATGCCGACCACCACCTGACGCGGCGCGTCGGGGTCGATCCGCACGGTGTTCACCTCGCCGACCCGGATGCCGTTGAAGCTCACCCACGAGCCCGGCCGCAGGCCGGAGACCGGGGTCTCGAACACCACGTCGTAGTGGCGGCGCTCGGGGCCGCCGGGCTGGGCGCGGAACCAGTAGACGAAGGCGAACGCCCCGACCATCACGGACAGGGTGAACAGGCCCACCAGGATGTAGTTCGCTCGCGTTTCCATCGCCGGCCGGTGATCCTCACAAAAAGCGTGCCGGACCGCACCCGCGGCCGGCTCTTCGACTCGTACGCCGTCTCGTCCGTCGCCGTCTCGTAAGTCGTCTCGTAAGCCGTCTCGTTCTCGGCGGCGCCTCGGGTGCCGCCTCGTCCCGTCCCTCGGATGTCTCGGCCGGTGTCATGCCACGCGGCGCGCCCGGGAGCGGGTTCCCCGAAAGTACGCGCGCACCCACGGATGCTCGGATGCCAGCATGGTGGCCATCGTGCCGACCGTGATCACCTGGCGGTCGGCCAGCACGGCGATTCGGTCGCAGACCGCGTGGAGGCTGTCGAGATCGTGGGTTACCATGAAAACGGTCAGCCCTAAAGTCCGTTGTAAGGTCTTGATCAGGCTGTCGAATTCTGCGGCCCCGATGGGGTCGAGGCCGGACGTCGGCTCGTCCAGGAAGACGATCTCGGGGTCGAGCGCGAGCGCGCGGGCGAGTGCCACCCGCTTGATCATGCCGCCGGACAGCTCCGAGGGGGTCTTCTCGCACACGTCGGCGGAGAGCCCGACCATCTCCAGCTTGGCGACCGCCACCTCGTCCATCAGCCGGCGCGACAACCGCAGATGCTCGCGCATCGGGAACTGCACGTTCTGCCGGACGGTGAGCGAGGAAAACAGCGCGCCGTGCTGAAAGAGGACGCCCCAGCGGCGCTCCAGCGCGCGTCTCGCGCGGGCGCCGAGTCTTGCCGGATCGGCGCCGAACACCGTGATGGTGCCGGCGCGCCGCGGCAACAGGCCGACGATGGTGCGCAGCATCACCGACTTGCCGATGCCGGACGCCCCGACGCAGCCCAGAATCTCGCCGCGGGCGACGTCGAGCGACACGCCGTCGAGCACCGTGGTGGTGCCGAAGCCGGACACCAGGTCGCGCACCCGGATGATCGGATCCTCGACCTCGAAGGCCGCGGCGCGGGGCGTGACGGTACGGATCGCGTCCATCGTCACATCCCGATCGAGGCGAAGAAGATCGCGAAGGCGCCGTCGAGGCCGATCATCAGAAAGATCGCCTTCACCACCGAGGCGGTGGTGTTGAGCCCGAGCGATTCCGCACTCCCCTTCACCTGCAGCCCCTCGACGCTCGCCACCACGCCGATCACCAGCGCCATGAACGGCGCCTTGATCATGCCGACCAGAAAATCGTCGAGCGAGATGGCGTCCTTGAGGCGGGCGAGAAAGACCTCGGGGCTCATGCCGTAGAGCTGGCAGACCAGGCCCGCCCCGTAGAGCGCCGCCATCGAGCCGACGAAGGCGAGCGCCGGCAGCGCGATCACCAGCGCGACGAGGCGCGGCAGCACCAACACCTCGAGCGGGTCGAAGCCCATGGTGCGCAGCGCGTCGATCTCCTCGCGCATCTTCATCGAGCCGAGCTCGGCGGTATAGGCGCTGCCGGAGCGGCCGGCGATCATGATGGCGGTCATCAGGACGCCGATCTCGCGCAGCACCAGGATGCCGACCATGTCGACGACATAGACCTCGACGCCGAAGCGGCGGAAATGAAAGATGCCCTGCTGGGCGATGATGCAGCCGAGCAGGAAGGTCATCAGAAGGATCACCGGCACCGCGCGCCAGCCGACCCGATCGAGATGATGCACGGTGGAGGTGAAGCGGAAGGTCCAGGGCCGCACCAGCACGCGCAGCAGCGCGACCGCCACCTCGCCGAACATTTGCACGATCAGCACGAGATCGCGAAGGATGCCGACCGTGCCGCGGCCGAGCGTCTCCAGCGCGTCGCCGAGCGGATTCGTGCGCGGCGCCGACACCGCGGTGCGGTTGGCGCGGTGGGCCTCCTCGAGAAGATCGCGGTAGCGCTCCGGCAGGTCGACCACCTGCGCCTCGCGGCCGGCGGACGCGACCGCGCGCACCAGGCGCTCGAGCAGCCAGGCGCCGAAGGTGTCGAGCCGCTCGACCCCGCCCATGCGGATCTCGACCGTGGTGGCCGACCGGGCGCGCTTCGCGGCGCTGTCGATCCGCCGCTCGAGGTCGCCCGCGCGCTCGGCCGTCCAGGCGCCGGAGGCGGCGAGCGCCAGCCGCCCGTCCTTCAGGCTGATGTCGAGCAGCGCGTCGCTCATTCGCACGAGGCTCCGAGGGTCGCGAGCGCCCGGTGGCCGCAGGGCGAATCTCGCAGGCGATACTTGACACCGCGGCGGCGGACTGTCGAGGTCCGGCCTGTCTCCGAAAGGCCGCACCATGCCGAGAAAGCTCACCGTCACGCCGGAATCATGGCCGATCGCCGGCACCTTCACGATCAGCCGCGGCGCCAAGACCGAGGCGCACGTGGTGGTGGCGAGCGTGACCGACGGCGACTTCTGCGGACGCGGCGAGTGCGTGCCCTATGCCCGCTACGGCGAGAGCGTGGAGAGCGTGACGGCGGCGATCGCGAGCACCGCCGGCGACGTCGCCGACGGGCTCGACCGAAAGACGCTGCAAAACTTGCTGCCGGCGGGTGCCGCGCGAAACGCGCTCGACTGCGCGCTGATCGACCTCGAGGCGCAGCGGGCGGGCGTCTCCGCCGGTGCCCTGCTCGGCCTGCCGCCGCCGAAGCCGTGCGTCACCGCCTACACGATCTCGCTCGGCTCGCCGGAGACGATGGCGAAAGCCGCCGAGGCCGCCGCCGACCGCCCGCTCCTCAAGGTGAAGCTCGGCGGTGCCGGCGATCCGGCCCGCATTCGCGCGGTGCGCGAGGCGGCGCCGCTGGCGACGCTGATCGTCGACGCCAACGAGGCGTGGCGGCCCGACACGATCGAGGAAAACCTCGAGGCCTGCGCCGCCGCCCGCGTCGCGCTGGTCGAGCAGCCGCTGCCGGCCGACGACGACGCCCTGCTCGCCACGCTGCCGCACACCGTGCCGATCTGCGCCGACGAGAGCGTGCACGGCGTCGCGACGCTCGCCCCGCTGGTCGGCCGCTACGACGCCGTCAATCTCAAGCTCGACAAGACCGGCGGGCTGACCGCCGCGCTCGCGGTCGCCGAGGAGGCGACCCGGCTCGGCTTCGCGCTGATGGTCGGCTGCATGGTCTCGACCTCGCTGTCGATCGCCCCGGCGCTGCTGTTGGCGCAGCAGGCGCGCTTCGTCGATCTCGACGGGGCGTTGCTGCTGGCGCGCGATCGCCCGGATGGCTTGCGGTACGACCGAAGCCTGCTGCACCCTGCTACCTTTGGTGCGTGGAAATGAGGGTTTCTCCCCGGTTGAGCGAAAGTGAAAGCCGTTGTTCACTGAGCGCGGGATCACGGGGAGAATGGGAATGCGGCCTTTCGCACTGCTTCTCGGCGCGACCCTCGCGCTGACCGCGACCGCTCCGGCTCTGTCGGACGTGCTGATCGCCTCGGACACCGGCGGCATGATCGGCGACTACGTCGCCCGCTACGAGCGGGTGCGGGCGAGCGGCGACCGGGTGGTGATCGACGGCACCTGCCTGTCGGCCTGCACGCTGGTGGTCGGCCTGATCCCGCGCGGCCGGCTGTGCGCGACCCGCAACGCGGTGCTCGGCTTCCACGCCGCCTGGGTGCCGGGCCCGTACGGCGACCGGGTGACCAGCCCGGTGGCGACCCGCACGCTGTGGGGCTTTTATCCGGCCGGCGTGCGCCGCTGGATCACCCGGCACGGCGGCCTCACCCCGGACATGCTGATGCTGCGCGGCCGCGAGCTGTCGGCGATCGTGCCGCCGTGCGACGGGCCGGCGGTGCGCGCCGCCGCGGTCGGCGGCCGGGCTTATGCCGGCCGGGGCCGCGCCGCCCGCCGCGCCGCGAGGGCGATCCCGACGCCGGCCGCGGCCGGCGTCGCCATGGCGAGATAAGCGAGGCTGCCGCCGGCCTCGACCAGCAGGCCGGACATGCCCATGCCGGCGGCCGACACCACCGCGACCATGCTGGAATAATCGCCCTGGGCGGTGGCGCCGCGCTGCTCGCGTTGCAGAAAGAGCATCGCCGCGAGATGGGTGGCGCCGAACGACAGGCCGTGCAGGCATTGCAACGCCGGTAAAGCGATCGCCGGCGGATCGAACGCCATCACCCCCCAGCGCACCGCCGCCCCCATCGCCCCGACCACCAAGAGGTCGAGCGGCCCGAGCTTTTGCGCGATCCGCCCGGACATCGCGAACAAAAGCACCTCGGCCACCACGCCGATCGCCCACAGCCCCCCGATCTGAAAGCCGTCGAGGCCTTTTGCGGCCCATTGCAGGCTGGCGAAGCCGTACAGCACCGCATGGCTCGCCTGCACCAGGCTGCCGGCCACCACCACCGCGACGAAAACCTTCGAGCGCCACAGGCCGGGGCGCGACGCCTTCTTCTCGGCGGCTTCGGGCGGCGCGCCGGCCGGCACCAGAAAGACCGTCACCAGCGCCGACGCCGAGAGCGTCGCGAACAGCGCCCAGACCAGGTTCGGCGCGCCGAGCCGCTCGAGCAGCACGCCGCCGCCGAGATTGGCGACGATGAAGGTGACCGAGCCCCACAGCCGCACCGGCCCATAGGCTTTCTGCCGCACCGCCAGCCCGCGCAGCGCGAACGCGTCGCCGAACGGCAGGATCACCGCCCAAAACACCGAGGCGAGGCCGTACACCGCGAGAATCGCCGGAAAGCCGGAGACCGTGCCGAGCAGCAGAAAGCCCGCGGCGGTGCAGAAGCTCGCGGCGACCAGCGGCCCCTTCAGCCAGCCGAGGCGGTCGGCGATTCGCGTGGCGAGCGGCACCACCAGCGGCCGGGCGGCCATCGCCAGCGCCAGCACGACGCCGATCTCGCCCGAATCGAGGCCGCGCGCCTCGAGCCACACCGGCATGAACGGTAGCTGGATCCCCATGAAGGCGAAATAGGCGGCGTAGAACATCGCCATGCGTCGGGCGAACGGGTCGCCCGGAGAAGTCGTGGGGGTTAATCGCATGGCCTGGATTGCACTCCGCGAACGATCGTGTTGTTCCTTTATTGCGGGGTCGCCGAAAGTGAAAACCGCTTTCCGTGTCGGGCCTCGCTCCTCCGTCCGCCGGGGATGCGCCGTCGTGCGGGCATCGCCTCGGGCGAACCGGGTCCGGCTCGAAAGGTGACCATGGCCGACGCTCCTTCCTTCGCCGCACCCGGCCGCACCGATCCGCATCGCGCCGATCCGGCGAGCGACGCCGCCTACGAGGCCATCCGCACCGCCCTGAGCGAGAGCGGCCGCGGCCGCTGGTTCCTCGACGAGCACGCCCGCCGCGCGCGGACCCCCGAGATCGACGCGATGGTCGCGGTGGTCGGGCGCATCGAGGCGCTGCTGGTGCAGGCCGGCGAGACGCCGGCGACCGCGCCGCTGCCCGAGCCGGTGACCGAGGCGCTGGAGCGGCTCGCCGCGCTCGCCGATCAGCCCGAAGCGCTCGACCGCACCGACGAGGTGCTGGACGCCCTCGCCCGCATCGAGGCGCTGACGAGCGCCGAACCGCCGGTGCCGGTCTCGCTTGCGGACGCGGTGGCGCGGATCGAGCTGGGGCTGGGCGAGCTGGCGCAAAAGAAGCCCGAGCCGGCGGTGCCGGACGCGGTGACCGACGCGCTCGCCCGCATCGAGCTGGGGGTCGGGAGCCTCACCGAGGCGCCGCCTCCCGCCCCGGCGGTGCCCGAGGCGGTGACGGATGCGCTCGCCCGCCTCGAGCTGGCGCTGAACGAGCTGGTGCACAAGCCCGAGCCGGGGGTGCCCGGTGTGGTGACCAGCGCGCTGTCGCGGATCGAGCGGACCGTCGGGCGCCTCGCCGACGCCCCGCCGCCCGCCCCGGCGGTGCCGGCCGCGGTCACCGATGCGCTCGCCCGCCTCGAGCTGGCGCTCGGCGATCTGGCGCAAAGGCCCGAGCCGGGGGTGCCGGACGCGGTGTCGAGCGCCTTTGCGCGCATCGAGCTGACGCTGGCGAATCTCGGCGAGCGGCGCGAGGCGCCGCCGCCCGAATGGTCCGACGAGATCGCCGGGGCGCTCGTGCGGGTGGAGGCCGCGCTCGCCGAGGAGCGGGCGTCCCCGACCCTCATCGGCATCCTGGCGGATCTGTCCGCCGCCCTCGCCCGCATCGAGGGCCTGCTGGTGCGCCACCGCGAGCCCGAGGTCGTGCTGGCGGTTCCGCCGGAGATTTCGGCCGCCGTCGGCCGGATCGAAACGGCGCTCGCCGCCTTGCGCGCGCCCGCCGGCATCGCCGCGCTCGAAGACCATTTGCGCGGCGACCTCGCAAAGCTCGGCCGGACGATGGAACGGCTCGGCGGCGAGGTCGCGGCGCTGGCCGCCAGCTCGCTGGCCGCCGGCTCGCGCGACCGCCGGGACGGCCGGGACGACACCCTCGCCGCGCTTTTGCGGGCGCAGAACGGCCGGCTGGAGGAGCTGATCGACGTGTGGGGGCGGGTGTCGGCCGCGCCCGTCGCCGGCGCCGCCGCGGGTGTCGCCGCCGCGGCTGCGATGCCGGCCACGATGCCCGCCGCGATGCCCCCACAGGCAGTCGATTCGCAGGTCGCGGCGCCGGACGCCGCCGCGCTCGCGGACGCGCCGTGCGCGCGATCGATCGACCTCGCGGAGGTCGCGCCGGAGGAGCCGGTTTTCGGCGAGGCGCTCGCCGGTGAGCCGCTTGCCGGTGAGCCGGTACCCGGCATGCCGCTCGCCGGCGAGCCGGTACCCGGCGAGCCGGTGCCGGACGGCGCCGAGGCCGCATTTGCGGCGATCGCCGCCAGCGCCGCGGCGGAGCTGGCCGACGAGCCCGTCGTCAACTCGGTCGTCACCGAAGACATCGTCACCGAAGACATCGTCGTCGAAGACATCGCCGTCGAGGACATGGCCGTCGAAGACATGGCCGTCGAAGACATGGCCGTCGCATCCGACACGCCGCCGGCCCCGGCGGACGCCGAGGACGGCGCGCTGCGGGCGGTCGCCGCCGCGCTGTTCGGCGCGCCGGCGGAGGACGCTTCGACGGCCGCTGCGCTCGAGAGTTCGCTCGGTACGCCGGCGGCGGAGGCCGACACGATCGTGGCGACCGAAGTCGGGGCGACCGAAGTCGGGGAGACCGGGACCGGAGAAACCCGGCTCGGGGAGACCGGGCTCGGGAAGACCGAGACCCCGGTGGCGGCGTCCGAGCCCGGTGAAGAGGCGACGCCGGCGGACCGGGACGACGCATTCGAAGCCGCCGCGGCCGAGCCGGCCGCGAAGACCACCGTTTCCGCCGGCTCGCCGGCGGGCGCGCCGGACGAGACGCCAGAGGCATTTGCCGGACAGGCCGAGGACGAAGAAAAAGCGGACGCGGACATCCTTTCCGCAGCTCGGGACGAGACGGAAGAAGACGACGGAGAGGTCGCCGATCCTTCCCTGTCCCTGCCGGACCTCCCCGAAGCCTCCGAGGCGATCGAAGCGAGCGAGCAACGAGAGCCTTCGGCCGCGTCCTATGCCATCGCCACGCCGATGCTGCCGGCGGTCGATTTCGATTTTGCCGTCCCCCCCTCGCCGGCCGAGGATGCGCCCGAGCGGGCCGCGTCCCCCGAGGAGCCGGCCCATATGGACGTGGCCGAGATCGACGCGGCGGCGGACGAATCGAAGGACGGGCAGCCACGCGACGAGTCACCGCGCGACGAGTCGCAGGGCGACGAGTCACCGGGTGACGAGTCACCCGGCGAGCACACGATTCTCGACGACATCGCCGACGCGCTTCGGGCGGTCGCCGAGCGGATCGACCATCCGGAGCCGGAGCCGCCGGCGGCGGACGACGTGTCGGAGCCGGTCGACGAGCCGCCGTCCGACTTGACCGAGGCGCTCGCCGCCATCCGCAAGATCATGTCGGAGGCGCCGCCCGCCGGCCTCTACCGGGAAACCTCCGACGACGCGGCGGCCGATCCGGCGTACGACGCCGCATCGCTCGACGAGGAGCTGTTCGCCGAGGAGCCGTCCGACGATTCCGACCGCGGCCTTTCCGAGCAGCCGGCCACGGTCGCCGCCGAAGCGGCCGAGCGGCAGCCCGAGACGGAGCCGGCGTCTGCCGACGCGCCGCCAATCTCCGCCGCAACCAATGGCGACGCGACGAACGCCGCCGAAACGAACGAGCGCGAGCCGGACGAACGCGAGTCGGACGCCGGCTCACCGGACGACGCCGCGCCGGACGGCTCGCTGCCCAGCTGGCTGGTCGGCCGGGCGGCGGAGCCGGTCGAGATCGCCGCGCCCGACTTCTTCCCCGCCCCGCGTCCGGCCGAGCCGCTAGCGGCCGAGCCGGCGTCCGGCAGGCCGGCGGGGCTCGGGCCGGACTGGACCCCGCCGGAGGGCGACGGGGCCGACGAGGCGACGCACGAGCCGCCGCCCCCGGCCGATCCGCTGGCCGCGCTCGACAGCTTGACCGAGGACGAGCGGATCGCCCTGTTCAGCTGAAAGCAGCACCGCAACAACGGCGGCCAACACCGCGCGACAACAGGGTACAGCAGCGAGCCGTCAGCCGATCAGCTTTGCGAACAGCTCGGCGTCGACATTGCCGCCCGACAGCACGATCACCGCCACGCGGCCACGCACGTCGAGCGTTCCGGCGAGCAGCGCGGCGAGCGCCACCGCCCCGCCGGGCTCCACCACCAGCTTCAGCTCGTGGAAGGCGAAGGCGACCGCCGCCGCCACCTCGGCGTCGCTCGCGGCGACCCCGCCGGCCACCAGCATCTTGTTGATCGCGAAGGTGATTTCTCCCGGCGACGGGGCCAGCAGCGCGTCGCAGATCGAGCCGCTCGCCGCCGAGTTCCGCTCCCGCACGCCGCTCGCGAAGGAGCGGGCATGGTCGTCGAAGTTTTCCGGCTCGGCGGTGAAGATGTTCGCTGCCGCCGCCTTCGCCTTCACCGCGAGCGCCACGCCGGCGGTGAGCCCGCCGCCCGAGGCATTCACCGCCACGAGGTCCGGCGACGCACCGAGCGCAACGAGATCCTCGATGATCTCGCGGCCGACAGTCCCTTGTCCGGCAACGATTTTCGGGTGATCGAACGGCGGCACCAGGGTCGCGCCGCGCGCCGTCGCGATCCGTTCGGCGATCGCCTCCCGGCTTTCGTGAACGCGGTCGTAGAGCACCACCTCGGCGCCGAGCGCCGCGGTGCGGGCGCGCTTGGAAGCCGGCGCATCGGCCGGCATCACGATCACCGCCGGCATGCCGAGCAGCTTCGCCGCCGCCGCCACGCCCTGCGCGTGATTGCCGGAGGAGTAGGCGACCACGCCGTTTTCCCGTTGGTGCTCCGGGATTTGCGCGAGCATGTTGAAGGCGCCACGGAACTTGAACGAGCCGGTGCGCTGCAAGGTCTCGGCCTTGAGGAAGACGCGGCCGCCGGTGCGCGCGTCGAGCACGGGCGAGTGCACGAGCGGCGTGCGCACCGCGACGCCGGCGATCCGGCCAGCGGCCGCATCGATGTCGGCGGCGGTGGGGAGAGTTTGGGGGTTCGACATTTTTCTCGCATAGCGCCCGACGGTCTCGCTCGGCAAGGCCGTCGCGCCGGGACGCGACACCACGATGACAGTCGGGGCGCCGCCGTCACACCGGTCCGGCACGGGTCCACAGAGACCGTCGTTCTCGCCCTTCCCTCCGGGCGAGAACGCCTTATATTGAGCGGGCCGGTTCGCCGGCTATGGCAATAAACGGTCGTCGTAATAAACCATTCGGACCCGGGGGCGGTACCCGGCGCCTCCACCCGAGCCCAGCACCGGCCGTGCATCACGGTCGGGCGGCTGGGCTCCGGCGGGGGCGAAACAGGATCGACGAGGGCGTAAAGGACGTGCTTTTGCCCGGCATGGTTCCGCCGTTATCGGGCCACTGCAATAGTTGCCAACGACAACTATGCTCCGGTTGCTCAGGCCGCGTGAGCGGTTTGAAAGACCGATCTAAGCCCTGACGGGTAGCACCGGCAGGCGGGGTTCGGAGGCACCTGGCAACAGAAGCCTCCACTGATTTTCGCCACCTCGCGAGCCCCGTCTGCCGACGCACGATGGCCCGCTCACCCGGTGAAGCGGGCCGGCAGGAACGGTTCGGCGGTTCCGGCCACCGCAGGTTACCGTCCGCAGGGTGGTGTTCGCTTCCGCTCGGGCCTACCATGGCCGGACATCCTGCGCGGCAAACCATGCGCCGGGCCGAGATCCGAACCGAGATCGCCATGCCGACCGACTTCATCCGCTACGACATTCTCACCCAGGACGCCCTGCGCGGGGTGGTCCGCACCGTGCTGACCGACGCCGCGGCGAAAGGTCTGCCGGGCGAGCACCACTTCTACATCTCCTTCGACACACGGGCGCCGGGGGTGAAGCTGTCGCCGCGGCTGCTCGGCCAGTATCCCGAGGAGATGACCATCGTCCTTCAGCACCAGTTCTGGGATCTGACGGTGAAGGAGGACGTGTTCGAGGTCGGCCTGTCCTTCAACGGGATCCCGGAACGGCTGGTGGTGCCGCTCGCGGCGATCAAGGGCTTCTTCGACCCCTCGGTCCAGTTCGGGCTCGAGTTCGCGGTGCAGGCGGACCTCGAGGCCAAGGAGCCGGACGAGACGCCCGCCCTCGGCGGCGGCAAGACGACGCCCGAGCGGCCGCCGGCGACCCATCTGCGCCCGGCCGAGACCGAGATCGTGCCGGCGCCCGCCAATCCGTCGGCCTCCTCCGGCGAGCCGCCCCCCGACAAGCCCGCCGGCGGCGGCGAGGTGGTCCGGCTCGACCGCTTCCGCAAGAAGTAACCCTTTGCGCCTGCCGGCATTGCGGCCCCCCGCCGCCTCCCCCCGATTGCCGCGCACCGCTACGAAGACGCCCGCCGAGATCCCGGCCGGGCGCCATGTCGTGTGCCCATTCGTCGCATGCCCACGCCAGGAGGTATCATGACGTCCGCGACCCCCGCGGCGAACGCCGCCGATTCTCGCGCCGCCACCCGCACCGAATCCGACACCTTCGGCCCGATCGAGGTGCCCGCCGACCGCTACTGGGGGGCCCAGACCGAGCGGTCGCGGCGCAATTTCGCGATCGGCGGCGAGCGGATGCCGCTGCCGCTGATCCGGGCGCTGGCGCGGGTGAAGCGGGTCGCGGCGGAGGTGAACGGCGAGCTCGGCCTCCTGTCGGACGACCGCCGCGAGGCGATCGTCACCGCGGCCGACGAGATCCTGGCCGGCAAGTTCGACGACCATTTCCCGCTGGTGGTGTGGCAGACCGGCTCCGGCACCCAGTCGAACATGAACGTCAACGAGGTGATCGCCAACCGGGCGAACGAGCTGCTCGGTGCCGGGCTCGGCGCCAAGGCGCCGGTGCACCCGAACGACCACGTCAATATGAGCCAGTCGTCGAACGACTCGATGCCGACCGCGATTCACGTCGCCGCCGTCGAGGAGATCTGCGAGCGCCTGCTGCCGGCCCTGAAGCATCTGCAGCAAGCCCTTGCCGAGAAAGCAGAAACGTTCGACGGCATCGTCAAGATCGGCCGCACCCATCTGCAGGACGCGGTGCCGATGACGCTCGGTCAGGAGTTTTCCGGATACGCCGCGCAGGTTGCCGCCGCGATCGCGCGGATCGAGCGCGCCTTGCCGGACCTCTATCCGCTCGCCCAGGGCGGCACCGCGGTCGGCACCGGGCTCAACGCCCCGAAAGGCTTCGCCGAGCGGTTCGCCGCCGGCATGGCCGCGCTCACCGGCCGGCCGTTCGTCTCGGCCGCCAACAAGTTCGAGGCGTTGGCCGGGCACGACGCGGTGGTGTTCGTGCACGGTGCGCTCGCCGCCACCGCGACCGCCCTGTTCAAGATCGCCAACGACGTCCGCCTGCTCGGCAGCGGCCCGCGTTCCGGCCTCGGAGAATTGGTGCTGCCGGCCAACGAGCCCGGCTCCTCGATCATGCCCGGCAAGGTCAACCCGACCCAGAGCGAGGCGATGACCATGGTGTGCTGCCAGGTGATCGGCAACGAGACCACCATCGCCATGGCCGGCAGCCAGGGGCAGTTCGAGCTCAACGTGTTCAAGCCGGTGGTGGCGCTGGCGATCCTGCAGTCGACCCGGCTGCTGGCCGACGCCTCGCGCTCCTTCGCCGACCACTGCGTCGCCGGCATCACCGCCGACGAGGAGCGAATCGCCGACCTGATGCGGCGGTCTCTCATGCTTGTGACCGCACTCGCGCCCAAGATCGGGTACGAGAATGCCGCCAAGATCGCCAAGACGGCCCACGGCAACGGAACCACGCTACGCGAAGAGGCGGTGCGGCTCGGCTTCGTGTCCGCCGAGGACTTCGACGCGATCGTCGATCCCCACGCTATGGCGAAACCAACCTGACGACGACCCGGCAGCGATCCCACTACCGTCAGCTGACGGTCAGACGCATTTTCGGTAGAGCGGTACACCCTATATTCCGTCTGCAAGTCGAGATCAGGTGATTCTCTCGCCGTCTACGTGTAAATACGATGAGGATCTTCTCGCGTTGCGGGATTTGCTCGTCGACCCCAAGAAGAAGGCGTTCATGGCCGAGATCGTCAACCTGAGAAAAGTGAGAAAACGAACCCAACGCACGAAAGCTGCGGAACGAGCGGCGGAGAACCGAGTTCTGTATGGGACGCCGAAGGCGCAACGAGCCTTGGTCGAGGCCCAGAAGAACAAGGCCGACAAAGCACTCGACCAGCATCGGCTCGATACGGGAGATGGTGAATGAAATCGCCAGTCGTGAAGCGCTCGATCGTCATCGCCGGTCACAAGACCAGCGTGAGCCTCGAAGACGCTTTCTGGAAGGCCCTGAAGGAAATTGCGGCCGCACGCCACGTCACCTTGTCGGACTTGGTCTCGACGATCGATTCCGAGCGCCGGCACGGTAACCTGTCGTCGGCCATCCGGCTGTTCGTGCTGGATCACTTCCGCTCCGGCGGAGCCCGTCCGGGTGCCACGGCGCACGAGGGCACGATGGAGCGGCAGCAGACCCAGCCGGCGGTCATCCGGCCGAGCTGACCCCCGGCGACGTCGCCTCGCGGCCCCTCCTCGAGGTGCGTCGGCCGACGTCCGCCGCCCGGGTTTCGGCCCCGGCCCCGATCTCGCCCCCCGCGGGATCCGATATCTCGACCGCGTGCAGGACCCCCGCTCCGCTCCGCGTTCGAAACGATGCGTGCACGCCGCGACCCCCGTCGAGGCCGCCCTTCCCGGCCCATGTCCCGGATGCAGGGCGGCCCGCCGCATCGCTGCAGGTACACCCTGCAGGCCCTCACCGCAGGTTGAACAGGTTCCAGATCGATTTCGCCGGCGGGTCCGGCGAGCGACCTGCGGCCGCCCCGCGTTCGGGTGGCTCGGCCATCGCCGACGGCCTGTCTCCGGGCGGAGGTGGCGCGCCGTGCGAACGCGCCCCGGCTCCACCGGACATCGCCCCATCGGGAACCGGCCGCACGGTCTGCGGCCGGATTTCTATAGGCGGCGGCAGCGTGGGCGCCCGCGGCGCGGCGGTGGTCCCGGTGCGGTCGGATGCCCGGTCGGCCCGGTTGCTGTCGACGCGAGCGGACGGTGACGACCCGCCCGCCGGTCCATCCGCCGGTCCATCTGTTGTTGCCCCGCCGGCCGCCTTGGCCGCGGCCGCGGCCCGAGCGCGCTCGGCGGCCTCCGAACGCTCGGCGGCCAGCCGCTCGGCGGCGAGCCGCTCCCGCGCCAATTTCTCCTTCAGCCGCTCGCGCTCGCGGGCGATCCGCGCCGCCTCGGCGGCGTCGCGGCGTTTCGCCTCGCGCTCGGCGGCCTCCAAGCGCTCCGCCTCGCGTTCGACGCTGCGCAGGGTGACGAAGCTCACCAGGGCCGCGGTGTCGACCTCGCGGGTGGGCGCGGCGAGCGGCCCGTGCAGCGCGACGGCCGCCTCCGGCCGCTTGCCGTCGGCCGCATCGCCCGGCGCCGGCCCGGTGAGGGCGAAGCGGGCGTCGAGCCGGTCGGCGGCGAGATCGTAGGCCGCGGTCAGCGTCACGTCGGTGCCGTCGGTGGTCGCCGCCATCGGGCCGAGCCGCACCCGCCCGTCGCCGATCGCGATCGGCCCGGCCGCCTTGGCGACGTCGAGGCTGCCGGCGGCGAACGCCGGATCGAGCCAGCCCGCCAAGCGCTCGAGCGGAAGCCCCTGGTCGACCGCCCGGATGCCGCCGGCGATCGCACCCGGCGCGAGCCCGGCGATGCGGGCGTTCTCCACCGTCAGCGAGCCGCGGCCGCGCAGCGAGCCGACCAGCGCCGCCGGGCTGAGGCCGCTGCCCTCCGCCTCGACCGACAGCGTGGTTTTTCCACGCGCCAGCGGGGCGTCCGCGGAACCCCGAACCTGCTCCGGCAACAGGGAGAAAAGGTCGGCCGAGGCGAGCGACAGCCGGCCGCCTACCGAAAGCCCGACATCGGCCCGGCGCATCGCCAGCCGGCCGGCGAAACGACCACCGGCGAGCCGGCCGCCGAGCCCGTCGAGCACCAGGCTGGTGCCGTCGAAGACGGCCTTGCCGGACATTTGCTGCGCCTCGAGGCCCGGCAGCAGCAGCGCCCGGTCGGCCGAGACGGCGAGCTCGCCGACGAGATCGGGAAACAGCGGCCGGACGAACGGCTCCGCCGACCACGGGCTCGGCGTGGCGTCGCGACCGTAACGGCCGCCCACCCCGAGCAGCGCGGCGAGCACCGGCGCGGCATCGATCGTCCCGGCCGACACCCGGCCGGAGATCGCGTGCGGTGTCGACAACCCGTATGCCAGCGTGCCGCTGACGCCGGCGCCGCCGATCTTTCCCGCAAACTCCTCGATTTTCAGGGTGTCTTCGGCGAGCGCCATCCGGCTTTTCACGGCGAGCGGCAGCGGCCCGGCACCGGGCGCGAGGCCGCCGGCGTCGCTCGCGGTGACCGACAGGTCGGCCTTGCCGGTCCACTCGCCTTTTGCGCGCTGGGCGGTGGCCGCGGCCGAGGCCCACAGGCCCCCCGAGGCGATCCTGACGTCGCCCGACAGCTCGCGGTCGAGCCGGCCCTTGCCGGTGAGGCCGATCGAGGCCGGCCGGGCATCGAGCGTGAAGACGCGATCGAGCCCGGTCAGCGCCGCGAGCGCGGTGCCGTCGCTCGCCTCGACGGTGCCCTCGAGCGACACACGCGCCGCGGCGGGGGCCGCGGGATCGCCGGTGCCGCTCGCCGATAGCGCGACCTTGACGACGCCCACCTTGCCGTCGACCGCGAGCGTCGCCCGGGCCGGGCCGCCGGCGCCCTTCTCGGCCGGGCCGACAGCGAGCGTGGCGGAGAGGTCGGCGTCGCCGAGCGGGCCGGCATAGCGGCGGATCGCCCCGGCCGGACCGGGCAAGAGGTCGGCGGCGAGCGCCATCAGCCCGTCCGAGCGCGGCGCCTTCAGCGCCAGCGTGAGCTGGCCGTCCGGCGGGTCGGCGGAGAGGTCGATTCGTCCGTGCGCGGACACCGTGGCGCCGCGCAAATCGCCGATCGAGAGCCGCTCGACCGTGAGCCCGCGGCCGTCGACGGTCAGCTCGGTGTCGACCTTGCCGGCGGTGACCGGCCCGAGCACCGCCCTGTCGGCGGTGAAGGCGAGCGCGACGTGGCGCGGCCAGCCGAGATCGGCCAGCGAGCCGCCGGCGAGCGACAGGAGGTCGGCGAGGTCGATCTCGCCCGCGGTGAGCGCGGCATCGAGCCGGGCCGGGCCATCGGACCCGGCGAACATGTACGCAAAACGGCCGGTCACCGTCCTGCGATCGATCGCGGCGGAGAGCCCGACCACCGCCACCCGGCTGCGGTCGATGGTGACGTCGCCCTTGGCCTCGAGCGCGCCCATCGCGGCGGGCGCGGCGTCCGGCCGGCCCTCCACCCAGGCGAGGAAGGTTTTGGGGTCGGCCGCCTCGACCGACACCGGCCCGGTGAAGCCGAGCGTGCCGGCGACCTGCGACAGCCGGCCGTCGACCCGGATATGGGCGAGGCCGGGCGCGCGCATCTCGACGCCGTCGAGCCGCCAGTCGTCGCCGGCCTGCACCAGCCCCGCGCGAAAATCCTGGATAGTGCCGCCGCCGACGGTGAGCGTGTCGATCGCCACCGAGGCCCGGGTCGGCACCGGCGGGACGAGCGGGCCGAACAGCGCCGACAGCGCCGCCGGCAGCGCGACGGCCGGCGAGCGCGGAGCCGGCGAGCCCGGGGCGGCCGAGTGGTGGGCGGGCGCGCGCTTGGCTTCGGGGCCGGCGGCGGCGAGCAAACGGTCGAGATCGAGCTGGCGGCCGAGTACGGTGAGGTCGAGCCGCGGCACGGCGCCGAGCCGCAGGTCGGCGGAGCCGGACAGCCGCACCGCCCGCTCCTCCGGCCCGTACTGGAATTCTGCGCGGGAGAGCTGTGCCCGCAAGGGGTCGGCGGCAATGCGGCCGGCGAGCCGCCACGGCTCGCGGGCCGCCTGCGGCTCCCCGCGCGCCGCGCCCGGCGCGCG
>NZ_AKZI01000151.1 GCF_000293785.1 Rhodovulum sp. PH10 | reverse complement strand
CACGGCGGCGGGAGATGGAGCGAGTCAGCCAAAACGATGGCTGGTATCAGTTCAGCCGGGCCTTCAAATCCTTGATGCCGTCGGCGATCAGCTTGCCGGCGACCTTGCCCTTCACGGTGTCGACGAGGATCGTCTCGGCGGCGGCGACCGCGGCATCGGCGGCGGCGTTGCGCACGTCGGCGATCGCCTGCGCCTCGGCCTGGGCGATCTTGGTCTCGGCCATCTGGGTGCGGCGGGCGACGAACTCCTCGACCTTGGTCTTGGCTTCCGCCTGCAGGCGCTCGCCCTCGGCCTTGGCGGTGGCGACGATGTCGTCGGCCTCACGCTCGGCCTCGGCGCGGCGGCGCTGATACTCGGCGAGCAGCGCCTGCGCCTCCTCGCGCAACCGCTTGGCCTCGTCGAGCTCGGCGCGGATGCGGGCGGTACGGTCGTCGAGTGCGCCGGTGACGGTGCGGTGGGCGCCGAGCTTCAGGAGCCCGAGCACGAAGATCACGAACGCGACCGCGACCCAGAATTCTGCTTCGTAGATCATCGCTCGCGTCCTATCGCTGAAGCGCCTTGTCGACCGCGGCATCGACCGCGCCGGCGGTCGGCGCCTTGTCGGCGAGGCGGGCGACGATCGCCGAGGCGGCGTCGACCGCGATGCCGCGCACATTGGCCATCGCCTTGGTCTTGCCGGCGGCGATCTGCGCCTCGGCGGCGTGGAGCTTGTCCGCGAGCTCGGCCTCGACCGCCTTGCGGTGCGCCTCGCTCTCCGCGGTCAGCTTTTCGCGGGTCTCGGTGGCGATCGCGTGCGCCCGCTCGCGGGCCGCCGCCAACGCCTTCTCGTAGCTCGCCACCGCCGCATCGGCGTCGCCCTTCAGGCGGGCCGCGTCGGCGAGGTCGGAATCGATCTTGGCCCGGCGGGCCGCGAGAATGCCGGAGACCCGCGGCAGCACCGCCTTCGACACCATCAGGTAGAGAAGCGCGAAGCAGATGGCGAGCCAGATCAACTGGGAGGGAAAGGTCTGCGCGTCGAACGGAGGAAACCCGCCACCGTGCTCGGTGGCAGGCGTGTGCTCCGTGATCGCCTGGGTCGGCGTGATCGCCTGGGGCTCCTGGGCCATCGGCCTGTCCTCTGTGCCGCCGGCGTCCTCCGGGTCGAGGTCGCCGGGGCGAACGTCTGCGCATACACCCGTGCCGCGGACGCCGGATGCGTCCGCGCCTGTCGCCGCGGTCCGATCAGACCGCGAACAGAAGCAGCAGCGCGATCAGCAGCGAGAAGATGCCGAGCGCCTCGGTGATGGCGAAGCCGAAGATCAGGTTGCCGAACTGGCCCTGCGCCGCCGACGGATTGCGCAGCGCGGCCGCGAGGTAGTTGCCGAAGATCTGGCCAACGCCGAGCGCGGCGCCACCCATGCCGATGCAGGCGATGCCGGCGCCGATGTACTTGGCGGCGATCGGATCCATGAGAAAGCTCCTTCTGTGCTGGATCGAGGTGTTGCGTGAGGTGAGGGACGAGCCGAAGGGACGACGCGCGATGCGAAACGGTCAATGCCCCGGATGGAGCGCGTCGGCGAGATAGATGCAGGTGAGCAGCGTGAACACGTAGGCCTGCAGGAAGGCGACCAGGAGCTCGAGCGCGGTCAGCGCGACCACCATGATCAGCGGCAGCGTGGCGCCGGCCCAGCCGACCGCCCCGAGCGTTCCGAGCCCGGCGACGAAGCCGGCAAACACCTTCAGCGTGATGTGGCCCGCCAGCATGTTGGCGAACAGACGAACGCTGTGGGACACCGGCCGCGACAGGAACGAGACGATCTCGATCAGCACCACGAAGGGCAGGATGTAGCCGGGAATGCCGTGCGGCACGAACAGGCGGAAGAAGCCGAGGCCGTGCGAGTAGAGGCCGTAGCCGATCACGGTGAGGAAGACGAGCAGCGCGAGCGTCGCGGTGACGATGATCTGGCTGGTCACCGTGAAGGTGTACGGGATGATGCCGAGCACGTTGGCGAAGGTGACGAAGGCGAACAGCGAGAACACGAACGGGAAGAAGCGCAAGCCTTCCTCGCCGGCGGTCGACCTGATCATGTCGGCGACGAACTCGTAGGTCACCTCGGCCATCGATTGCAGCCGCCCCGGCACCAGCTGACGGCCGAGGGTGGTTCCGAGCATCAACAGCGCCGTCAGCACCACCGCGGTGAACATGAACACCGCCGAGTTGGTGATCGCGAACTCGGTGGAGCCGACCTTGAACAGGGGGACCAGATTGACGATCTCGAACTGATGAATCGGATCGGCCATGATCTCGATGGTCCTTTGTCTTTGGCGCCCGCAGGCGGGTCGTCAATGCTCGCGGTCGCCCGCATCCGGTCCCGGCGCCACGCCCGCGGCGCGCATCACGTTGAGCACGCCGGCGGCGAAGCCGAGCAGCAGAAACACGATCAGCCCCCAGGGCGAGATCCCGAGCCAGTAATCGAGCGACCACCCGATCACGGAGCCCACGATCACACCCGCCACCAACTCGGAAGAGAGCCGGAATCCGCGGGCGAACCCCGCGAAGCGCGAGCCTGGTCGCGGGCCTTGCACATCGTCCGACGGGCTGCGCGGCCGCTTGCGGTCGAGCGTTTCGCCGAGACGCTGGAGTCTCGCGGAGAGGGCGGCTTCCTCTGAAGAGCGGTCGTCTCCGCCGTGCGCGTTCGGGGCCATGAAATTGCCTCCCGCGCGTCGACGGCCCGTCGGACGCCCGCCCCCCGTCTGAGCCGCGCGGACCATACTGACCGAGGACAACCAAGTCAAGAATTCGGCCGCTTCGACAGCGTCCGCGAACCATCGCGCCAAGCCCGCGTTCTTTCGTCGGTTTCTCCGGCTCGGCCGGAGGTATCGAAACCGCCGGGTGGTGGCGGGCGGCGGCGCCGAAATGCCGCAAGCCGACCGATCCGTGCGATACTCGGCGCCGACCGGATCCCCCGGGGCGCGGCGCCGACGGCGCCTGCCCGCAACCGCCCGGAGAGACTCCATGACCCGATGCCGCGGCGTGACCGTGCCCGCCTTCTCTCTTTGTCTTCTCTTCCTCTCGGCCGCCGTGGCGGCGCAGGCGCAGACCGCCGGGCCGGCGCCCGCCCCGCCGCCGCAGGGCGAGGGCAACCGCTTCACCTATCACCGCGCCGACGACGGGTTCGCCCGGCTCGATCTGCGCACCGGCGAGGTCTCGCTGTGCAAGATGCGCAGCGCCGGCTGGGAGTGCCGGCTCGCCGCCGACGACCGCGCCGCCTACGAGGCGGAGATCGGCCGGCTGCAATCGGAGAACGCGGCGCTGAAGAAGGCGCTGCTCGACAAGGGTTTGCCGCTGCCGGGCGGGGTGACCGGTCCGGCCGCCGCGGCGAAGCCCGACAAGGTCCTTCCGGGCGACGCCGAGGTCGACCGGGTGATGAGCTTCGTCGAGACGATCTGGCGGCGGCTCGTCGAGATGATGGGCAACATCCAGCGCGATCTCGGCAAGTCGTGAGGGTGGCAAGTCGTGGGGGCGGGGCCGAGCGCGGCGGGCAGGGCGGAGGGACGCGGCATGGTGCACAGGACGGGCATCCGGCGGGCACAGGCGAGCATCGTCGCGACCGCGACGCTGACGGTCGAGACCCGCGGCACGGGTTTCGTCGAGATCACCGACGAGGCGGCCCGGTTCGTCGCCGAGGCGGGCGGCCGCGACGGCACGCTGGTCGTGTTCGTGCGCCACACCTCGGCGTCGCTGACCATCCAGGAGAACGCCGACCCCGACGTGCGCACCGACCTCGTCACCGCGCTCGACCGCCTCGCCCCCGCCGATGCCGGCTGGGTGCACGACGTCGAGGGGCCGGACGACATGCCGGCGCACGTCAAGACGATGCTCACCGGGGCGTCGCTCGCGGTGCCGGTGGTCGAGGGGCGGCTGGCGCTCGGCACCTGGCAGGGCATCTATCTCGCCGAGCACCGCGCTCGCCCGCACCGGCGCGAGATTCTGCTCCAGTTTTCCGGCAGCGCGGCGTGACGTCGGCGTCACCACGGCGGGGCGGGGGCGTGAGGCGCCGCCAATGTGGTCGCTGCCGGACGCTTCGCTTGGGTCGGGGTTGCAAATCGGCTTATGATGCCCTTTCAACGGGCTGACGGCGCCGCGCCGGGAGACCGGTCCGGTCGCGGACGCCCGACGGCAGGGCAGGATGCGACTTTGAGTGACATCACCTTCTACCGGCTGGTGATCGCCGACGACCATCCCTTGTTCCGCGGGGCGCTGCGGGAGGCGGTGTCCGGCGTGTTCGAGCGGGTCGAGATCGCCGAGGCCGGATCGTTCGATCAGATTTCCACACTTTTGGACCGTGGTGGCGACGTCGACCTCATTCTCCTCGACCTCGCGATGCCCGGCGTGCGTGGCTTTTCCGGGCTTCTCTATCTGCGCGCGCAGTATCCGAGCGTGCCGGTGGTGGTGGTCTCGGCGACCGACGACCCGACCGTGATCCGCCGCTGCATGGATTTCGGCGCCGCCGGCTACATCACCAAGACGCTCGGCGTCGACGTGATGCGGCAGGCGATCGTCGCGGTGCTGCAGGGGGCGCTGTGGACGCCGCCCGACGTCGATCTGTCGGCGCCGGCCGATCCGGAGACGTCGGCCACGCTCGCCCGCTTCGCGACGCTGACGCCGCAGCAGGTGCGGGTGCTGATGATGCTGTCGGAGGGGCTGCTCAACAAGCAGATCGCCTACGAGCTGTCGGTGTCGGAGGCGACCGTCAAGGCGCACGTCTCGGCGATCCTGCAGAAGCTCGGGGTCGAGAGCCGCACCCAGGCGGTGATCGCGGCCTCCAAGATCGAGCTCGGCCAGTGGCCGCCGGTGGCCGCCGCGCAGCATTGAGGGGGAGGGGCGGCGCGCCGCCCGTCCTCGCTCCGCCGTCGCCCGTGTTCACTCCGCCGCCGCGGTGCGCAGCGCCTGCCACTGGGTGAGCTGGGCGCGCAGCTGGGCCGGGCGCACCGGCTTGTTGAGGAGCCGGATGTCGAGCGTGCGGGCGGTCTCGCGCACCTCGCGGCTGCGGTCGGCGGTGATCAGGATCGCCGGCAGGGCGCCGAACCGGTTCCTCAGCGCGACGATCGCCTCGAGCCCGTTGCCGGTGTCGAGGTGGAAATCGACCAGCAGCACGGTCGGCCGATGCGCCGCCGCCTCCACCGCGGCGATCGCGCGGGGCAGGTCGGCCGCCGTCATCACCTCGCAGCCCCAGGAGGTCAGCAGCGTCTGCATCCCGGCGAGGATGCTCGGCTCGTTGTCGATGCACAGCGCGACCGAGCCGTCGAGCCGGCCGGCCGGGGGCGGCGGCGCCGGAACGGCGAGCGCCGGCGGCAGCGCCGGGGCGAGCGGCACGGTGACGGAGAAGCGCGAGCCGCGCGCCTCGGCCGATGCGAGCTCCAGCGGATGGCCGAGCACGCGGGCGATCCGCTCGACGATCGACAGGCCGAGGCCGAGCCCGCGGGCCACCCTGGCGCCGCCCTCGAGCCTTCGGAACTCCTCGAAGATCGCCTTCTGGGCCGCCTTGGGGATGCCGATGCCGGTGTCGATCACCTCGATCCGCAAGGCGCCGCCGCGCGCGCGGCAGCCGACCAGCACGCGGCCGCGCTCGGTGTACTTGACCGCGTTGGAGACGAGATTGCGCACCAGCCGCCGCAGCAGCCGGCGGTCGGAGCGCACCGCGCGCCGGCTGTGGACGAACACGAGCGACAGGCTCTTCTCGCGGGCGATCGGCGCGAACTCGACCTCGATCTGGCGAAAGATGTCGTCGATCGCAAACACGCCGATCTCGGTCTTCATCGCGCCGGTGTCGAGCCGCGAGATGTCGAGGAGGGCGCCGAGGATTTCCTCCACCGCCTCGAGCGAGGCGTCGATATTGGCGGCGAGCCGCTGCTCCTCGCCGAGCCCCTGGCGCTCGCCGAGGCTGGTCGCATAGAGGCGGGCGGCGTTGAGCGGCTGCAGGATGTCGTGGCTGGCGGCGGCGAGGAAGCGGGTCTTCGACAGGTTGGCGGCCTCCGCCGCCGCCTTGGCCTCGGCGAGCGCGGCATTGAGCCGCTCGAGCTCGGCGGTGCGCTCGCGCACCCGGTGCTCGAGGGCGTCGTTCGCCCGCTCGAGCGCTTCGGCCGCCTCGACGCTCGGGGTGATGTCGGTCAGCGTCACGACGAAGCCGCCGTCCGGCATCGCCGCGACCAAGACCTCGACGATCAGCCCGCGGCCGGGAAACCGCTCGAGGAACGGCGCGCCGGCGACCGCGTAGTGCTCGGCCCGCTCGCGCACCAGCGTGTCGACGTCGCCCGGCCCGAACGCGCCCTTGGCGGCGTTGAAGCGCAGCACGTCGTCGAGCGTGGTGCCGGCCCGCACCAGCTCGGGCGGGAGGTCGAGAAGCTCGCCGAACGCCCGGCTCCAGCACACCAGCGCCATGTCCTTGCCGAACACGGCGATGCCCTGGCGGACGTGGTCGAGCGCCGTCTGCAGCGTCTCGCGGGTGTAGTGGATCGCCGCATTGGCGTCGTCGAGCAGCTTCAGCGCGGCCTTGGTCGACATCAGCCGCTTGCGCAAGAGCAGCGACAGCACCAGGCGCGAGGAGGCGGCGCCGATCGCCGAGGCGAGCAGGTGCTCGGCGTGCTGGAGCAGCTGGAGGTCGGCCTCGTGCTTCGGCTCGAGGCTGATGCGGCGCGAGGTGGCGAAGCTCGCAAAAGCGCTGCGGGTGCGCTCGTCGCCGAGATAGCGGCCGACCGTGCCGGTCAGCTCCTCCACCGTGACGGCCGAGCGCCACAGCCGAAAACTCGGCGCCGAGGGGACTAGCCGCGACGGCACGAAGATGTCGGCCTGCAGCCGCTCGATCGCCGAGGGGGCGCGCCACAGCGACACCAGCACATAGGTCGCGACATTGACGGCGAGGCTCGCCACCACGCCGTGGACGAGCGGCGGCAGATCGAGCCCGAACAGCGCCTGCGGGCGGAGCGCCGCGATGCCGAACGGGCCGTCGGTCACCAGGCCGTGGCCGAACAGGCCGGTGTCGGCAAAACTCGGCAACAGCAGCGTCCAGGCCCAGGTCAGAAAGCCCGCCACCATGCCCGCCGCCGCGCCCCGCGCGGTCGCCCGCCGCCAGACGAGGCCGCCGAAGAAGGCCGGCGCGAGCTGGGCGATCGCGGCGAACGACAGAAGGCCGATCGAGGCGAGCTGCGCATAGCCGGCGGCGCGGTGATAGAGATAGGCGAGCACCAGGATCGCCAGGATCGCGATCCGGCGAACGCCGAGCAGCAGCGCGCCGACGTTCTCGACGCCGCCGATCAGCGAGCGTCGCCGCCGCAGCACCATCGGCACGAACAGGTCGTTCGACACCATGATGGCGAGCGCGACCGACTCGACGATCACCATCGCGGTCGCCGCCGACAGGCCGCCGACGAAGGCGACCAGCGCCAGCGTCTGCGAGTGAACGGCGAGCGGCAGGCCGAGCACCATCATGTCGCCGTCCACCGTGCCGGGCGGGAAGGTCAGCATGCCGGCGAGCGCGATCGGCACCACGAACAGGTTGATCAGCACGAGATAGAGCGGAAACAGCCAGGCGGCGCGCCTGACCTCCGATTCGTTGGCGCTCTCCACCACGGCGACGTGAAACTGGCGCGGCAGAAGCAGGATCGCCATCGCCGACAGCGCGGCCATGGTGGCGAAGGTGACGAGCCCTTGCCCTTCCGCGAGCACGCGGGCGACCTCGGGGCGGGCGAGGGCGCGGGCGAACAGGTCGGCCGGGCCGGCGAACATCACATAGGTGACGAACACGCCGACCGCGAGAAAGGCGACCAGCTTGACGACCGATTCGGTCGCGACCGCGAGGATGAGGCCGTCCTGATGCTCGGTCGCATCGATGTGGCGGGTGCCGAACAGGGCGGCGAAGGCCGCCATCGACAGCGCCACCAGGAGCGCGATGTCGCCGAGCAGGAAGCCGGTGCCGCCGCTCGCGCCGCCGGCCGCATCGGCCGCCGCGCCAGCGCCGCCGAGAATGGTTTCGAGCGAGGAGGAGACCGCCTTGAGCTGGAGCGCGATATAGGGAATCGAGCCGATGATGGCGATCACCGCGACGATCGCCGCCACCGCCTGGTTCTTGCCGTGGCGCGAGGCGATGAAGTCGGCGATCGAGGTGATGTTCTGCGACTTGGCGAGGCGGACGATCCGCACCACCAGCGGCGAGGCGAGGCCGATGGTGACGATCGGCCCGACATAGATCGCGAGGAAGTCGAAGCCCGAGCGCGAGGCGAGCCCGACCGAGCCGAAGAAGGTCCACGAGGTGCAGTAGATCGCCAGCGACAGCGGGTAGATCAGGCGGGAGCGGCGGCGGTCGTGGCGGCGGGTCCGGTCGCCCCAGCTCGCCACCAGGAACAGCATTCCGATGTAGCCGAGCGCGACCCCGACCGCGACCCAGCCGTGGGGCATGGCGTCACCTCCTGCCGCCGGACCTCGGCCGCCGCGGACGGCGGCTCGCCGGCACCTCCCGGGCACGTCAGCACGGGCGGGGCGCGCTTGTCCATCGGCGCGGTTCTCTCCCGTCGCGCGAAACTACCTCCGAGGCTGGCGACGCCGGGGCTCGACAACCGGCCTTCTCGTCCTCGGGCGAGTGATAATCGTTGCATTGGTTCTCGCGCCTTCGTACTTATGGGATAAATACTTACGACGGCCGCGCCCCGTCACAGGGACCGACTTTCATGTCGATGAAGCCTTTCGAGCGGACCGAGGCCCCACCGAGCGGCAGCGGGTCCACGAACCAGCGGACGGCGCCGACGATCTCCGACGCCCAGCTCGCCAGCGTGCTCGACACGGCCGCCGACGGCATCATCATCATCGACGAGCGCGGCATCGTTCTCACCTACAACAAGGCGTGCGAGCGCCTGTTCGGCTACACCGCGGTCGAGATGCTCGGCCGCAACGTGCAGACGCTGATGCCGAACGAGTATTCGCGGGCGCACGACCGCTACGTCGCGAACTACGTCGAGACCGGGCAGCGGAAGATCATCGGCATCGGCCGCGAGGTGCTGGCGCAGCATCGCGACGGCACGATCATTCCGGTGCATCTCTCGGTCGGCGAGGCGGTGACCTCGGCGGGGCGGCAGTTCATCGGCATCCTGCGCGACCTGCGGGCGCGCAACGAGAGCGACGAGCGGCTGAACCAGCTGCAGGCGAATCTGGTGCGGATGGCGCGCGTCTCGGCGATCGACGAGATGGGTGCGGCGCTCGCGCACGAGCTGAACCAGCCGCTGACCGCGCTGATGCTCTATCTCCAGGCGGTCGAGCGCGCCTGCGCCAAGCAGGGGGCGACCGGGCCGATGCCGACCCAGGTGCTCGGCATTCTCGAGAAGGCGGTGCACGAGGCCGAGCGCGCCGGCAGCATCATCCAGCGGATGCGCCAGTTCATCGAGAAGCGCGACCCGGTGCGGCGGATGGTCGAGTTCAACCCGCTGGTGGAGGATGCGCTCGAGCTGACCATCCTCGGCAGCGCGCCGGGCACCCGGATCGTGCGCGAGCTCGCCCCCGGCCTGCCGGCGGTGCTGGTCGATCCGGTGCAGATCCAGCAGGTGGTTGTGAACCTCGTCCGCAACGCGCTCGAGGCGATCAAGGGTTGCGAGGCACAAATCGTCCGGGTATCCACCCGACGGACGGATACCGGCGTCGCCATGAGCGTGCTCGACAGCGGTCCGGGCATCCGTCCGGAGGAGGTCGGCGACCTGTTCAGGGCGTTCTCGTCCAGCAAGAGCCAGGGATTGGGTCTCGGGCTCGCCATTTCTCGCACGATCGCCCAGACTCACGGCGGTGAGCTGACGGTCGAGCCCGGCGGTCACGGGCGCGGTGCCTGCTTCACTCTTCAGCTTCCGATGCCGGAGGCCGCGGCGGCGGTCTCGCTGGCGGAAACCAAGGACGGTCACCATGGGTCAGAACGCCACCGCGGTTGGTGAGATTCACATCGTCGACGACGATCCGGCCGTGCGCGACGCGCTGTCGGTGGTGTTGACCCTCGAAGGCTATCACGTGACCACCTTCGGCGACGGCCACTCGTTCCTCGCCACCGTGCGCAACCGGGCGCCGGCCTGCATCATCCTCGACGTCCACATGCCCGGGCGGTCCGGTCTCGACATCCTCAAGGAGCTCAACGCCAAGAGCTATCCGGCGCCGGTGTTCATCATCTCGGGGCAGGGCGACATCCCGATGGCGGTCGAGGCCATCAAGAACGGCGCGTTCGACTTCATCGAGAAGCCGTTCGACGCCGAGACGGTGGTCAGCCGGGTGCGCGACGCGATCGCCGCGGCGGCGCGCCGCCAGGCGCGCGGCGGGCTCGGCGAGAGCCTCGCCCAGTTTCCCGGCAGCGAGCTTCTGACCGCGCGCGAGCGCGAGGTGCTCAACCTGATCGCCGCCGGCGCCTCCAACAAGGAGGCCGGTCGCCAGCTCGGCATCAGCCCGCGCACCATCGAGGTGCACCGCGCCCGCATCATGGAGAAGCTCGGCGCCAAGAACGCCGCCGATCTGGTGCGGATCGTGCTGTCCGAGGCGCCGCGCAACTCCTGATCGGCGGCGGCGGCGGCGGTCGCCAAATCGCCGCCGTCGTGGCCGGGCCGGCCGCAGGCCGCGACCCGGCGACCGTCGTGCTGCACCCGCAAGAACCTTTTCCACAGTCGATCGACGCACGGCCGGAGCCGGCCGGCCGGAGCCGGCGCGTGCCGGACGCGTGCATCCGAGCCGATGCCTGCGTGCCCCGGCGCCGCGGCGGGGAGCGCGCCGGCGCGCCGAAAATTTTTGTTGTCGAGTCGTAGACGCCCGATCCGTCGTGCTCCGGACCCTCGACGGTATCATGCAACCAAAAGACGTAACGTTTTTTCGAATACAGGTATTGATAAATAACGTTAAGGAATTTCCCGTACCGTGTCTTACGAATTGAGACCGGTCGGGCCGAACTCGATCTTGTAGTCACCGCACGAGAGGCGGGGGCGAGCCGAAACCCATGACTGTGCACATCGTCGAGGACGACCCGGGGGTGAGCGACTCGCTCGCCGTTCTGCTGGACAATCTCGGCTTCGAGGTGGTCTGCCACGCCGATGCCGAGGATTTCTTCCGCGCGGCTCCGCCGAGCGGCCGCGACGTGGTGTTCGTCGACCTCATCCTCCCCGGCATCAGCGGCGCCGAGGTGATCCGCTGGCTCGCCAAGCTCGACGACCCGCCGCGCATCGTCGCGATGTCGGGTCAGTCGCAGGCGACCATCGACCTGCAGATGCGCGGGCTCGGGCCGAAGGCGCACGTCATCCGCAAGCCGCTGAACCACGCCGCCATCTCGGCGCAGCTCTCGGCCATTCGCATCTGACCGCCATTGCCATCCGAGCCCGCCGGCTGGCTGCCGTCTCTCCTTCTCTCGCTCTCTTTTCACGCCGCGCCAGTAGAACCGACGCTCGGCTGCTCCGAATCGGCGACCGGGACGACCAGGATGGGGCGGGTTTTCGACATGCGCCACGGCATGTCCGTCATATGACGGACACGGCGAGATTGCTTTCATGGAAAATGCGCGCAAAAACTGTCGCGCCGGGGTCCGCGGCGTTCCGGCCGTCTGCGCGCTCGTCTCTGCGGCGGGTGAAAAGACCCGCGTCACCACGTTTCATGACGGACGATTGACAGTGAGATGCGCCGGTGCGATCACCATCCACAAGTAGTTCCGTCCCCGACATCGGTGTCGCAGGCGCCGTCGCGAGCACCGAAACATGGCGGCGGAATGTCAGTCCAACTTGCTGAAATTGAATACGTTTTTGGGTGTTGTAAGGGTTTTTGCGTAAGCATTCGTGCCATGTTACGTCAGCGACATCACCTCCAGTAATGTCCCATTGCTGCCGAGCGTCTTGCAATCCCCGGCTCGTCCGGCGAGGACCCCCATGAAACCTGCGATCGCACAGCGTTCCTACCCGGCTGCAGTCGACACGACCTGCCGCCCCCCGGCCTCAGCGCGTGGCCATGTGGGGTTGCAGCCGGTGCCCCGGCGGGAGGAGGAGCCGCAGGGGCAGCGCCAGCGGGTCGGGCAGCACGCCCACATCTTCCGCGAGGGCGATCGCGCCGACCGCATGTACCAGCTCGTCGACGGTGCGGTGATGCTCTACAAGCTCCTGCCCGACGGTCGCCGCCAGGTGGTCGAGCTGTTGAGCGCCGGCGACGTGTTCGGCCTGTCGGCGCTGCCGGTCTACGACTGCTCGGCCGAGACTTTGGTCGCCTGCAACGTGATCGCCTACGACCGCACGGCCGTCGAGCAATCGCCCGACCTGCTGCGCCGCCTGAGCGCCCATGTGCACGCCCAGCTGTGCGCGCTGCACGAGCACGCGGTGCTGCTCGGCCGCAAGTCTGCGCTCGAGCGGGTCGCCACCTTCGTGATGCACTGCGTGCCCGGCCGCGGCGGCTTCAACTGCGCCGGCCCGCGCTGCGGCGGCGATTCCGCGGTGGTGCGGCTCGGCATGACCCGCCAAGAGATCGCCGATTATCTCGGGCTCACCCTCGAGACGGTGTCCCGCGCGTTCTCGGAACTGCGACGGCGCGGCATCATCGCGATCGACAAGCAGGAAGAGGTGCGCGTCCACGACGTCTGCCGGATGTGCCAGCTCACCGGCGCGCACTGACGCGGGTTCGCTCGACAACGAGCGTTTCGACTGACGCCGGTCCGTGAGGCCGGCGTTTTTCGTGTTTGCGGGCCGCGTCGCGTTTTTCTTTTTTCTTCCTTCCTTCCTTCCTTCCTTCCTTCCTTCCTCTTTTCTCCACGTCGCTCGTCCGCGCCGGCGCCGGCAACCCTCAGTGCACGCCAGAGGTGATTACAACCGTCCGCGCCGGGGTTCGGGCGCGCTGCTTCGGGTGGCGAGCCCGCCGAATTCGATCCATGCAACGAAGTGAATTCGTGTCGTGAGCGGCGCGTGCCGGTCGGCTATACTGGCGTGCCGGCCCTCGGAGTCTGTCGCGCTCGCCCGATCGTCGTTCACCGGCGGCGATCGCATCTCGGCGACACGACCGCTCGTCGAACCGACAAGTCCTCTTTACATCGCAGGTGTCATGGAACTCTGACGCCTCGACTTTTGCACTGCGATGGGATTGACTTCCGTCAATGCGAATGCGTCTCAGTTCCTGACAAATCTCGGAACGTTTCCGATCAGCTGATCCTCTGCCGCAACCAAAGGCCCCCGCACATGGCTCCATCGATGGTTCGCAAGACCATGACGTTCGGCGAAGGCGGACTCGCGTTCGTGTTCGTCGCGACGGCGCTCTTGAGCATCGTCGCTGCCGCGAAGGCGCACGATGCGCCGTTCGCGTTCCACGCGTTTCTCGCCGCTGCCGCGAGCGTCGCCGCGGTCTTCCTGATTTTCAGGTCTTATTTCTCGCGTCCCGCCGAGCTGCCCGCGCAGGAGATCGACGGCAAGCCGAATTACGACGACGGCGCCACCAAGTTCGCGACCATCGCCGCGGTGTTCTGGGGCGTTGCCGGCTTCACCGTCGGCCTCTACATCGCCCTCGAGCTCGCCTATCCGTGGCTCAACTTCGATCAGGCCTGGCTCAATTTCGGCCGCCTGCGCCCGCTGCACACCTCGGCGGTGATCTTCGCCTTCGGCGGCAACGCGCTGATCGCCAGCTCGTTCTGGGTGGTGCAGCGGACCTGCCGCACGCGAATCGCCGGGCGCCTCGCGCCGTGGTTCGTCGTGCTCGGCTACAACTTCTTCATCGTGATCGCCGGCACCGGCTATCTGCTCGGCGTCACCCAGTCGAAGGAGTACGCGGAGCCCGAATGGTACGCCGACCTGTGGCTGACCATCGTCTGGGTCGTCTATCTGCTGGTCTATCTCGGCACGATCATCAAGCGCAAAGAGCCGCACATCTACGTGGCGAACTGGTTCTATCTCGCCTTCATCGTGACGATCGCGGTGCTGCATCTCGGCAACAACCCGGCGATCCCGGTGTCGTTCTTCGGCTCCAAGTCCTACATCGTCTGGTCGGGCGTGCAGGACGCGATGTTCCAGTGGTGGTACGGCCACAACGCGGTGGGCTTCTTCCTCACCGCCGGCTTCCTCGGCATCATGTACTACTTCGTGCCGAAGCGGGCGGAGCGGCCGGTCTATTCCTACCGGCTGTCGATCGTGCACTTCTGGGCGCTGATCTTCCTCTATATCTGGGCCGGCCCGCATCACCTCCACTACACGTCGCTGCCCGACTGGACGCAGACGCTCGGCATGACCTTCTCGATCATGCTGTGGATGCCGTCGTGGGGCGGCATGATCAACGGCCTGATGACGCTGTCGGGCGCCTGGGACAAGCTGCGCACCGACCCGGTGCTGCGCATGCTGGTGGTGTCGGTCGCCTTCTACGGCATGTCGACCTTCGAGGGGCCGATGATGTCCATCAAGGCGGTCAACTCGCTCAGTCACTACACCGACTGGACGATCGGCCACGTGCATTCCGGCGCGCTCGGCTGGGTCGGCTTCATCTCGTTCGGCACGGTCTACTGCATGGTGCCGTGGCTGTGGCAGAAGCGGCAGCTCTACAGCCTGAAGCTCGTCAACTGGCACTTCTGGATCGCCACCATCGGCATCGTCCTCTACGTCTCGGCGATGTGGGTGTCGGGCATTCTGCAGGGGCTGATGTGGCGCGCCTACACCTCGCTCGGCTTCCTCGAATACTCCTTCATCGAGACCGTCGAGGCGATGCACCCGTTCTATGCGATCCGCGCGCTCGGTGGCTTCCTGTTCGTGATCGGCTCGCTGATCATGGCCTACAACGTGTGGATGACGATCAGATCCGGCGAGCCGGCGGCGCTGCCCGCGCGCCCCGCCATGCAGCCCGCCGAGTGAGGAGAGTCGACCATGTCGCTCATGGCCAAGCACGCCGTCATCGAGAAGAACTCGATCATTCTCCTCATCGGCATCCTGCTGGTGATCGCGATCGGCGGCCTCGTCGAGATCGCGCCCTTGTTCTATCTCAAGAGCACGATCGAGAAGGTCGAGGGCATGCGCCCCTACACGCCGCTCGAGCTCGCCGGCCGCACCATCTATGTCCGCGAGGGCTGCTACGTCTGCCACTCGCAGCAGGTGCGGCCGCTGCGTGACGAGATCGAGCGCTACGGGCACTACTCGCTCGCCGCCGAGAGCATGTACGACCATCCGTTCCAGTGGGGCTCCAAGCGCACCGGGCCGGATCTGTCGCGGGTCGGCGGCAAGTATTCCGACCAGTGGCACGTCGCCCATCTGAAGGACCCGCGCTCGGTGGTGCCGCAGTCGGTGATGCCGGGCTACGCCTTCCTCGCCCGCACGCCGCTCGACCCTTCGGTGCTGCCGGCCCACATGACGACGCTGCGCGAGGTCGGGGTGCCGTATGGCGACGAGGAGATCGCCAACGCCGTCGCCGACCTGAAGGCGCAGGCCAATCCCGACGATGCGGGCGTCGCCGACCTGCAGACGCGCTACCCGAAATCGATCGCGCGCGACTACGACGGCAATCCCGCCGAGCTCACCGAGATGGACGCCCTGGTCGCCTATCTGCAGATGCTCGGCACGCTGGTCGACTTCAAGCTCTACGACGACAAAGCCAATCTGCGGTGAGGCGAGATCATGAAGCCCGATCTCGGGGACTCCCTCGTCCAGTTCTTCGTCGCCTACTGGTGGACGCCGATCTTCGTCCTCCTGTTCCTGGCCGTGGTGGCCTACGCGGTGTGGCCACGCAACAAAAAGGCGTTCGACGACGCCGCCAAGCTGCCTCTGCGGGAGGATTGAGACCATGGCGCACGAAGACATCGACGCCGTCACCGGCACGCCGACCACCGGCCACGAGTGGGACGGCATCAAGGAGCTGAACAATCCGCTGCCGCGCTGGTGGCTGTGGACCTTCTATGCCTGCGTCGTCTGGTCGGTGGCCTACTGGGTGGTCTATCCGGCCTGGCCGATGATCTCCAACTTCACCGGCGGCGTCATCGGCTACTCCTCGCGCGCGTCGCTGGAGACCGACCTCGCGGCGCTGCATCAGCTGCGCGGCGCCAAGGCGGCGGCGCTCGCCGATGCCAGCCTCGAGGAGATCGAGAAGGACCCGAACCTGCTCGCCTTCGCCCGCGCGCAGGGGAGGGCGGCGTTCGGCGACAACTGCGCGCCCTGCCACGGCTCCGGCGCCACCGGCTCCACGGGCTATCCGAACCTCAACGACGACGACTGGCTGTGGGGCGGCTCGCTCGCGGCGATCCATCAGACCATCCAGCACGGCGCCCGCTCGGGCGATCCGGAGGCGCGCGAGAACACCATGCTCGCCTTCGGCAAGGACGGCACGCTGAACCACACGCAGATCGTCCAGGTGGCGAGCTACGTGCGCTCGCTGTCCGGCCTGCCGGTCGAGCAGGGGGTCGACGTCGCCGCCGGCAAGCAGATCTTCGCCGAGAACTGCACCGTCTGTCACGGCGAGGACGCCAAGGGCAATCAGGAGCTCGGCGCGCCGAACCTGACCGACCGCATCTGGCTCTATGGCGGCGACATGGCGACCCTGGTCGAGACCATCACCAACGGTCGCGGCGGCGTGATGCCGGCCTGGACCGGGCGGCTCGATCCGGTCACCATCAAGTCGCTCGCCGTCTATGTCCACACGCTCGGCGGAGGCAAGTGAGCTCGTTCCGCTCGCGGACGGCGGTGCCGCCGTCCGCATGCGTTTCACCCGCTTTCGGAGGCGCTCCGTCGGGCGCCTCCGACCGCGCAGAGAGGACTAGCGCTACGCACTGTGCCGGACACATTCGCCTTTTGCGAATAGTCATGGCGTCGAGCACGCCCGGCGTCTAGAACGACTCCAACCGGTCACCATCTAGAGGAAACCGGGACGAGTTTCGCCCGGAAGCAACATGGTTCCCCCGTCCATGAACGTATCCGTCAAGCCGCCGGTGGTCGCCGTTCCCGACGAGCCGCTCTACGCCTCGGCCAAGAAGGTCTATCCGCAACGCGTCACCGGACGCTTCCGCAGCATCAAATGGATGCTGATGGGGCTGTTCCTCGGCGTCTATTATCTGCTGCCGTTCGTGCGCTGGGACCGCGGGCCGAACGCCCCGAGCCAGGCGGTGCTGGTCGACCTGCCGAACCGGCGCTTCTACTTCTTCTTCATCGAGCTGTGGCCGCAGGAGGTGTATTATTTCACCGGCCTCCTGGTGATCGCGGCGATGACGCTGTTCCTGATGAACGCCATCGCCGGCCGCGTCTGGTGCGGCTATGCCTGCCCGCAAACGGTGTGGACCGATCTGTTCTACGCGGTCGAGCGCTGGATCGAGGGCGATCGCCGCGCCCGCATGAAGAAGGCGAAGGAGCCCCTGTCGGCGCGCCGCGTCGGCGAGCTGGTCGCCAAGCATTCCATCTGGCTGATCATCGCCTGGTGGACCGGCGGTGCCTGGGTGCTCTATTTCGCCGACGCGCCGACGCTGGTCTACGACCTCGCCACCTTCCAGGCGCCGCTGGTCGCCTATGCCGCGATCGGCATTCTCACCTTCACCACCTACACGCTCGCCGGCCACATGCGCGAGCAGGTGTGCATCTACATGTGCCCGTGGCCGCGCATCCAGGCGGCGCTGACCGACGAATGGGCGCTCAACGTCACCTATCGCCGCGACCGTGGCGAGCCGCGCACCTCGATCAAGAAGGCCGCGGACCTGCGGGCGCTCGGCGAGAAAGCGGGCGACTGCGTCGACTGCCTGCAGTGCGTCGCGGTGTGCCCGACCGGCGTCGACATCCGCCACGGCTCGCAGCTCGGCTGCATCCAGTGCGGCCTGTGCATCGACGCCTGCGACAACGTGATGGCCAAGGTCGGCCGCCCGACCGGGCTGATCGCCTACGACAACGACATCAACATCGAGCGCCGGCAGGCCGGCAAGCCACCGATCTACCGCTTTTTCCGCGCCCGGACAGTGATCTATCTCGGCATCATCGCGCTCACCGGTGCGCTGATGCTCTACTCGCTCTATGCCCGCACGCTGGTCGACATCAACGTGCTGCACGACCGGAACCCGCTCTACGTCACGCTGTCGAACGGCTCGGTGCGCAACGCCTACACCATCCGCTTCCTCAACAAGCGCTCCGAGCTGCGCACGCTCGAGCTGACGGTGACCGGCGTGCCGATCCCGACCCTCCACGTGATCGGCGAGGAGCCGGCCGAGCGCACCATCGTCGCCGTCGGTCCCGACCAGACCCGCGAGGTGCGCGTGCTGGTCACGGTGCCGCCGGACGCACAGATCGGCTCGTCGAACCGGATCACCTTCGAGGCGCGCGACGTCGATTCCGGTGATAACGCCACCTCGACCGACCACTTCTTCGGGCCGTGAGAGGACTTTGCATGGAAACCACCGTGTCACGTCCGCTCACCGGCCGCCGGGTTCTCCTTTACCTCCTCGCCTTCTTCGGCATCGTGTTCGGCGCCAACTTCACGATGATGACGCTGGCGATCGAGACGCTGCCGGGCACCGAGGTCGACAGCCCGTATCAGGAGGGCCTCGCCTACAACGGCGAGATCGCCGCCGCCGCCGCCCAGAACGCGCGTGCATGGGCCGTCGCCGCCCATGTCGAGCGCACCCCGGACGGCCGGGCGGATGTGCGCATCGAGCCGCGCGACGCGACCGGCGCGCCGGTCGCCGGGCTCACCGTCACGGCCTATCTGTCGCGCCCGATCGACAAGCGCGCCGACCGCCCGCTGACCGTCACCGAGCGTGGCATCGGCGTCTATCGCGGCGAGGCGAGCGACGTTTCGCCCGGCCAGTGGGACCTCGTGTTCGAGGCCTTTCGCGGCAGCGATCGGGTCTATCTCTCGCGCAACCGCGTCGTGCTGCCGTAGGACCGGTGGCATCGGCTCTCGCCGCAACGCCCCGGCACCCTCTCCCCGCTGGCGGGGAGAGGATGGGGGTGGGGGGCGTTTCGGCGGGAACGCGCGGAACCCGCGACGCCGCGGAGTGTCATGACCCCATGGTCCTGCTCCCATGACCGACACCCCCGATTTCTCCTGCTTCGTCGAGCACCTCGATGACGGCGTCGCACGGCTCGAGCTCGCGGTCGAAGGCATGACCTGCGCCGCCTGCATGCTGGAGATCGAGAGCGGGCTCGGCCGGCTGCCCAATGTCACGAAAGCCCGCGCCAACCTCACCGCCAGCCGCGTGGTGGTCGAGTGGCGCGAGGACGGCGCGCCCGCACAGGCCTCGCCGGATGCCGCCGCGGTGGTCGGTCGGCTCGCCGCGCTCGGCTACCGGGCGCACCCGTTCGACGCCCGCCGCGTGAACGCCGACGAGCAGCGCGAGGCGCGCTTTCTGCTGCGCTGCCTCGGCGTCGCGGTCTTTGCCGCGATGAACATCATGCTCTTGTCGGTCGCCGTGTGGGCCGGCAATGCGAGCGACATCACCCCCGAGCAGCGCGATTTCTTCCACTGGCTGTCGGCCGTCATCGCGCTGCCGGCGGTCGCCTATGCCGGGCGGCCGTTCTTCCGCTCGGCGACGCGGGCGCTGATGGCGCTCTCGCTCAACATGGACGTGCCGATCACGCTCGGCGTGCTCGCCGCGCTCGGCCTGTCGGTGGTCGAGACGCTGCATCACGCCGAGCACGCCTATTTCGATTCCGCCGTGATGCTGCTCGCCTTCCTGCTCGCCGGCCGCTTCCTCGACCAAAATATGCGGCGGCGGACGCGGGCGGTGGCTGCCAATCTCGCCGCGCTGAAGGCCGAGACGGCGGTGAAGTTCTTGGGCACCGGCGAGATCGCCGAGGTTCCGGTGGCGGCGATAAAGCCCGGCGATCTGGTGCTGGTGCGGCCGGGTGAAAGAATCGCGGTCGACGGCGAGGTGATCGAAGGCCGAAGCGAGATCGACCAGAGCCTCGTCACCGGCGAGACGGTGCCGGCCACCGCGGCGCGCGGCGCGCGGGTTTATGCCGGCACGCTGGCGCTCGACGGCACGCTGACGGTGCGGGTCGGCGCCGCCGATCGCGGCACGCTGCTCGACGAGGTGACGCGGCTGCTCGATCGCGCGGTGGAGGCGCGCTCGCGCTATGTGCGGCTCGCCGAGCGGGCGTCGCGCTGGTACGCGCCGGTGGTGCATGTCGCGGCGCTGGCGACGCTCGCCGGCTGGCTTTTTGCGGGTGCCGGCTGGCATCAGGCGACCGTCACGGCGATCGCCGTGCTGATCATCACCTGCCCGTGCGCGCTCGGCCTCGCGATCCCCGCCGTGCAGGTGGTCGCCTCCGGCGCGCTGTTTCGCGCGGGCGTGCTGCTGAACTCGGGCGACGCGATCGAGCGGCTCGCGAGCGTCGACACCATCGTGCTCGACAAGACCGGCACGCTGACGCTGCCGCAGCCCGAGCTTTGCGACACCGCCGTGTCGCCGGAGGTTTTGGCGCTCGCCGGGCGGCTGGCGCTGTCGAGCCGGCATCCGCTCGCCGCCGCCGTTGCCCGCGCGGCCGGCGCCACCGTGCCGCTCGCCGAGGCGGTCGAGGAGCCGGGGCAGGGGGTGCGCGCCGCCTTCGAGGGCGACGCGGTCTCGCTGGGCCGACCCGCTTGGTGCGGCGCCGAGCGCGAGGCGGCGGCGGTCGCCGCGAGCGATCCGGAAGCCTCGGTGATCGCCTTCCGGCACGGCCGGGCCGTCACGGTGTTCGCGGTCCGTCAAAGGCTGCGCGAGGATGCGGTGGCGGTGGTCGCCGGCCTGCGGGCGAACGGATTTGCGGTGGAAATCCTCTCGGGCGACCGCACGGCGGCGGTGTCGCACGTCGCCCGACGGCTGGGCGTGTCGGAGTTCCGTTCCGGCGTGACGCCGGCGGAAAAAATCGCGCGCATCGAGGCGCTGAAGGCGGCGGGGCACCGGGTGCTGATGGTCGGCGACGGCATCAACGACGCGCCCGCGCTCGCCGCCGCGAACGTGTCGCTGTCACCGGTCACCGCCGCGCATCTCACCCAATCGGCCGCCGATGCGGTGTTTCTCGGCGACCGCCTCGCGCCGCTCGCAGCGGCCCTCGCGATCACCCGGCGTGCGCGAAAAATCATGAGCGAGAACCTGTGGCTCGCGGTGGTCTATAATGCGGTCGCGGTGCCGATCGCCGTCGCCGGCCTGGTGACGCCGCTGATCGCCGCGGTGGCGATGTCCGGCTCCTCGATGCTGGTGACGCTGAACGCGCTGCGGGCGCGCGCCGGCGCCGCGGAGCGGGGGGCGTTCGGCGAGGCGTACGCCGGGCCGGGCGCGCCGATATCGGACCGTTCGCCGGGCGATGAAGCGCCCAATCGGGCCTCCGGCGGCTCCGCGCCGCGTGATCCTGGTGCGGCCGTGGCGTCCGTGGGGCAGGCGAATTCGAGCTGACCGGAGGTGTCGTGGACGTCCTGATCTATCTGGTGCCGCTGGCGCTGCTGCTCGGGCTTCTGGGGCTCGGCGCCTTCGTGTGGTCGCTCAATTCGGGCCAGTACGACGACCTCGACGGCGCCGCCTGGCGCGCCATTCTCGACGACGACCAGTTACCCCCGAAAGAGCCGAAGCCCGACGCGCCGCCCCGCAAGCCGGACTGATTTTTTTTCCCGCCGCCTCGCCGGCGGGACCCGGTGCGCTGCCGGCACGCCGGTCCGCGCCATGCCGAGGCCGGCATGCGCCGTGGGCGCCCGTAGCCACAGTCCCCTCCATCGGGTGCTCGACGCTCGCCCGGGCGTGCAGCCCCATTTCTCCGCCACCTCGGCCCTTCCGCTTTTTCCCGGCCTGCGGCCGAGCATGGCTCTCCAGCGCGGCCGTCCGGGCGGTCGACCGCCTCCGCGTCACCCTCGCGCGAATTCCTGCCTCGCGAATTTCTGCGCGGGTATCGGCGAGAGGCGATTTTGTTCCGTGGGGGTGGGGGCGGGCGGGG
>NZ_AKZI01000150.1 GCF_000293785.1 Rhodovulum sp. PH10 | reverse complement strand
TTCGCGCCGCAACGCAGCCCGCGTCCGAGTTTCCAAACGGGCTCTGAGGCGCCACCCGGACGTTCAGAATTCTTCCGGGCACGGATCGACGATCATCCACAGATCGACGCCGTTCCGCAGCTTCTTCATCTCGGCGGTGAGGCCGCCGACCTTGGCGATCCAGCGCTTCACCTCGTTGGGATAGACCGACATCAGCTCGGCGGTGCCGGCGGCACTGGTCACCTTCACGCCGGCGGTCCACGCCTTGTCGTAATAGGCCTGATGGAAGCCGAGGCTCGCGCGCGGGGTGACGCAGATGCGCTCGAGCGGCACGATGCCGAGCACCAGCGTGCAGGCGGAATTGCAGATGCCGTCGATCACGACGCGCTCGCCCTTGTCGCGGATCTGCCGGTACTTTGCCTTGTACTCCTCGACGTAGCCGCCGAAGTCGCGCTTGATGTGATAGTCGGCGCGCGCCGGCGCGGCGCCCAGCACGATCGACACGACGAAGAGCAGTGACAAGAGGCGAGCCATTCCCGCCAGTCCCCCCCAAAATCCCCGGCACGTCTTTTGTTCCAGGGAGCGGGCGGAATTTTGACCTCGGTTTGTTGGAATTTCGTTAACCGTGTCGAAACGGCATCACTCGAAGGCCGCCGATCGCGGCCGGCGCGCGTTCGTCCCGTCGGCGGAGGATATTGACGGAACGCGGGTTTTTCCGCCGGGCGGCGAAAACCGGCGGGGCCGGCCGGCGATTCATATTTGTAAAATTGATGGATCGATTCAGAAACATTCGTTTCCGTTGCTGCGATCGGGCTGCCATTCTGCGCCTTCCGCCGAGTGTCGAGACGCGAGCGGGTGTCGCCGCGGCCGCGTGCCGTCGCGACCGCCCGGTCGCACCAACGTGCCCGCGCGCCGCACGGGGCCGCCGGGGGCCGGGAGAGGGTGATGTCGGGCGATCAGCGTTGGCTGGTGGCGGCCGCGCCGCCGGTGTTCGTGGTGCTGTGGGCCTCGGGCTTCATCGGCGTGAAGCTCGGCATGCCGCACGTCGAGCCGTTCACCTTCCTGATGCTGCGCATGCTGGCGGCGGTGGCGCTGATCGCGGTGGTGATCCTGGTCACCCGGCCGCCTCGGCCGGACCTTGCGGCGGTCGGCCACAACGTGGTCGCCGGCCTTCTGATGCACGGCGGCTATCTCGGCGGCACCTTCATCGCCATCAGCCACGGGCTGGCGGCCGGGCTCACCTCGCTGGTGGTCGGGCTGCAGCCGATCTTGCTCGCCACCGTCGCCAATGCGGTGATCGGGGAAAAGGTCGGCGCGCGGCAATGGCTCGGCCTGGTGCTCGGCTTCACCGGCCTCGTGCTGGTGGTGCAGGACCGCACGGTCGGCGGCAGCGCCGAGCCGGTCGCCTGGATTTGTGCCACCGTGGCGCTCCTCTCGATCACCAGCGGCACGCTCTATCAGAAGAAATTCGCCGGCTCCGGGATCGACTGGCGCCCGGCCTTCCTGGTGCAGTACGGCGCGACCGCGGTGATGGCCGGCGTCTGCGCGATGTTGTTCGAGACGATGGAGGTGGACTGGACCGGCGAGTTCGTCGTCGCGCTCGCCTGGCTGGTGCTGGTGCTGTCGTTCGGCGCGATCTGGCTTCTGTACTTCCTCATCCGCCGGGCGGCGGCGACCAAGATCTCGAGCCTGTTCTTTCTCTCGCCGCCGACCACCGCCGTGATGGCCTGGGCGATGTTCGGCGAAAAGCTCGGCTTGCTGCCGGTGATCGGCATGGCGATCAGCGTCACCGGCGTGTTTCTGGTCAACCGGCGGGGATCCTGAGCTTCGATCCTGAGCGTCGCGAGTTTCACGCGACGCAAAGGGCACACCACGAGCGGCCGGACACCGGTCCCGCCGCGCGGGGTGGCGGGCGGCGGGGGGGCGGGGGGTCAGCGGCCCGCCTGTCCGGCCTGTCCGGCCTGTCCCCCCTGTCCGGCCTGCATGTCGGGCGGGGCGCGCTGCACGTTCGGCAGCGTCGGGGCGTTCATCGCGCCGCGGTCGTTGCCGCCGGTGAGCGCAGTCGAGCCGGTGGTGGTGCCGGTGGTGGCGGGGCCGTTGCGGTCGTAGGCCTGCTGGGTCGACGCGTGGCCGAACACCCAGACGATGGCGATGATGAACACCGCCGCCACCGCCCCGGCGAGCCACGCCCAGGCGGCGTTCCCGGTGCGGATCGGCCGGATCGCCCCGCTGGTGCGGAACTCGCCCGAGCTGTGCTCGTCCGTCCGGTGGGCTCGTGTCGTCGTGCCGGGAGCCCGCGAGCGGTTCTCGGCGTCGTTCGGGTCCGGTCTCGGGTCCGTCATGGTGCGCCTCCTCTCGTGGCTTCCATGAGCGGGCAACGGGCGGTTTCGGTGGAGGTTCCTCGCCCGCCGGCGGCGCCGCTGCGGTGCACCGGACGGTGGTGTCGCGTGGCTTGCGCGCGGTGCATCACGGTGCCGCACGACCTTGGCGGGCATGCGTACCCGCACGGGCCGCCGCGATCGAATTGGCCTTGCCTCGGCACGGCCGATCGCATCTACTCCGCCCGAATTTCATGCAAATCCTCGCCGGGGGTGTGGATGGGTCTCGCGGTCCTGGTTCTCGGTCTCGTGCTGTTCATCGGCGCGCACGTGTTCGTCTCGTTGCGCGACCGCCGGGCGGCGGTGATCGCGCGGATCGGGGAGGGGCCCTACAAGCTCGTCCTCGCGGTCGTCTCGATCCTCGGCATCGCGCTGATCGCCTGGGGCTTCGGAACCTATCGGGCGGACGGCGAGTGGATCGCGATCTGGTCGCCGCCGGTGTGGACGCGGCACCTCGCCGCGCTCCTGGTGTGGCCGGCGGTGATCATGGTGACGGCCGCCTATATCCGCGGCCGCATCGCCGTCGCGCTGAAGCACCCGATGCTCGCCGGCGTCAAGCTGTGGGCGATCGCCCACCTGATCGCCAACGGCGATCTCGGCTCGATCCTGCTGTTCGGGTCGTTCCTCGCCTGGGCCGTCTACGACCGCATCTCGCTGAAGTGGCGCAGCGACCCCGGCAGCCCGCCGATTCCGGTCGGCGGCCGTCGCAACGACGTCCTGGCGGTCGTCGTCGGGACGGTTCTCTATCTCGCTCTCGCCTTCGTCTTCCATCCGCTCGTGATCGGGGTGCCGGTGTTCGGCACGCCGGCGCTCGGGACCTGATCCATGTCGACACATTCAGACGTCAAGCGGCTCACCGCACCGGACATCCGCGCCCGCAAGGGTGGAACCCCGATCGCGATGCTGACCGCGTATCACGCCCACACCGCCGCATTGGTCGATCGCCACTGCGACGCCATGCTGGTCGGCGACTCGCTCGGCATGGTGATGCACGGGCTCGAGAGCACCGTGCCGGTGACGCTCGACATGATGATCCTGCAGGGCCTCGCGGTGATGCGCGGCTCCAAGCGGGCGCTGGTCGTGATCGACATGCCGTTCGGCAGCTACGAGGCCTCCAAGGAGCAGGCCTTCCTGTCGGCCGCCCGCATCATGAAGGAGACCGGCTGCGGCGGCATCAAGCTCGAGGGCGGCCGGCGGATGGCGGAGACCATCGCCTTCCTGGTCGAGCGCGGCATCCCGGTGATGGGCCATATCGGCCTCACCCCGCAGTCGATCAACACGCTCGGCAGCTTCCGCGCACAGGGCCGCGATCCGGCCGACTGGGCGCCGATCGAGGCCGATGCCCAGGCGGTCGCCGAGGCCGGCGCCTTCGCGGTGGTGATCGAGGCGGTGGCCGAGCCGCTCGCCGCCCGCATCACCCAGGAGATCGCCATCCCGACCATCGGCATCGGCGCCAGCGCCGCCTGCGACGGCCAGGTGCTGGTGCTCGAGGACATGCTCGGCCTGTCGCCGCGGGTGCCGAAATTCGTCAAGCGTTACGGCGAGCTCGGCCCGGCGATCGAGAGCGCGGTGCAGGCCTATGCCGAGGAGGTGCGCGCGCGCACCTTCCCCGCTGCCGCGAACGTCTATCCGGTGAAGAAGCCGGGCTGACCGCCCGACCGCACCATCGACGCCCGCCCCGCGGCCCGAGAAAAAACCTTCGCCTTGCGCTCGCCACAAGCACGCGCTAGGCGCAGGGTCGCCTGCAGGGCATCCTTATCCGACCGTTCGAGCGAGTTTGACGCGTGGCCGATATCTTTCAGGAAGTCGACGAGGAAGTCCGGCGGGAGAAGCTGCAGCAGATCTGGAATCGCCACGGCGGCCTGATCGTCACGCTGTGCGTGCTGGTGGTGGTCGGGGTGGCCGCCTGGCGCGGCTGGCAGTGGTACCAGACCCAGCAGGCCACCAAGGCGAGCGCCGCGTTCGACGCCGCCACCCAGCTGGTGCTGCAGAGCAAGCCGGACGAGGCGGCCAAGGCGTTCGCCGACCTCTCGAAGTCGGCCGAGACCGCGAACTACCGGCGGCTCGCGCAGCTGCGCGAGGCGGCGGTGCTCGAGACCACCGATCCCAAGGCCGCGGTCGCCGCCTACGACGCGATCGTCGCCGACGGCGCGGCGCCGAAGCTGTTTCGTGACGTCGCCGCGGTGCGCGCCGGCCTCCTGCTGGTCGACACCGCGCCCTATGCCGAGGTGAGCCGCCGGCTGGAGCCGCTGGCCGCACCCGGCCTGCCGTTCCGCCACTCGGCGCGCGAGGCGCTCGCGCTGTCGGCCTGGAAGGCCGGCGACACCGCCGCGGCCCGCCGTTGGGCGGAGGCCGCAACCAACGACGCCGACGTCCCGGCGGGCCTGAAGGCCAGGGTGGAGATTCTGCTCGCCCTCACCGGCGGCAACGCCAAAACCTGAGACCGGGATCCAGGCCCGAAATCCAGGCCCGAAATCCAGGCCCCTGAGGGGCCGAGGACCCGAGGCACCGGCGGCAACGCCGAAGTTGAGGATGTGTTCGACCATGCGCGCGATCGCCAGGGTGATTCTGATTGCCGTCACGGCCTCCACCGGCCTCGCGCTCGCCGGCTGCGACCAGCTCGACAGCCTGACGACCGTGTTCGACACCAAGAAGAAGCTGCCGGGCAATCGCGAGCCGGTCTTTCCCGAGGGGGTGCCCGGCGTGCAGCAGGGCGTGCCGCCGGAATACATGCCGGCGAACCAGCAGCCGGCGATGGCGCCGGAGGCTGCCGCCAACCCCGCGCCGGCGCCCGAGCCGACCCCGCCCGCGCGGGCGGAACGCCCGGCGCCGCGCCGCCAGCACTCCGCCTCGACGCCGCACCATGCGACACCGCCGCGCCGGGAGGCGCCGGCCGTGGAGGAGAGCAGCGTCGAGCCGGTTCCGGCAAAACCGATCGCCTCCACCCGGGTGCGCCCGGCGCCGCCCCGCCAGCCCGCGCCGGCCGCGGCCGCACCGGGCCAGCCCGCGCCGGCCGAGTCCGCCTCGTCCTCCGGCACCGCATCCTCCGGCACCGCATCGGGCACCGCGGCGCAGCCGAGCCCGACCTTGCCGTGGCCGACCACCCCGGCCCCCGGCAGCTTTTCGCGCTGACGCTTTCGGCCTCCGCCGGGTTCCGTGACGCCGGCGGCGAGACCCGATAGCGACCCGAAAAGGCTCCGGCGCAAAAGGCGCATTCCGCCCGGCGCGGCGTGTGCTATGCACCGCCGATGAGTTTCACGATCGCCATCGTGGGTCGGCCCAATGTGGGCAAGTCGACCCTGTTCAACCGCCTCGTCGGCAAGCGCGTCGCCTTGGTCGACGACCAGCCGGGGGTCACCCGTGACCGCCGCGAAGGTTTTGCGCGGCTCGGCGACATCGACTTCACGGTGATCGACACCGCCGGCCTCGAGGACGCGCCGAACGAATCGCTCGCCGGCCGCATGCGGGCGCAGACCGAGGCGGCGGTCGAGGCGGCCGACGCCGTGCTCTTCCTGGTCGACGCCCGGGCCGGCCTCACCCCCGACGATCATGCTTTTGCGGCGCTGGTGCGCAAGTCCGGCCGGCCGGTGGTGCTGGTCGCCAACAAGAGCGAGGGCCGCCAGGCCAGCGCCGGCGTCTACGAGGCGTTCGCGCTCGGGCTCGGCGAGCCGGTCGGCATTTCTGCCGAGCACGGCGAGGGCCTTTCCGACCTCTATGATGCTCTCAGGGAGGCGCTTCCCGAGGAGACCGGCGTCGCGGCGGAAAAAACCCGCCGTGAGGTCGAGGCCGAGCGCATCGCCGCGCGCGACGCCCGCGACGGCTTTTCCACCGAGCCCGCCGAGCCGGTCGCCGAGGAGCCGGTGGTGCGCCGGCCGATCCGGGTCGCGGTGGTCGGCCGCCCGAACGCCGGCAAGTCGACTCTCATCAACCGTTTGCTCGGCGCCGACCGGCTGCTGACCGGCCCGGAGGCCGGCATCACCCGTGACTCGATCGCCGTCGAGGTTTTTTGGGGCGACCGTCCGTTCCTGATCCACGACACCGCCGGCATGCGCCGAAAAGCGCGCATCGACGACAAGCTGGAAAAGCTGTCGGTTGCCGACGCGCTCGATGCCATCCGCTTCGCCGAGGTGGTGGTGGTGCTGATCGACGCCACTCAGCCGTTCGACCAGCAGGACCTCCGCATCGCCGATCTGTGCGAGCGCGAGGGGCGGGCACTCGTGATCGGCCTCAACAAATGGGACCTCGCCGAGGGCGAGCGCGGCGCGCTCACCAAGCTGCGCGAGGAGGCCGAGCTGAAGCTGCCGCAGGTGAAGGGCTTGCCGATCGTCGCGGTGTCCGGCCTCACCGGCCACGGCGTCGAGCGCCTGATGCAGGCGGTCGTCGACATTCACACGATTTGGAACCGCCGCGTCCCGACCCACGCGCTCAACCGCTGGCTCGACGAGGCGCTCGGCATTCATCCCCCGCCCGCGGTCGCCGGCCGCCGGCTCAAGCTCAATTACATCACCCAGCCGAAAGCTCGGCCGCCGAGCTTCATTTTGTTCTGCACCCGCGCGGACGCGGTGCCCGATTCTTACAAGCGATATCTGGTCAACGGGCTTCGCGACGCGTTCGAGCTCCCCGGCACGCCGATCCGGCTGACGCTGCGGGAAAAGGCGAACCCGTATGCCTCCCGCGCGAAGCGACGATGACACCGACGGCACCCGCGCTGCGCTCGGGACGGCGCCGATCGAGCCGCCGGTCGCCGCATGGCCTGCGGTCGGCACGCCCGCGGACGGCCTGACCGAGGAAACCGGCCAGGCAAAAAAACCGCGCACCGCCGCGTTCGGCTTCATCTTCGTCACCGTCGCGCTCGACATGCTGTCGGTCGGGGTGTTCGTGCCGGTGCTGCCGCGCCTCGTCGCCGAGTTCATGGGCGGCGACGCGGTGGCCTCTGCCGCGATGTACGGGCTGTTCGGCACCGCCTTCGCGCTGATGCAGTTCTTCTTCTCGCCGCTGCAGGGCGCCTTGTCCGACCGCTTCGGCCGCCGGCCGGTGATCCTCGTCTCCAATGTCGGCGTCGGGCTCGATTACGTGCTGATGGCGCTCGCGCCGAACCTCTGGTGGCTTTTTGTCGGGCGGGTGATCTCCGGCGTCGCCTCGGCGACCGCCGCCACCGCCTTCGCCTATATCGCCGACGTCACCGAGCCGGACCAGCGCGCCGCCCGCTTCGGCATGCTGGGGGCGGGCTTCGGCATCGGCTTCGTGCTGGGTCCGGCGCTCGGCGGCATCGCCGGCGGCATCGATCCGCGGCTGCCGTTCTGGATCGCCGCGGGCCTCAGCCTCCTCAACGCTCTGTACGGCTATTTCGTCCTGCCGGAGTCGCTGTCGCGCGAAAAGCGCGCGCCGTTTTCGCTGAAGCGGGCGAATCCGCTCGGCGCCCTCGTGCTGCTGCGTTCGCAACCGCAGCTGATGTCGTTCGCGGTGGTGCAGTTTCTCAGCCAGCTCGCCCATCTGGTGCTGCCGACGGTGGGCGTCTTGTACCTCACCTTCCGCTACGGCTGGGACACCACCACCATCGGCTTCACCATGGCGGCGTTCGGCTGCGCCGCGGTGATCGTGCAGGGCGGGCTGATCGGGCCGGGGGTGAAAAAATTCGGCGAGCGGGCGGCGGTGCTGGGCGGTTTTGCCTGCGGCATCGTCGGCCTCTCGATGCAGGCGGCGGCGTTTCAGGGCTGGATGTTCTGGCTGGCGATCCCGGCGACCAGTCTTTGGGGCTTTGCCAATGCCGCCAACAACAGCTTGATGAGCCGACGGCTCGGCCCGAGCGAGCAGGGGCGGCTTCAGGGGGCCAACGCCTGCCTGCAGGGGATCGCCGGGCTGATCGGCCCGCTGCTGTTCTCGCAGGTCTATGCGCTCGCCCTTGCGGCACCGGGCACGTTTCCCGGCCCCGGCGCGCCGTTCCTGGTCGCCGCCTCGCTTCTGGTCGCCGCACTCGTGCTGTCGGTGCGGGCGACCCGCCGGCCGGGGTGAGAGCCGGCAGAAAATCAGTCCGGCAGGTGGTAGGTGAGAAGCCGCCCCTGGCGGACGTCGAACAGCCGGCCGGTCTCGGTGAAGGAGGGCAGGCACAAGGGCACGATCGCCTTCGCCACCTCGTCCGGCGTCGGCAGCGTCTCCGGGTCCTCGCCCGGCATCAGCGTCGCCCGCATTTTCGTCCGCGTCGGGCCGGGATTGACGAGGTTCACCTTGACCGGGGTCGTCACCGTCTCGGCCGCATAGGTGCGCGCCATGATCTCGAGGGCGGCCTTGGAGATCGCATAGGGCCCGCGATAGGCGGTCGCCTTGTGGGCGGCGCCGGAGGAGAGAAACACCGCGCGCCCGGCCGCCGAGCGGCGCAGCAGCGCGTCCATCGCCCGGATCAGATGCAGGTTCACGGTGACGTTGACCTGCATGGTGTGCTCGAAATCCTGGGTCTCGACATGGGTCAGCGGCGACACCGGGCCGAGCCGGCCGGCATTCGCCACCATGACGTCGAGCCGGCCGTAGCGCTCGTCGAGCGCCTGGACGAGGCGGACGAGGCCCTCGGTGTCGCGCAGGTCGAGCGGCACCAGGGTGGCGCTGCCGCCCTTCGCCTGGATGGCGTCGTCGAGCTCCTCGAGCCCGCCCTGGGTGCGGGCGACGGCGACCACATGGGCGCCGGCCTCGGCGAGCGCGACGGCGAGGGCATAGCCGATGCCGCGCGAGGCGCCGGTGACGAGGGCGATCTTGTCGGCGAGGGGAAGAGACATGCGACGTCAACTCGTTGGTGAAAATGGCAAGGGATCGTGCCGCCGTTTTTAGCCGGATGTCCCGCCGGCACAAGGGGAAGCCGCCCGGCGCAATGCCGCGGGCGCCGATGGGGGAGATGTCGACCAGTCCGAAGAAGGCGACCGCGGTCAGCGGCGCTCTTGCACGGCGCGCTCCAGCGCCATGCGGATGAACCGCTGGTACGGCACGCCGGCGCGCTTCGCCTTCGCCTGCACCGCCTTCAGGAGATCCGCCGGAAGCCGGAGGTTCACCGACCTGTCCTTCGGCTTCATCTCGAACTGCACCTCGACCAGGCCGGAGAGGTCGTAATCGGCGAGGTCGGCCGTCGCCACGAAGGCCTCCGCCTCGTCATCGGTCGTCAGCGTCGGAAGCTTCTTCTTCATGGTGCCTCACCTCCTTCGCATGCATGTAGCGCGCGCTGATGGGGCGCAGGAGCGTGTGCCGGCCGCGTCGCCGCAGTGTGAAGACGAGAAACACGAACCGTCCGGCCTCGGTTCTGCCGATCGCCTTGAACCGCTCCTCGTGTGTCGAATGCGCGGGGTCGGGAGCGACGCGGACCGGACGGCGAAAGAGATCCTCGATCTCGGCAATGGTGACGCCGTGCCGCTCGCACTTGGTGCGGTTGCCGACGTCCCAGTCGAAGCCCGAGAACTCCATCGCGCGACCTCACGGTCGTGTAGGCATTCGTGGAGGCAATCGTCAACGCACGGCGCCGTGAGGCCGCCGGAAGCCCGGCTCGAAGGACGGTCGTGAAACCCTCAGCTCGCCTCGGCGAGCAGCGAGAGCTGGCGCTGCGGCTCGGCGGCCTCGGCGCGGTCGGTCAGCGGGGTCGGGTACTCGCCGGTGAAGCAGTGGTCGGTGAACTGCGGCCGCACCGGGTCGCGGCCCTTCTCGCCGACCGCGCGGTAGATGCCGTCGACCGACAGGAACGCGATCGAGTCGGCGCCGATATATTCGCGCATCTCCGCGATCGAGTGGGTGGCGGCGAGGAGCTTCTCGCGCTCGGGCGTGTCGATCCCGTAATAGTCCGGATGCGTGATCGGCGGCGAGGCGATGCGGAAATGCACCTCGGTGGCGCCGGCCTCGCGCATCATCTGCACGATCTTCACCGACGTCGTGCCGCGAACCAGCGAATCGTCGATCAGCACGATCCGCTTGCCCGCCACCACCGCGCGGTTGGCGTTGTGCTTGAGCCGCACGCCGAGTTCGCGCACCGCCTGGGTCGGCTGGATGAAGGTGCGCCCGACATAGTGGTTGCGGATGATGCCGAGCTCGTAGGGGATGCCCGCCTCCTGGGCGTAGCCGATCGCCGCCGGCACGCCGGAGTCCGGCACCGGCACCACCACGTCGGCCACCGCCGGCGCTTCGCGCGCCAGCTCCAAACCCATGTTCTTGCGGACCTGATAGACGCTGCGGCCGCCGACCACCGAGTCGGGCCGGGCGAAATAGATGTACTCGAAGATGCAGGGGCGCTCCTGCATCGGGGGGAACGGCTTGTGGGTGTGGGCGCCGGTCTCGTCGAACACCAACACCTCGCCGTTCTCGACGTCGCGGATGTATTTGGCGCCGATGATGTCGAGCGCGCAGGTCTCCGAGGTGAGGATCGGGCAGCCGTCGAGCTCGCCCAGCACCAGCGGGCGGATGCCGAGCGCGTCGCGTGCGCCGATCAGCTTCTTGTTGGTCATCGCCACCAGCGAGAACGAGCCCTCGAGCGCCCGCAACGCCTCGATGTAGCGCTCGACGAACCGGGGCTTCCGCGAGCGCGCGACGAGGTGGAGGATCACCTCGGTATCGCTCGTCGATTGCATCATCGCGCCTTCGTGCACCAGCTGGCGGCGCAGCGACAGGCCGTTCGTCATGTTGCCGTTGTGGGCGACGGCGAAGCCGCCGGTGTCGAGCTCGGCGAACAGCGGTTGCACGTTGCGCAGGATGGTGCCGCCGGTGGTGGAGTAGCGCACATGGCCCACCGCGATGGTGCCGGGCAGCTGGTCGATCACGTGCGGCTTGGAGAAGGTGTCTTCCACGAGGCCGAGGCGCCGCTCGGAATGGAACTGCTGGCCGTCGAACGAGACGATGCCCGCCGCCTCCTCGCCGCGGTGCTGCAGAGCGTGCAGCCCGAGCGCGGTGAGGGCGGCCGCGTGCGGATGCCCGAAAATGCCGAACACGCCGCATTCTTCGCGAAGGCGGTCGCCGTCGAGGAGCGGGTCGAACACCGACGAAAATCCTCGCTCGGTCGAATCAGTCATGGCAGTTCCTTCGCGGCGCGCATGCGGGGGTCCAAAAACAGTCCGACGCGCGGGTCCTCGCGGAACCGCGCACCGTCGCGTGGCGTGTCTCGACGTCTGTCGTCGTTCTCCGCCGCGTCACGGCAGTCCATCGAGCGGGCGTTCCGAGACGAGCGCTGCGCGGTGGTCGGGACGGCCGGCGTCGGAGCGCTGCTCGGGGGTGTCCCGATCCTCCTCCGGAGGCCGTTTCTTGAACCGCTTCAAGATGGTGTTTTCGGGGTCTTCCGGCAACAGCGACATCAGCCATTGGCCGGTGCCTTGCAGGACGACGCGCGAGCGGGCGTCGCGCACGCCCTCCGGCTGGGATTTGGTCGGCACCAGCCAGTCGAAGAAGATGAAGGCCACCACCACGATGAGAAGGCCGCGGCCGAGCCCGAACAGGAAGCCGAGCGTGCGGTCGAGCGCACCGATCCGGCTGTCGAGGATCCGGTCCGACAGGCGGACGGTGAGGGCGGAGACGATGATCAGCACGAGCAGGAAGACGCCGCCGGCGGTGGCGCCCATCGCGACGTAATCGTTGTTGAAGTACTGCTTCGCAACCGGCAGGAGTCGCGGATAGGAATAGAGCGTCACGATCGCGGCGGCGCCCCAGGCCGCGATGGAAAGAACCTCGCGCATGAAACCGCGGACCATCGCCAACAGCCCGGAGACGAGCATCACGACGATCAGGAAGATGTCCAGGTACATCGAAAACGGGCTCGCTGTCGGCACGACGGCTGCGCGGCGTCGGCGGCCCGACCCCGTGCGGCCCCGTGTATAGCGGTCCGAGCCGGCGGCGTCACCCGTTTGTCTCGGCGATGCGCGGTTTCCCCCCGGGGCGTGGCGAAGGGGCGACGTGGGCGACGAGATCGATCAGCGCGGCGAGCGGGGCGAGCGCCAATCCATCGGGCTCGCCGGCGGCCCGCGTCGCCTCCGGCACCACGGCGCGAGCAAAACCGAGCTTTTGCGCCTCCTTCAGGCGGGCCGGGGCATGGACGACCGGGCGGATCGCGCCCGACAGCGAGATCTCGCCGAAATGCACGGCATCCGGCGGCAGCGGCGATTTTGCGAGCGAGGAAACCAGCGCCGCGGCGGCGGCGAGGTCGGCCGCCGGCTCGCTGATGCGCAGGCCGCCGGCGACGTTGAGATAGACGTCGCATCCGCCGAGCTTTATTCCGCAATGCGCCTCGAGCACCGCCAAGACCATGGCGAGGCGGCTCGGGTCCCAGCCCACCACCGCCCGGCGCGGCGTGCCGAGCGAGGTCGGGGCGACGAGGGCCTGAATCTCGACCAGCAGCGGCCTCGTGCCCTCCATCCCGGCGAACACCGCGGTGCCGGGCGCCCCGAGGTCGCGCTCGGAGAGGAAGAGGGCGGAGGGGTTCGCGACCTCGGCGAGCCCGCCGCCGGTCATCTCGAACACGCCGATCTCGTCGGTCGGGCCGAACCGGTTCTTCACGGCGCGAAGGATGCGGTAGTGGTGGCCGCCTTCGCCCTCGAACGACAAGACCGCGTCGACCATGTGCTCGACCACGCGGGGCCCCGCGATCTGGCCGTCCTTGGTGACATGGCCGACCAAAATCACCGCCGAGCCGGCGCGCTTGGCGTGGCGGATCAGGAGCTGCGCCGAGGCGCGCACCTGCGTCACCGTGCCGGGGGCCGACTCCACCATGTCGGTCCACATGGTCTGGATCGAATCGATCACCACGAGCCGCGGCGTCTTTCCGTGCGACAGCGTGGCGATGATGTCCTCGACCGAGGTTTCGGCGGCGAGCTGCACCGGCGTGTCGGTGAGGCCGAGCCGGGCCGCGCGCAGCCGCACCTGCGCGACCGATTCCTCGCCGGTGATGTAGACCGAGCGGTGCCCGGCCTCGGCGAGCGCCGCCGCGATCTGGATCAGCAGCGTCGATTTTCCGATTCCCGGGTCGCCGCCGACCAAGAGCACCGAGCCCGGCACCAGCCCGCCGCCCGCCACCCGGTCGAACTCGCCATTGCCGGAGGGCAGCCGCGGCGCCTGCGCGTCCTCGCCGGCGAGCGGCGCCAGCGCGAACGCGCGGCCTTTTCGCGGGGGCCGGCCGGGACCGGCGGCGCGCGCCTCGCCGGCCGCGCCTTCCTCGGAGATGGTGTTCCACTCGCCGCAGGCGTCGCACTTGCCCTGCCAGCGATTGTAGGCGGCGCCGCAGTTTTGGCAGACGAACTCTCGGGTGCTCTTGGCCATGCCGGACTTGGAGAGCGGCGGGGGAGGGAAGTCAACGATTCGGGCGTTTGCCTGTACGGAGACGAGAAGGCGACGAGCGCGCGTGGGGGTGGCGTTTCGGGGCGTTCGTGCTATATGAGGGTGGAGCGCTGCGGATTTGCAGAAGTATGCCAGATGAACGCCGTTCTGCAGAAGGTGGAAAATCTGCCGGTCGATGCCCACCGCGCCGCGCTGCAGGGCTTTTTCGGCATCGTGACGCGCTGGGGCGCCGACAACGCCACCGCCCGGCGCATTCTCGGCAATCCGGCCGAGCGGACTTTTTTCGCCTGGAAGAGCGCGCGCGGCGGCCGCCTGCCGGACGACACGCTGCGCCGGATCGGTTACGTCGCCGGCATCTGGAAGGCCCTTCAGATCGTCTATTCGGACCCGGCGCAGGCAGACGCTTGGCCGTCGCGCCCGAACGAGGCGTTCGGCGGCCAGACGCCGCTCGCCCGCATGGCGGCCGGCGACGTCACCGACCTCGCGGCCGTGCGGGCCTATGTCGATGCCGCTCGTGCCCCGTGGTCCTGATCCCGTGGCGCCCGAGGCCGTGCCGTCGCGGCAGGTGGAATGGCAGAAGGCGTGGCGGATCATCGCGTCGCGCTACCCGCCGATCGATTTGTTCGAGCGCGTCTCGTCCGATCCTGCCGTCCAGGACGCGCTGACGGCGCTCGAGCAGGCGACCAATCCGCGCCTGCGCGACGAGATCGGCGAGATCCGTCTGGTACCGCCGCACCGCCGGGTGAGCGGCCCCGGCGCATCGTGGGTGATGGCGGCATTCACCCACGTGAACCCGCGCGGCTCGCGTTTTTCGGACGGCACCTTCGGCATCTATTACGCCGCCGAAACCCTTTCGACGGCCGTCGCCGAGACGGCGCACCATTTCGGGCGCTTCGCCGCCGATGCGCACGATCCGCGGCGCCGCGAGGATTTCCGGGTGCTGGTGGGCACGGTTTCGCGCCGGCTCGACGACGTGGCGGCGATGCCACCACCGGAGCGTGCCCGGCTGCTCGATCCGGAGTCGTATGACGCGAGCCGCCCGTTCGGCCGCGCCCGCCGTGACGCAGGGAGCGACGGCCTCGTCTATCCGAGCGTGCGCGCGCCCGGTGGCGAGTGCATTGCCGCTTTCTGGCCAAATGTCGTCGGCCTGCCGATCCAGGAGCGCCACCTTCAATACGAATGGGACGGGACTCGCGTGTCGCGGTGGTTCGACTATTCATGCGACCGGTGGTTTAATATGGTGTGAAGTGAATTGGTCGATGGCGTCCGTCGGCCGGTGGACGTGAACGGATTTTGGCGAGAGTTTTTTGTCGGTCAGGGAGCTTGTCCCGTGGGTGAGAGAGCGGAATTAGGCTTTACCGATCTTTTGAAAAATCCAGTGGTCGTCGCGGGAATGGCCGGGTTGATTGGTGCTTTCGTAACTGCCGAGTTCACCTACTGGAACCGAGATCGCGAGCTGAACATCCGGCTCGTCGAGATCGCCATCGGCATTCTGCGGGACGACCCCGAAAAATCGGGGGTTTCAGCCGCAAGGCGTTGGGCAATCGACGTTATTCAGATTAATTCGGGCGTAAATTTTGAACAAAGTGAGCGAGATGTCCTTTTGAGAAAACCAATCGGGTACAAAGGATACAGTGGTGATTGGTTTGATGATGGATGGTGGGATGAGAAAAGTGGAGCTAGTGGGAAGGACAAGCGATGACTCGTCATCTGCCAGAAAGGTATCCCCCCAGACCGGGACACAGTGAGCCTCGCAATATGGAGACTCACCCCCGCCACGTCCGGTGATACCGTCTGCCGAGGCTGGTCAAGACCTCGTAGCCGATCTGGCTCCCGAACCCTGCGATGTCGTCCACCAAGATGCCGTCGCCGATGAGGGTGACGGAATCGCCGCGGCGCGGCGAGGCGAGCGGCAGCGCGGTGACGTCGATCGCCATCAAATCCATCGAGATGCGGCCGACGATCGGGCAGCGTTTTCCCGCCACCACCGCCTGCGGGCCGGTGCGGCTCGCCTTTGCCTGCGCCCCGACTGCCGCGCCCGCGCGCAAAAAACCATCGGCGTAGCCGATCGCGGCGATTGCGAGGCGGGTGTCGCCGGGCGCCGTCCAGGTGGCGCCGTAGCCGACCGTCTCGCCGCGCGGCACGTTCCGTACCTGCACGATCCGGCCCTTGAGCGTCACCACCGGGCGCATCGGGTTTTTGGCGGCGGGCATCGGGTTGAGGCCGTAGAGGGCGGCGCCCGGCCGCACCAGGTCGCAGTGCGTCGACGGCCCGAGAAAGATGCCGGACGAATTGGCGAGCGAGGCGTCGACCCCGCGAAAGAGCGATTTGATCTCGCGGAAAACCTCGATCTGCCGGGCGTTGAGCGGGTGCTCGGGCGTGTCGGCGCAGGCGAGGTGGCTCATCACCAGCGAGATGCCGTGATCGGGCAGCGCCAGCCGCTCGGCGAGCGCCGCGGCGTCGGCGACCGGCAGGCCGTGCCGGTTCATGCCGGTGTCGAAATGCAGCGCCGCGCCGCCGGTCCAGGTGTTGAGGCGGCAAAAGGCGTCCCACTCGACGAGCTCGGGCATGCTGCCGATCACCGGGCGCGCCTTCACCTCGGCGAGCGCCGAGGAGCCGCCCGGCGGGATGCCGTTGAGCACGTAGATCGTCGCCTCGGGAAGAATCTTTCGCAGCGCGCGCGCCTCGAAGAGGTGGGCGACGAAGAAGGTCTTGCAGCCGGCCCGGCTCAGTGCGTCGCCCACTTCCGCGGCGCCGCAGCCATAGGCGTCGGCCTTGACGACACCGGCGCATTCGGCCGGCGCCACCCGGCGGGCGAGGTTTTGCCAGTTGGCGACGATCGCCGCGAGATCGATGGTGAGCACGCCGCCGGTATCGAGCACCGGCGGGCCGGCCTCCGCGACGGCCACCGAGCCGGCGACCGCGCCCGCCGGCTCCCCGACCGTCGGTGCCGCCTGCGCCTGCTTCTGCATCGCCATGGTTCTTCCCCGGAAGCGTCACGCCCGTTTCTGCCGGCGAGTCGGCAGAAAATTCGCGCCGATCGGCCCTAGACCCGTTCGTCCCGCCGGGCAAGGATTTGTCCGCAGGGCGCGCCGTCGGGCACGTCGTCGGGGGCACTGCCTCACCTCTCCCCGCAAGCGGGGAGAGGGAGTGGTGCCGCATTCGGGGCACCTCCCGAGCCTCGTTCGCGCCGTCGTGCGCCGCGTCCGGACCCGACGGTGCAGAAGCCGATATCGCTTCTTCGCCGGAGGCGAGACTCCTCAGTCCTCCATGCGGGCGGGCAGCTTGTCCTCGTCGGCGAGGTCGGAGAAGCGGGTCACCTCGGCCTTGAACTGCAGCTGCACGGTGCCGGTCGGGCCGTGGCGCTGCTTGCCGATGATCACCTCGGCCTTGCCGTGCACCCGGTCCATCTCCTCCTGCCACTTGAAGAACTCTTCCGTGTTGGGGCGCGGCTCGCGGTTCTTCAGGTAGTACTCCTCGCGGAAGACGAACAGCACGACGTCGGCGTCCTGCTCGATCGAGCCCGATTCACGGAGATCCGAGAGCTGGGGGCGCTTGTCGTCGCGGCTCTCGACCTGGCGGGAGAGCTGGGAGAGGGCGAGGATCGGCACCGCCAGCTCTTTTGCCAGCGCCTTGAGGTTGGTCGTGATCTCGGTGATCTCCTGGACGCGCCCCTCCGACGCCCGCTTGGAGGAGCCCGACAACAGCTGGATGTAGTCGATCACCAGAAGGTCGAGGCCGCGCTGGCGCTTGAGCCGGCGGGCGCGGGCCGCGAGCTGGGCGATCGAGAGGCCGCCGGTCTCGTCGATATAGAGCGGGATCGTCTCCATCTCGCGCGCCGTCTCGGCGAGGCGGTCGAAGTCGGCCGGCTCGATCTCGCCGCGGCGGATCTTGTAGGAGGCGATCTCGGTCTGCTCGGCGAGGATACGGGTGGCGAGCTGCTCGGCCGACATTTCGAGCGAGAAGAAGCCGACGATGCCACCATTGGTCGATTCGATCCGCCCGTCCGGGCGCACCCCGCCCTCCCACGCCTTCGCGATGTTGTAGGCGAGGTTGGTGGCGAACGCGGTCTTTCCCATGCCGGGGCGGCCGGCGATGATCACGAGGTCGGAGCGCTGCAGCCCGCCCATCATGCGGTCGAGGTCCTTCAGGCCGCTGGCGATGCCGGACAGCGAGCCGTCGCGCTGATAGGCCTCCGCCGCCATGTCGACCGCCGCCGTCAGGGCGTCGGCGAAGCGCTGGAAGCCGCCGTCGTAGCGGCCGTTCTCGGCCAGCTCGTAGAGGCTCTTCTCGGCCGCCTCGATCTGGTCGCGCGGGCTCGAATCGACCGGCGAGTCGTAGGCCTCGTTGACCACCTCCTCGCCGATGCCGATCAGCGCGCGGCGCAGCGCGAGGTCGTAGATGGTGCGGCCGTAGTCCATCGCGTTGATCACGGCGGTGGCCTCGGCGGCCAGCCGCGCGAGGTACTGGCTTCCCGTCAGCCCGGCGACGTCGAGATCGGCCGGCAGGAAGGTCTTCAGCGTCACCGGGGTGGCGGTCTTGCCGGCGCGCACCAGGCTGGCGATCAGCTCGTAGATCTTCGCATGGATCGGCTCGAAGAAATGGGCCGGCTCCAGGAAGTCGGAGACCCGGTAGAACGCATCGTTGTTCACCAGGATGGCGCCGAGCAAGGCCTGCTCCACCTCGATATTGTGGGGCGGCGCGCGAAAGGTCGCGGCGCGGTCGGGGGCGGCGATCTTGCGGGCGAGGGAATCCACGGCCATGGCGTCGGCGGTCTCTGGTGAACGGTTCTTGTCTGGGTCGACGCGAGCCCGCCATCGGAACGCGGCACGAAGCTCGGGAGGCGCGGAATAGCGCAAACGGCCGGTCGGCGCGACCCCCGCGCCGGCGGTTTCCTCGAAGATCACCGCCCGAAAAATTTGTCGTTTCGAGGTCGGGCGAATGCGCTTGACGGGGGGCGATTCGGCGAATCCGGCCGGGCGTCGCCACTGGGGCGGGCGATGCCGTGGCAGGACACCTCCGCCGCGGGTGCGGACGCCGGTGCCGTCGCCGGTGCCGGTGCCGGCTGCACGACCCGCCGGGCTCGGGCGAAAAAGTGCGCCCGGTTTGCCGGCTCCGTGCGTTTCAGGGATGTGCCGGTCGGCAGGCGGCGGCGTGGACGATCGTCCTCGCCGGCCATGCCACGCGCGGCAGCTTTTGCCGAGACCGGCCAGTTTTGCCCGGACGCGCCCGCCGCGCGCCCGGATTTCGGCGTTTGCCTCACTGAATCCATTCGGCTTTTTCTCCGGCACGCGGCTTGCTGCCTGCTCTGCGAAGTGCGGTCGCAAGAGTACGACGACCGCTGGTCGAGCTGGAGACGAGAATGGGTATCTTCGGGGCGTTGAGCACCGCCGTCGCCGGAATGCAGGCGCAGTCGTTCGCATTGCAGAACATTTCGGGCAACATCGCCAACTCGCAGACGGTCGCCTACAAGCGCACCGACACCAGCTTCGCCGACATGATCCAGGACGCGCAGCCCGCGCGCCAGGTGGCGGGCAGCGTGATGGCCTCCTCGCGCGGCACCAACACCGTGCAGGGCGACATCCAGGGCAGCTCGGTCGGCACCTTCATGGCGGTGAACGGCGAGGGCTACTTCGCCGTGATGAAGCCGACCAGCGTGGTCGACAACAACGCGGTGTTCAGCGGCGTCAACCAGTACACCCGGCGCGGCGACTTCCAGCCGAACAAGGACGGTTATCTGGTCAACGGCGCCGGCTACTATCTGATGGGCCTCAAGGTCGACCCGGCCTCGGGCAACGTCACCGGCAGCGTGCCGGAGGTGATGCGCATCTCCAACGACTTCCTCGAGGCGCAGCGCACCTCGCTGATCGACTACCGCGCCAATCTTCCGCAGGTGCCCTTCACCAAGACCTACAATCCGAAGGTCGCCAATTCCGAGCTGCTGAACCCGGCCGATTATGCCGCCATCGCGACCGGCGTGACCGGGGCGGAATCCGGCACCTTCATCGAGCAGTCGGTCGGCGGCGGCGCCGTCACCGCCTACAACGAGACCGGCGTCGCGGTGTCGCTGCAGCTGCGTTGGGCCAAGACCGACAGCGCCGCGAACGGCGGCACCGACACCTGGAACCTGTTCTATCAGGTCAACACCAATCCCGGCGCCGCCGATCCGGCCTGGGTGAACGTCGGCACCGACTTCACCTTCGGCGCCGACGGCAAGATGACCAACTCGCCGCCGGTCGAGTCGCTCGACCTCACCGGCGTCACCGTCGACAACGTGGTGCTCGGCGACGTCAAGGTGCGGTTCGGCAGTGGCGGCCTGACGCAGTACGCCGACGCCAACGGCACGGTGCAGGTCAACGCGATCCAGCAGAACGGCTATGCGGCCGGCGCCCTGCAATCGGTGTCGGTGAACGAGAAAGGCCGGGTGGTCGGCTCCTACTCGAACGGCCGCTCGATCGATCTCTACGAGGTGTCGCTCGCCAATTTCAGCGGGCCGAACTACCTGAAGAAGCTCGACGGCGGCGCCTTCGAGGCGACCGACGGCTCCGGCCCGCCGATCTACGGCAATGCCGGCGGCATCGTCGGTGGCTCGCTCGAATCGTCGAACACCGACATCGCCGACGAGTTCACCAAGCTGATCGTCACCCAGCAGGCCTACTCGGCCAATACGCGGGTGATCTCGACCAGCAACGACATGGTGCAGAGCTTGTTGAGCATGCTGCGGTAGCGATCGCAGCTCGCCGGAGAATAGGTCATGAGTCTCACCCAGGCGCTCGGAACCGCGGCGGCCGGATTGCGCGCCGCCCAGACCGGACTGTCGATCGTCGCCGCCAACGTCGCCAATGCGCAGACGCCCGGCTACACCTCGAAGCACGTCGAGACCTCGGCCATCACCGCGGGCGGCGACTTGATCAGCGTGCGGGTGTCGAGCGTCGACCGCACGCTCGACCAGTTCGTCCAGCGCCAGCTCCGCAGCGAATCCTCCGGCGGCGCCTATGCGAGCCTGCGCACCCAGTTCTATCAGCGCCTGCAGGGCCTCTATGGCGACCCCAACTCGTCGACCGCGCTGGAATCGCTCTACAACGACTTCTCGACCTCGCTGCAGGCCCTGACCGTCAGCCCGTCCGACTATTCGGCGCGCACCAACGTGCTGAGCACCGCGCAGGCGCTGGCGCAGCAGCTCAACAGCACGTCGTCGAGCATCCAGGACATGCGGCTCAATGCCGAGCAGGGGCTCGCCGACTGCGTGACCAGCGCCAACGAGTGCCTCACCGGCCTCGCCCAGATCAACACCAAGCTGTCCGCCTCGACCGGCCACGACACCGCGCGCGCCTCGCTGCTCGACCAGCGCGACTATTATCTCGATCAGCTGGCGACGCTGATGGACGTGCGGGTGATGGACGGCGACAACGACATGGTGTCGGTCTACACCAATTCCGGCATCCAGCTGGTCGGCTCGCAGGCGGCGCAGCTCACCTTCGACGAGCGCGGCATGATGAGCGCGCAGGCGGAGTGGTCGGGCGATCCGAGCCAGCGCCAGGTCGGCACCATCTCGCTGCTCAACCGCAACGGCTCGACCATGGATCTGGTGGCGGGCGGCGCGTTCCGCTCCGGCCAGATCGCCGCCTATCTCGAGATGCGAGACGAGGTGCTGCCGGAGGCGCAGCGCCAGCTCGACGAGTTCGCTGCGGCGATGTCGCGCGCGCTGTCGGACGTGACGACCGACGGCACCGCGGTGACCTCGGGCGCCCAGGCGGGCTTCGACGTCGACGTCGCCGGGCTTCAGGCCGGCAACTCGGTGAAGGTGAGCTGGATCGACAACGGCACCGGCGCCACCCACACCGCGACGCTGGTGCGGGTCGACGACCCGAACGCGCTGCCGCTGTCGAACACCCTGACACCCGATCCGAACGACCAGGTGATCGGCATCGACTTCTCGAGCGGTCTCGCGAACGCGATCACCCAGATGAACGCGGCCCTCGGCCCGGCGGTGGAGTTCTCCAACCCGTCCGGCACCACGCTGCGCATTCTCGACGACGGCGCGGCCGCCACCTCCGACATTTCCGCAGCCTCCGTCACCACCACCACGACGGCGGTCGCCGGCGGCACCACGACGCTGCCGTTCTTCATGGACGGCACCCGGGTCTACAGCGGCGCGCCGGGCGAGAACACCAGCCAGACCACCGGCTATGCCGGGCGGATCACCGTCAACGCCGCGCTGCTCGAGGACCCGAGCAAGCTCGTCGTCTACGACACCGGGGTGCCGCAGGGCGACAAGACCCGCGCGAACTTCCTGCTCGACCGGCTGACCACCGACACGCAGGCGTTCTCGCCCGCGACCGGGATCGGCTCGACCGACACGCCGTTCTCCGGCTCGCTGCCGAGCTACCTGCGGCAGGTGATGAGCCAGCAGGGCGCCGCCGCCGCCGATGCGAAGCGGCTCTCCGACGGGCAGAGCATGGTCGTCGACGCGCTGCAGCAGCGCCTCAACGAAGGCTCGGCGGTGAACGTCGACAAGGAGATGACGACGCTGCTCACGCTGCAGACCGCCTATGGCGCCAATGCCCGCGTGTTCACCGTCGTCAATGAGATGCTGCAGACCCTCATGAAGATGTGATCGCCATGACCATCCAGGGACTCGGGACACAGAGCATGCTGCAGGTCGAGCGGCTGGTGTCGATGCGCCGGCAGCTCGACGATCTCCAGCGCCAGCTCGGCACCCAGAAGCGCTCGGACAATTATGCCGGCATCGGCCTCGACCGCGGGCTCACGGTCGGCCTGCGCAGCAACCTGTCGGCGGTCGGCGCCTACGGCGATTCGATCACCAAGATCAGCAGCCGGCTCGATCTCGCGCAGCTCGCGCTGACCGATCTCGACGATGCCGCCCGCACCATCAAGAACGCCGCGCCGAAATCGCAGTTCGTGATCAGCCAGGGCGGCCGCACGCAGGATCAGATCACCGCCCAGGGCCAGCTCGACCGCATGCTCGGCGCGCTCAACACCCAGTTCGGCGACCAGTACATCTTCTCCGGCCTCAGCCCCGATCAGCCGGCGGTGCGGAACACCAACGAGATTCTCAATGGCGTCGGCACCCAGGCCGGCCTGATCAAGCTGATCGGCGAGCGCAACCAGGCGGACATCGGCGCGAGCGGGCTCGGCCGGCTGGTGATCCCGGCGACCTCCTCGACGACTGCGGGCCTCACCGGCTCGGGTGCGTCGCTTTCGCCCGACGTGCTCGCCGTGACGACCGGCGGCAACGATCTCACCGCCTACACCGCCGGCGCCAACGGTACGCTGGAGATCAACGGCGTCGCGGTCGCGGTCCAGGCCGGCGACGACGCGGCGACCATCCGCGACGCGATCAACACGGCGATGGACGCGGCCCCGGCCGGCACGCCGAAGGTTGCGGCCTCGCTCGACGGTGGCGGCCATCTGGTGCTCACGGGTGCCGACGCCTCGGTGTCGGTCGATGTCGGCGCGGGCTCGAGCCCGGCACTGTTGACCGATCTCGGCCTGTCGGTCGGCACCGCCGGCCCGAGCAACCTGATCACGCAGGGCGCGGTGACCGCCGGCCAAACCCTGTCCGTCTCGATCGGCTCGAGCTCCGTGTCGGTGACGTTCGGCACCGGCGCCGGCCAGATCGCCTCGATCGGCCAGCTCAACGCCGCACTCTCTGGCCTCACCGGCGGCACCGCGACGGTCGATCCGTCGAACGGCAATCTCACCGTCACGGCGGCCTCCTCCACCGGCGCGATCACGGTCGGCGGCACGGTGGCGCCCGCCACCTTCGGCCTCGCCGGCACCTCGTCGACGCCGACCAACGTCGTCTCGATCGGCGAGGACGTCGCCGGCTCGGTGTTCGGCTTCAAGCTGAACGCGCTCGCCACCACCGTGTCGGGGGCGACCCTGACGCAGCCGGCCGGCTCGCCGCCCGAAATGTCGATCGATCTCGGCGCCACCCTGCCGAAGGACGGCGACACCGTCACCTTCAGCTTCGATCTGCCGGACGGCACCACCGAGCACATGGTGCTGACCGCGGTGACCACCGCCAAGAGCCTCGAAGGGGCGGGCGGCTTCACCGGGCCGAGCAACACGCTGGGCTTCACGCCGGGGTCGATCACCGTGCAGGCGCCGGGGCTCAACGGCGGCGTCGCCGTCACGATCGACGGGCTGGTGCCGAACGACACCGCGAACTCGGCCGCCTCGAAGATCAACAACGCGCTGTCGGCGGCGGTGGCCGGCAACGGCGGCATCGTCGCCTCGGTGGTCGACGGGCAGGTGGTGCTGACCGCCAGCCACGGCGACGTGGTGACCATGGGCGGCGATTCGGCCACCCTCGACGGGCTCGGCTTCGCCGCCGGCAACCGCACCGGCACCATCGTCGCGCCGGCGACCGAGAAGGGCACCTTCGCGATCGGCACCACCCAAGGCGAGACGCTCGCCAACCTGCACACCGCGCTCGGCGACAATGTGCGCACGCTGGCCCAGACCTCGCTGTCGGCGGCCTCCGCGGTGCAGGCCTCGAACGAGTTCTTCAACGCCGATGCCGCGCATCCGGTGCAGCGGGTCGACGGCCCGCCGTTCGACAGCGCGACCGCGCTGCGTGACGCCACCGCGACCGACACGCTGTCGTGGTACACCGGCGAGGCCGGCTCGACCTCGGCGCGCTCGACCGCCGCCGCCAAGATCGACACCCAGATCTCCGTCTCCTACGGGCTGCGGGCGAACGAGCAGGCGTTCCGCATTCCGCTCGCCAATGTCGCGGCGATGGCGGCGATGCAGTTCGATCCGGCCGACACCAACGGGCAGGGCCGCTACGCCGCGCTGATGGAGCGCATGCAGTCGAATCTCGGCGATCAGCAGGGCGTCCAGAAGATCAAGGACGTCACCTCCGACCTCGCCAACGCACAGACCGCGATCGCCTCCACCAAGCAGCGCCACACGCAGACCACGGCGACGCTCACCGGCCTCCTGGAGAGCATCGAGGGCGTGCCGATGGAGGAGACCGCGGCGACGATCCTGGCGCTGCAGACCAGCCTGACGGCCTCGCTGCAGACCACCGCGCTGCTCTCCAAGCTCAATCTGGTGAATTATCTCTGATACCAGCGGCGAGAGACTAGGACCTCATCCTGAGGGGCCGCGAAGCGGCCGTCTCGAAGGATGAGGCCCGCTCGGTGCCTTCGTCCTTCGAGACACACTCCTGCGGAGTGCTCCTCAGGACGAGGTCGAACTCTGTCGCCGTGGGTATGATACCGTTTCCGAACGATCGGTTCGGACCATCGGTCACGGCACGGCCTTCACCTCTCCCCGCCGGGGAGAGGTCGGACCGCGAAGCGGTCCGGCCAAGGGGAACCTCGAGCAAATTATCAGCGGCTACGCCCCTTGGCCCGGCGAGCTGTGCTCGCCGACCCGCTCCCCACGGGAGAGGGTGAGACCCCGAGCCGTTCAGCTGGAACCAGTATGACAGGCTGTTCGGTCGTTCCGGGCCGGCCGAAGGCGCGAGCCCGGAACCCGTGCGCCCTGTCTTTCCGTATCATGCGGAGCGACCGCAAGACGTCGGCCCCGAGATGGGCCCCGAGATGGGCCCCGACATCGGTCGCGTTCCGATGGCGCCCGTGCTCGGCCGCGACCGGGGCAGCACGCCTCACGGCCCGGACTTCGATGAACGAGGGTGCGGGTGCCGGCGCGGTCGTGCGCGGGCACGCTCCCGGCCCGTCCGTCGAGGCGGCCCCTCGGCGGCCCCTCGGAAGGAGATCGCACGATTCGGCCGCGCGTATCAGGCCGACTGGAGCGCCGCGCCGCGCGCCTGCCGCAGCGCCTGATCGACCAGCTCGGCCTCGTAGGCGATCAGCTTCTTCGCGATCTTCAGCGCCTTGTACATCTCGCCGGCGAGGATGTGGTCGTTGATGCTCTCGATCATCGGCCAGGTGCTCGGCGCCGCCTTGAGGATGTCGCTGACCAGCTTGAAATACACCTCGTGATAGGCGCGGCCGTCCCGCGAGGTGTACATCAGCTGGATCGCCAGATAGATGCGCTTGGCCGGCGTGTCGGCCGTCTCGGCCGTCAGGATGTCCTTCTCGCGCAGGATCGGCGTCTCGCCCTCGATCAGCAGGCGGGCGCGCTGGTCGGTGTTGGTGATCACGCAGTCGCCGAGAATGATGCGTTCGCCGGGTTTGAGCTCGACCTTCAGTGTCATGGCGATCTCCTTCGCGTTCGCAAGATCGTTAACCATAGCGCTTAAGGAAGCGTTAACGAGGGCCTCGCGCGGAGCGGGAAATCGCTGCGCCACGGGCATTTTCGCGACCTGCGGCGGCCGCGCCACGGCCATCGGATCACGGGTGCCGGGCATCGGATCACGAACGCCGGGTACCCGGCAGCGGCCGCGGGTTCGAGGGTACCGGTTCAGGGTACCCGGTCACGGCCGCCGATCGCGCGCGAGCGCGCGCAAGACCGCGGGCGCCGAGAGGGCGCTCGCGGGCTGGGAGAGGTCGAAAGGCGTCAGGGCTGCCCGAGCAGGCCGGCCGCGATCTCGCGATTGATGTTGATCAGCGAGGTCAGCGCCTCGGCCCGCGGCTCGCGCGACATCTCGAGCGTGTGGTTCATCACGAACAGGCCGAGATTGGCGACGTTCTGGCGGATCGCCGCCGGGAGCTGATGGTCCGGGCTCGTCACCGAGGTGAGGAAGATCGTCCAGAGCTTGCGGTTGTAGAGCAGCGCGTCGGTGAGGTCGGCGCGGTCGGTGTCCCAGCCGTCCTTCAGGCGCTGCAGGCGGGCGGCCGCCTTCAGCAGCAGGCGGGCTTCCAGCTCGCGGGGATTCGCGATCTGCTGCGCCACCATTCCGTACGCTTGTGCCGCACTGTGCATCTGAGGAGGCTCCCGCTCGCCCGATCGTCCTTACGATCCTGATCCGTTGTATGTTTTCGGTGTTAAGACTTGCTTGATGCGGACCGCGCGATCGGCGGTATCGGCATGGGCGGCCGGTCCGGGCCGGCCGGAGCCGGGTGGGCGTCGATGGCGATGCCGGGTCGATGGCGCTGCCGGGTCGATTGCAGTGTCCGGGCCGGTGCGCCGGAGGCGCGCGGTCGCGGCGCGCGCCGCCTCGGCGGTCGGAGAGGGGCGAGCGGGGCTTCGACGCCGCCGCCCGCCCGGGAAGAGGGATCAGCCGAACAGCCGCAGCACCGCCTGGTTCGCCTGGTTGGCGAGCGACAGGGCCGTGGTGGAAAGCTGCTGGCGGGTCTGCAGGGCCAGCATGTTGGCGCCTTCCTCGTTCGAGTCGGCGAGCACCAGGCTGTCGGCGCCGGTCTGCAGGGTGTTCACCATGTTCTTGGTGAAGTCCTGACGGGTCTGCACCGTCGACAGGTTGGCACCGAACTTCGAGGCCTGGGTGCGCAGCGTGGTCAGCGCGTTGTTGATCGCGTCGATGATCTGATCGACCTGCGAATTGTCCTGGAAGGAGTTGCCGTTCTGCTGGTTGAGCCCGAGATTGGAGGCGATGTAGGTGACGCCCTCGACCGTCAGGTTGCTGGTGCCGCGCTCGTTGAAGGTGATCTTCAGCTGATCGCCGTTCAGGAGGTTGATGCCGTTGTAGGAGGCGTCCTTCGACAGGTTGTCGATCTGCATCAGGACGTCGTTGTAGTCCTTCTGCAAGCTCTCGCGGGTGGCGTTGTTGGCGCCCTCGTGCTTGGTGCCGGTCTTGGTCTGGGCGCTGGTGCCGAGTTTCGCCAGCGTGTTGGTCGAGCCGCCGATCGTCAGCGTGGTCTGGCTGGTGCCCTGCGCGACCTGGATCGAGTAGGCGTTGCCGGCCACCGAGGCGGTGACGCCGGACAGGTTGGCGAGCGCCTGGGTGAACTCGGCGCGGGTCGAGACCTGGCCGGTGCCCTTGCCGAAGGTGATGGTCTGGGCGAAGCCGCCGTTCGCCGCCACCGTCAGCGTGTCGCCCTCGGCGCCGCCCGAGGCGCCGGCGACGATCTGGTCGAGCAGGCTGGTCGAGTTGTACTGCCCGGGGGTGAGGTTGAGCGCGGTGGTGGCGGTGCCGGACGCGATGTTGAAGTCGACGTCCGCCGTCTTCGCCGTGATGGTCATCTTGCCGGCGACGTTGGTGATGTCGAGATTGGCGGCGATCGTCGCGTTGCCCTTCAGCTTGGCGATCACGTCGTCGAGATTGTCGGTGCCGGCGAGGCCGACCGTCTGGGTCTGGCCGCCATTGCCGTCGTTGGCGTCGATCGTCAAGGAGATGTTGGTGCCGTTGGCCAACGAGTTGTCGATCTCGGCCAGCGTCAGCTCGCTGTTGAAGCTCTTCGTGAGCGCCGTGCCCATGCCGCCGCGCGCGCCGGTGCCGAAATTGTAGTTGGCGGTCGCGGCGTCCAGGCCGAGCGCGGCGGCGACGCCGACGTCGCTCGCGGTGATGCCGATCGCCTGGTCGGTGCCGGCGCCGAGGCTCATGGCGAAGGTGGTGCCGGAGATCGAGGCGGTGGCGGCGCCGCGGTGGGTGTTGAGCCAGCCGTTGAACTCGGCGAGCGTCGAGATCTGCCCGGCGCCGGTGCCGAAGGTCACCGTCTGGGTGTCCTGCCCGGTGATGCTCAAGGCGAAGGTCGAGCCCTGCGCGCCGCCCTGAGCGACGATGTTGTCGAACAGGCTGGTCGAGTCGTGGGCGCCGGCGGTGAAGCCGACCGCGGTCAGGGTGGCGGCGGTCGAGCCCGAGCCGGCGGCGCTGATCGAGAAGTCGACGTCGGCGTTGGCTGCCGTCAGCTCCAGATGACCCGAGCCGTCGTTGGCGATGGTGACGTAGTTGTCGAGCGTGTCGCCGGGGGTGCCGGAGGTGGTGGCGTCGAACACCGCCTTGGTGGCGTTGAAGTCGGCTTCCGTGCCGGCCAGATTGACGTCGAAGGTTTTCGCGACGCCGCCCGAGACGACCCGGATCTGCACGACGCCGGCGGCACCGGGGCCGCCGGGGCCGCCCGAAACGTCGGCGGTGCCGGTCACCGTGCCGAGGATCTCGGCGTCGTTGGTGAAGGAGAGATTCACCGGCTTCGCCTGCAGGTCGTTGGGTCCGACCGCGGTGGTGGTGGCGATCGTCTCGGTCGGGATCGAGCCGGTGACGTTGAGCGCGTCGTAGGTGATGGTGGGCGCGGTCGCCGAGCGGGCCTGCTGGGCGATCGACTTGGCCGACTGCACCAGCTTGGTCAGCGAGGTGATGCCGTTGTTCGCCGCCTCGATGGTCTTGATCGCCTGGCCGATAGAGTCGAGCAGCGAGTTGAGGTCGCCCGCCCGGTCGCCGAGCGACTGCGAGGTGAAGAAGTTCGACGGGTTGTCGAGCGCGGAGTTGACCTTCTTGCCGGTCGCGAGCCGGTTCTGGGTCGTCGCCATCAGGTCGGCCGTGTTCTGCAGCGAGAGCAGGTTCTGGCGGACGCCGGCGGACAAGGTGATGTTGGACGACATTGGAGTGCCTCTCCGTCGAAAATACGTTCGGCGACGCCCGGCGCTGTCCTATCGCGCGCGATTCGCGTGCCGTTAACCATAACGGTAGGGCGAGTTCCTTAACGATCCGATAACGACGTTGGCACTGTTGCGGCGCGCGGGCCGTTTCTTCATCCTTTCTCGAGGAATTACCGGCAGCACCCTCGCGGAGGAAGCGCGTACGGAAAAGCCCGTATGCCGGGTCGGCGCGCGCGGCCGCGGTGGAGCCCGGGCGCAGCCGAAACGAGAATGTCGTGCACGTGCCGACCGAAAACGCGAAACGGCGGGGCTTTCGCCCCGCCGCTCGTCGATGTGTGCGCGGCCCGTGGGCCGCGAGGAGGGTGATCGATCAGAACAGCCGCAGCACCGCCTGGTTCGCCTGGTTGGCGAGC
>NZ_AKZI01000149.1 GCF_000293785.1 Rhodovulum sp. PH10 | reverse complement strand
GCGGGCGCCCGGCGGCCGGCTGGGCAGATCGTCGGGCGCGAGCAGCGAGGCGATCTCGGCGGCGCGGCCGGCGAGATCGGCGGAGTTGTTGCGCCGCTTGCCCGCCTCGGCGCCGCCGACATCGACCACGTAGCTGGTGTCCTCACGGAACGTCCGCACGTCGACGGTGCCGATGAAGCCGAACCGCACGACGGTCGACTGGCCCTCCACCTTGCTCTCCACCCCCGCCACCATCGGCGGCAGCGTGCTCTTCACGTCGGCGAGATCGAAGCGCAGCGGCTGATCGAAGGTGAGGGTGAGCGAATCGGTCTCGCGCGAGGTCGACACCGGGATCAGGTCGGGCAGATCGAAGGTGTAGCGCGAGAAGGTCGGCTGGTTGGAGACCCGCACGCGGGTGAGCGCCAGCTCCTGCTGGCGGACGAGCTGCTGCTGGCGACGCACCTTGCGCTCGGCGTCGCGGGCGCGGCGGGCGAGATCCTCCACCACCTCGCGCGGCAGCGGGGGCGGCGCGCCGGCCCAGGTGTCCGGCAGAAGGTCGACATAGAAGCGCTCGGCCGCCTGCATGGCGTTGAGCCGCACCTTGCGCGACAGCGCGATCCGCACGCCCCGTCCGTCGGGATCACGGCGCGCCGCGGCGACGTAGCCGGGCGCCTGCGCGGCGAGCCGCTCGACCGAGACCGACACCGGGTGCGAGAAGGAGATGATCAGGATGCTGTTGGCGAGCTTGGCGCTCGCCTCGACGTCGGTCTCGAACTGGAAGAGCAGGCGCGCATAGCCTTCGTTGGTCGCCACCGACAGGTCGGCGGAGATCGGCGCCGGCGCGGCGATCGCGACGGGCGGCCCGCCCGGCCCGGGCGGGATCATGCCGGCGGTGATCGCGCAGCCGACCAGCAAAGCTCGCGCAAACGCGCGGGACCGCCCGACCGGCGCGGCATCGCCCGCCGGTCCGGACGGACCGCTCAACGCACGCAACACCACTCTCACACTCGACATGGTCGGGTCCCGCGCGTACGCGCAACAGATGCACTCGGGATCGACCGGAACCGTAGCGCCGGGCGTTTAACGCGGGCTTAACGCTACTGCTTTGATTTCAAACGTGAACAAGGCCTTAACACGGGGCCACGGAAGAACCTCCCTCAGCGCCGCCACGGCAGCATCGCCGGGGTTTCCGCGAACACCACCGCGCCCGCCCCGAGCGCCTCGGGAAACGGCGCGATCACCGCCTCGCCGTCGATCGTGAACGGCGTGCCGGCGTCTCTCAGACAGCGCTCTAGCACCGCGCGCGAGCGCACCGAGATGCCGTAGGCGCCGATGAACGGCAGGCTCGGAATCGTCACGCCCGGCACCAGCGACGAAAACCCCTCCGCCGACGTGATCACGATCCGCCCGCGGTCGAGCGCGATGATCGCACCCCACGGCGTCGTCTCCGCCGGCCGATCGACGAAGCGCGAAAAGCGCGCCGCCGCCTCGGCCGGATCGGCGACCACGATCGTCACGTCGGCGAGCGCCACCGCGCCGTTTCGATGATCGAGCCAGCGCGGCTGCCACACCGTGTGCTCGGTGCGGTGGGTGACGATCTGGATGCGGCCTTCCGCCATCGTGCCCGGCACCACGCGCGTCACCGTGAACGCCGCGATTCCTTCGCCCTCCGCGGTGCCGACCGGACGCTGCATCGACACCAGCGGCTGCATCGCAAAGCCGGCGGCGGCGAGCCGGGCATGCGCCTCGCCCGCCTCGCGCACCGAGAAGGCGGCGAGATGCACGCCCGCATAGCGGGCGAGCGCGGCGTCGTGCTGCTGGCCGAGCGGCGTGTCGGCGGTCTTGAACAGAATCTCGAGATAGCCGCGCGCAAACATCGCCGTCACGTTGCCGGTGCCGGTCGGCGTGGTGCCGCCGTCGGGCGTCGGAACGACCTGCACCGACTCCGGCGTCGGCGCGAAACCGAGCCGCGCGAGCGCGTCTGCCGCGGCCGCGCGATCGCGCACGAAATGCCCGAGATGGTCGAGGAAAATCTCCTCGCCGGAGGGAAGCTGCCGATCGGTTTCTTCCATGAATCGCCGTCCTTCTGAACCTGCGGTCTTTTTTCACGACGTCGCGCGACGGTTGTGCCGCTGTCGGCGCGGGCCATTTATATACGGACCACCTTCCTTCTGCGGCCGGATCGACCATCTCTGCATGGTGGCCCGGCCGATGGCGCGGCACGGAATTTGCTGGCTGTCGTCGTCACCGATCATCCGTCACCCCCAACGGACGAGAATGGACCTGCCTTGACGATCACCCCCGCCCCCGATGTTCTCACCGCCGCCGCCCGCCACCATCCGGTATCCGGCAGCGGCAGCCCGCATCCGCACGCCGTGTCGTTCCGCCACGTCTCGAAGCGGTTTCCGCGCGACGGCGGCACCTTCGAGGTGTTGCGCGACGTGTCGTTCGACGTGCCCGCCGGCGAGGTGCTCGCCGTGCTCGGGCCGTCGGGCTCGGGCAAGTCGACGCTGCTCAACATGGCGGCAGGACTGATCGCGCCCGACGGCGGGCAGGTGATGGTGCTCGGCCACCCGACCGACGGAAACGTCGACTGGTCGCGGCTCGGCTACATGTTTCAGGACGACCGGCTGCTGCCGTGGCGCACCGCGCTCGACAACGTGACGCTGGCGCTCGAGACCGGCCGCACGCCGAAGGCCGAGCGCCGCGAGCGGGCGCAGAGCCGGCTCGCGCTGGTCGGCCTCGCCGAGTTCGCCCGCTCGTTTCCGCATCAGCTGTCGGGCGGCATGCGCAGCCGCGTGGCGCTCGCCCGCTCGCTCGTCACCGAGCCGGACATTCTTCTGATGGACGAGCCGTTCTCGCGGCTCGACGCGCAGACCCGCACCACCATGCACGAGGAGTTGTTGCGCATCCACGACGAGCGGGCGATGTCGATCGTGTTCGTCACCCACGACGTGGAAGAGGCGGTGATCCTCGCCGACCGCATCGTGATGCTGTCGCCGCGCCCGGGCCGGCTGCACACCGAGCTCGAGGTGACGCTGCCGCATCCCCGCCTCGGCACGAAGGAGGCGCTGGAGCTGGTCGGCGAACTGCGCGCGGCGATCGCCGGCATGAACGCCGACTGGGTCATCTGACCGGCTCCCGTCATTTCCGCAACCGTCCTCGACACCCCCGAAACGATTTGGAGACAGGCATGATCGTGCGAACCCTCGCCGTCGTCGCGACCCTCGCCGCCACGGTGATGGCGGGCCCCGCCAGCGCCCAGGAGAAGATCAGGGTCGGCTACTGGACCTCCGGCTTCAGCGTCGGCTTCGGCGCGGTGCTGGAGGAAGGCAAGTTCCTCGAGGCGCAGGGCCTGGTGCCGGAATACGTCAAGTTCGCCGAGGTGAACGGCCCGACCAAAGCGCTGCTGACGCACTCGATCGACGTCGCGTTCGCCGCGCCCGCCACCGGCGCCTTCACCCTCGCCGTGCAGGACGCGCCGATCGAGCTCGTGCTGGCGACCCAGATCGCCGAGGCGACCTTCGTCACCAAGGACGGCTCGCCGATCAACTCCCTCGAGGATCTGAAGGGCAAGCGGGTCGGCATGTCGCCGGCCGGCAGCGCGATGTACGCGATCGCCACCACCGTGCTCGAGAAGAACCACGGCCTGAAGCGCAGCGACTACACGCAGATCCCCGGCAACGAGGGACGTCTGCTGCAGTTCCTCTCGCAAGGCGACATCGACGTCGCCGCGCTGCGCGCCGTCACCCTCGCCTCGGTGCCCGACATGAAGCTGAAGCGGCTCGGCAAGGTGGTCGACGAGTGGCGGGCGATGACCAAGACCGAGGCCGTGCCGATCCTCGGCGTCGCCCTCGTCCACAAGGACTTCGCCGACCAGAGCCCGCAGGCGGTGACGAAGTACGTCAAGGCGCTGATCGCGGCCACCGCGTTCGGCCGCAAGGAGACCGCCAAGGCCGCGGAGATGCTCACCAAGACCGCCAATCTCGACGCCCGCAAGGCGACCTCCTACACCGAGCTGTGGGACGAGATCTACACCGCCCGGCTCGACCCCGACGACATCGCCACGATGAAGACCATGGCCGGCATCTTCCGTGACAGCGGCACGCTGGAAGGCAAGGTGCCGGACACGCTGTTCGCGCCGGCCGCATACGAGCAGGCAAGCAAGTGAGAGCGCCGACCGAGACGCCCGTGAAAACTCCGATGCGAGGCCGTGTCGCCCTGCAGCGCACCGCGCTGCTGGTGCTGTTCATCCTGGCGTGGTGGGTCGCCTCGCTGTTCACCCCGGTCTATGTGCTGCCCGGTCCCGACCGGGTGGCGCAGCGGCTGTGGATGCTGGCGACCGAGGGAGATCTGTTCGGCAATCTGTTCACCACCCTGGTCCGCGTGCTGGCGGGCTTTGCGGTGGCGGTGGTGATCGGCGTGCCGGGCGGCATCCTGCTCGGCTCCAACCGCGCGCTCGGCGCGTTCTTCGAGCCGGTGCTGCCGGTGATGAACACGGTGTCGTCGGCAATCTGGGCGATTTTTGCGATCATCTGGTTCGGCCTGTCGCCGCTCACGCCGATCTTCGTCGTGCTGATGACCGCGCTCCCCCTGATCATCACCAATGTGTGGCAGGGCACCCAGGCGGTGAACGCCGATTTCGTCGAGCTCGCCCACACGCTGCGCTTCTCGCGCATGCGGACGCTGTGGAAGATCTACGTGCCGTCGATCCTGCCCTACTTCTTCTCGGGGGCACGGCTCGCCTTCGGGTTCGGCTGGCGCGTGAGCCTGGTCGCGGAAACGCTCGGCGCCTCGTCGGGCGTCGGCTACCGGCTGCGCCAAGCGTCCGACCTGATCCAGACCGACCAGGTGTTCGCCTGGACGATCGCTCAGATCGTGATGATGGTGATCATCGAGATCGGCATTCTCGCCCCGCTCGAGCGGCACCTCTTCCGCTGGCGCCGCGACGTGCGGACCTGAGCGAAGATTTTTCGAGGGCCGATCCGTATCGGTACCTCGAACGCCCCTCACCCACTCGCTTTGCTCGCGACCTCTCCCCGCACGCGGGGAGAGGTGAAGACCGTGCCGTGATCAGGGCTCCGAATCGGTCGTTCGGAAACTGTGTGATATCAGCGACGGGAGACTATGACCTCATCACAGGGGCCGCGAAGCGGCCATCTCGAAGGATGAGGCCCGCGCAGTGACCTCGTTCTTCGAGACGCACTCCTGCGGAGTGCTCCTCAGGACGAGGTCGAACACTGTCGCCGTGGGGTATGACGGCCCTTCAGCTTCCGCTGCGTCCCGCCACCCGCTGCGCGGCATCCTGCTTCAGCGCATTGCGATCGATCTTGTTGGTCGAGGCGAGCGGCAGCTTGTCGACGAACCACACCGCGCGGGGATGCTGATAGGCCGGCGCGTTCTCCAGCGCGTACTGCTTGATCTCCGCCTCGGTCGGCGTCACGCCCGCGCGCGGCACCACGAACGCCACCGGCTTCTGGCCCTTGATCTCGTCGTCGACCGGCACCACCGCCGCCTGCCCGACCGCCGGATGGCGCTCCAGCATGCGCTCGACGTCGCTCGGAAAGATGTTCTCGCCGCCCGAGACGAACATGTCGTCGGTGCGCCCGACGAAATAATGAAAGCCGTTCGCGTCGCGGCGAAACACGTCGCCGGTCCTGAGAAAGCCGTCGGGTGTGATCGGCGGCGGCAGATCGGGCCGCGCGTGATAGCCGAGCATCACGCCGGGCGATTTCATCTCGAGCTCGCCCTCCGTGGCGTTCGCGTTCTCGCCGTCGACGAGACGAAGCTCGACCGCCGGATGCGGATGGCCGACCGAGGTGTCGGGCTGCGTCAGTCCGTCCGGATGTGGGCCGAACACCACCGGGCTGCCTTCGGTCGTGCCGTAGGCATTGGTGACGACGGCGTGCGGAAACACCCGGCGGATGCCATCCATCAGGCTGGCGCTGACCGGTGCCGAGCCCATCCTGATCAGCTGGACGCTGGAGAGATCGCTACGGGCCAAAAGCTCCGGCTCGCGCAGCATCATCGCGATCATCGGCGGCACCGCGGTGAGCCAGGTCGCGCGGTACTTGCCGATCGCCTCGATATAGCCCTTCGCCGTGAACTGCGGCAGCAGCACGATGGTGGCATGCGCCGCGCAGGCGAGCTTCGAGAGCGCGAGCGCGTTCATGTGATAAAGCGGCGCCGCGATCAGAAAGCGGTGGCCCGACATGTCGCGCGAGCCGAGCCGCGTCTTCACCACCCACAGGTGGCTCCGGTGCGACAGCACCACGCCCTTGGGCGTGCCGGTCGAGCCCGAGGTGTAGAGAAACATCGCCGGCTCGTTCTCGTCCGGCGTCACCGCGGTGAACGGCCCGGCATCGAGAAAGTCGTGAAAGCTCTCCGCACCGGTCGCGCCGAAATCGATCACCGGCAGGTCGTCGGGGCAATCGGCGCGCCGCGCCGGATCGCAGAAGACCAGCCGCGCGCCGCTGTCGCGCAGGATGAAGTCGATCGTCTTGCGGGGAAACTTGAAGTTCACCGGCACGGCGACCAGGCCCGCCCGCATGATGCCGAAATAGGCCGCGAGATATTCGGAGCGGTTGGCGGACAGGATGGCGATGCGCTCGCCGCGGGCGAAGCCGCGAGCGCCGAGCGCGCGGGCGACGCCGTTGGCGGCGGCGTCGAGGTCGGCATAGCGGATCTCGCGCGGCACGATCTCGCCGCCGAGATCGACGATGGCGGTCTTGCTCGGATCCTGGTCGCGACGGATCAGGTCACCGAGATTCGTGAAGTCGGACATTTGGGGATATTACGCCTTCGGCGGCGCAGTGAAATAGGTTCCGCGGCTGCTGGCGAGCAGCTTGCCGCTCTTGTCGAGCACCTGCGCCTCGGCGACGGAGAAGGTCTTGCCGGCCTTCACCACCTTGCCGCGAACGATCAGGTCGCCCTTCACCGCGGGCGCGTGATAGTCCACCCGCATGTCGAGTGTCGGCACGCCGCGCCCGGTGGTGGCGACCAGCGACCAGTCGGCCGCGAGATCGAGAAGCGTCGCGATGATGCCGCCATGGGTCCAGCCGCGATCGGGATTGGCGACCCATTCCTCGCGCCAGGTCGCCTCGAGCTCGATGCCCTCCTCGGACACCGCGTTCACCTTCAGCCCGAGCCATTGATGAAACGGCCCGCGCAAGATCATCGCCTGCACGCTTTCGGGGGTGATGTCGGTCATGGACGTCTTTCTGAATTTTCGAATCGGCGAACCGGCCGACGCGTCACCGCGCCGGCCGTCGCACATCTGATCACGGGGTGACGATCACCTTGCCGATCACCGTGCGGTCCTGGATCTGGCGCAGGCCTTCGGCGGCCTTCTCCAGCGGAAGCACGGTGTCGATCACCGGCTGGAAGCGGCCGCGGGCGATCAGGTCCATCAGGTCGCGAAGGTTCTCGTCGTAGAAGCTGTTGGAGCCCATAACCTTCAGCTCGAAGGTCCAGATGTAGCGCAGATCCTCCTTGGGATCGTGGCCGGCGGTGGCGCCGCACACCAGAACCTTGCCGCCGCGCTTGACGCATTTGAGCGACGGCACCCAGGTGTCGCCGCCGGTGAAGTTGATCACCACGTCGACGCCGCCCACGTGGGTGCGGCGTTGCGGCTTGCCGTAGCGCTCGACCGCCCATTTGGAGAAGTCGACTTTCGTGTAGTCGATCACCTCGTCGGCGCCCATCTCCTTCAGGCGCGCGAGCTTGCTCTCGCTCGAGGCGCAGGCGATCACCTCCGCGCCCAGCATTTTCGCGAGAATCACGCAGCCGGTGCCGACGCCGCCGGAGGCGCCGAGAATCAGCACCCGCTCGCCCTTGCGGATGGTGTCGTGGGTGATCAGCATGCGGTGCGCGGTGCCGTAGGCGACCGGCAGCGCCGCCGCCTGCTCGAACGTCACGTGCGCCGGCATGGCGATCAGCTGCTCGGCCGACACCCGGCAATATTCCGCCATGCCGCCGTCGAGCATCTCGCCCATCAGCCCGACCTTGCGGTCGAGCGGATTGACCAGCACGCGGTCGCCGACCTTCCAGCCGCCGACGCCGGCGCCGATCTCGACGATCTCGCCCGCCATGTCGAGCCCGATGATCACCGGCAGCGGCACCTTGATGCCGGGCATGCCGCGCACCGTGAACACGTCGTGATAATTGAACGACGAGGCACGCACCCGGATCACGACGTGTCCGTCGGTCGCGGTCGGCTTCGGATGGTCTGTCACGACCTCGAGATCCTCGAGGGTGCCGTGCCGGCGCAGCACCAGGGCTCGCATCGTCCCGCTCAAGACGTCTGTCTCCTCGTCATCGGTTTCGGGGTCTCTGCTTATCGCAGCCGCCCTCGTATGCAAAACGTCGGACGTGTCGCCACCCTCGGGTGGTCGCCCTCGGGGGCGACGCGACCGCCCGTCCCGGAATGCAAGCCGGATGCCGAACGCGTCGCTGCCCCACGAGGCCACACCGTCGATCGGCGCACCGACCACGCCGCTCAACGCGCGATGGCGAGCGCCTCGCGGGCGACCTGCTGCGACACGGCGCGCACCGCCTTCAGAAGGTCGGGCGCGTGCGACTGCACGGTCGCCCGGCTCATCACCGAGGAGGTGACGACCAGCCCCATGCAAGCGATCACCTGATCGTTGCGAAAGATCGGCGCGGCGAGGCCGATGCGGCCCTTGGCCACCTCGGAATCGGTCAGCGCGAAGCCGGTCCGCTTGATCTCGCGCAGCTGCGCCTTGAACTCGGCCCAGCTCACCGGGCCGGACGCGCGGATCGCCGGCTCGTTGGCGAGATAGGCGGCCTTGAGCAAGCGGTCCGGCAACCAGGCGAGGATCGCCTTGGAGCTCGCCCCGACGAACATCGGCATCGCCACGCCGCGCTCGTAGGTGGTCTCGGCGTGCGCCGGGTCGCCGCGCACCTCGTGCACGCACATCACGCACTCGCGAAAGCGCCGGCACAGGATGATCGTGCCGCGCCGGCCGACCGTCTCCAGAAGCTCGGCCATCACCGGCGAGGCGATCAGGCTCAAGCGGTCGGTCTGGCGCACCAGCCGCTCGTAGCGGATGAAGGCCGGGCCGAGCCCGTAGCCCGCGCGCGACACCGGATCGAGAAATCCGGCCTTCACCAGCTCGCGCACGCTGCGATAGGCTGTGCTCGAGGACAACCCGAGGGCGCGGCCGATCTCGTCGACCGTCCAGACCTGACGGTCGGCCTCGAACAGCTGCAGTACGGCGAGGGTGCGGGCGGTGGCGGTCATCGGACTACTTTTGCGGCGATTGCCCAATACTGCATCATTTGACGATAACACTCATTCTCATATACTGACAACAACACGCCAGACTGCACCGCCGCGCTTCTCGTCGACCCCCGCGAACCGAAGGAGACCGTGCCGATGTCGTTCATGTCGCGTTTGCTTTGCCTCTGCCTCGCCATGGCCGTGCCGATCGCCGCCACCCCGGCCCGCGCACAGCAGACGACCGAGGTGCGGGTCGCGGTGCTGGCGCCGAGCGCGCTGTTGTGGCTGCACGCGATCGCGCGCGACCAGGGGTTTTATGCCGAACGTCACATCGCGGTGAAAGAGCTGATCGCAGGCTCGAGCCCGGCGCTGCTCCAAGCGGTATCATCGGGTAGTGTCGAGGCCGGAATCTCGCTCGGCGACATCGTCATCCGGGCGATCGACCAGGGTGCGCCGGTGGTGATGAGCGGCGCCGTGCTCGGAAAAACCATCCTGCGGCTGGTCGGCGGCACCGGAATCGATCAGGCGAAGCAGCTCGACGGCAAGACCGTCACCGCCGGCGCGGTCGAGGGCGGCACCGCCAACCTGCTGCGCTTCCAGCTCGACCGGCTCGGCGTCGACCCGCGCGGCGTCAAGATGGTGGCGCTGACCAATTCGCGGGATCGCGTGGTCGCGCTCGGCAACGGGCAGGTCCAGGGCGCCCTCCTGATCGCCCCGTTCGACACGCTCGCCGTCGAGAAGGGGATGAAGATCCTCGACGTCTACAAAGAGCCCTACGTCCAGACCCCGCTGATCCTCAACAAGCCGTGGGCGGAGAGCCACCGCCAGGCGGCGGTCGGCCTGACCAAGGCGCTGCAGAAGGCGGCGAACTGGATCTACGATCCGGCCAACAAGCAAAAGGCGATCGACATTCTCGCCGCCTACACAAAGATCGATCCCGCGATCTGCGAGAAGTCGTACCAGTTCATCGTCGAGGAGCAGCAGGCGGTGGCAAAGAACCTCGAGGTCACCGCGGCGGGGCTGAAGAACATCATCGAGATCGATCAGGCGGTCAGCGTCAACCCCGCCTCGACCAAGGCGTTCGAGCTGTCTCGCTACTACGACCCGAGCTACCTGACGGCCGAATGATGGTGCAGGGAGAGGAGAGGCTGCCGGTCACGCTGCTGACCGGCTTCCTCGGCAGCGGCAAGACCACGCTCCTGAACGCGTGGCTGCGCACCACCGAGCTCGCCGGGGCCGCCGTGATCGTCAACGAGTTCGGCGAGGTCGGCATCGACCACGCGCTGATCGCGTCGAGCGACGACCGCACCATCGAGCTGTCGACCGGCTGCCTGTGCTGCACCGTGCGGGGCGATCTCGTCGACACCTTGCGCGAGCTGACCGAGAAGCGGGCGAGCGGAAAAATCCGCGCGTTCGACCGCCTGGTGATCGAGACCACCGGGCTCGCCGACCCGGCGCCAGTGATCCAGGCCCTGATGACCGTGCCGGTCGTGGTGCGCTACCGGCTGAACCAGGTGATCACCACGGTCGACGCGGTGACCGGGCTCGCAACCCTCGGCCGCCAGCCGGAGGCGGTGAAGCAGGCGGCGGTGGCCGACGAGATCATCGTCACCAAGACCGACCTCGCCGACGATCCGGCCGCGGCCACGCTGACCGAGCGCTTGCGGGCGCTCAATCCCGGCGCCCGGCTGCACGTCTCGCAGCCCGGCCGCATGCCGATGCCCTCCGAGCTCGCCACCTCGGACCTCTACGATCCGGCCACCAAGAGCATCGACGTGGTGCGCTGGCTCAACGCCGAGGCGTTTACGCAAGAGGAGGAGCACGAGGCGGACGAGCACGGGCATTCGCACGGCCATCACGGCTCCGGGCACGCCCACCGCCATGCCCACGGCCACGCTCACGCCCACCGCCACGACCCGAACCGGCACGACAAAAACATCGGCTCGTTCTGCCTGACCTATGGCGAGCCGCTCGCCTGGGAGCACGTCGCCACCTGGCTCGACGCGCTGGTGGTCGCGCACGGCCCGGACCTCCTGCGCGTCAAGGGCATCCTCGACATCGAGGGGCGCGACCAGCCGATCGTGCTGCAGGCGGTGCAGCACCTGTTTCATCCGCCGACCATGCTGCCGGAATGGCCGGCGGGCCCGCGCCGCTCGCAGATCGTCTTCATCACCCGCGGGCTCTCACGCGAGTTCGTCGCCGCCGTGCTCGACACCGTCAGGGGGCGATCGCTCGCGGCCGATCCGCAACGTCCCCCCTCCTCCTGAACGCCACACGCCCTGCCCGTCCCAAGAATTCTCCGTTCCGCCTTCCCCCGTCGTCCCGGCGCCGCGGCACCGGCCGAAAAAAGCCCCCGATCCCGAACAGACCTCATCGGAGAGTCGAAACATGGATTGCGTCGTCAAGAACGGCCTGCTGATCACCGCGAAGAACAAGGTGCAGGCCTCGATCGGCATCGCGGACGGACTGATCGCCGGCCTCTACGAGCCCGGCCAGGAGCCCGCCGCCGGTCAGGTGATCGACGCGACCGGCCTCGCGGTCATTCCCGGCGTGATCGACATGCACTCGCACCACCGCGAGGGCAGCGAGCCGGGCTTCGAGTACAAGGACACGATCTACTCTTCGACGCGCCAGTGCGCGGCGGGCGGCGTCACCACCACGGTCGGCATGCCGAACGTGACCCCGCCGCCCAACAGCCTCGACTTGTTGCGCAAGCAGTTCGCGATCTATCAGCGCGACGCGATCGTCGACTGGAACTTCAATCCGGCGCCCACCATCGCCGACGAGATCCCGCGGATGGCGGAGGAAGGCATCGCCGCCTTCAAGATCTTCATGGTGGTCGACACCGGCCGGTCCTACCCGCACATGCCGGGCATCGGCGTGCACGACCACGGAAAGATCCTCGAGATCATGCAGCACTGCGCGGCAGTGAACCTGCCTTTGATGGTGCATCCGCACGACCAGGCGCTGATGGACGTGATCGAGAAGGATTTTTGGGACCGCCAGCAGCGCGACGCACTCGCCTACGCAAAAGCCTATGCGGCGCACGACGGCGTGATCTGGGAGACCGCGATCGCCACCCTCCTGCGGCTGCAGAAAGCCGCCGGCTGCCACCTGCACATCCTGCACACCCAGACCTCGGGCTCGGTCGATCTGATCCGCCGGGCAAAGGCCGAAGGCCAGAAGGTGACCTGCGAGATCAATCCGTGGGCGCTGTTTCTCGGCTGCGACTGGGGTGCGGTGCAGCGGCTCGGCTCCTACGCGCTGTCCTACTGGGTGCCAGAGAAGAACGTGCCGAGCCTTTGGGAGGGCCTCGCCGACGGCACCATCGACATCGTCGCAACCGACCACGCCCCGCACACCCGCGAGGAGAAGGAGATCGGCTGGATCGACGGCTGGAAGGCGCACACCGGCACGCCGTCGACGCAGTTTTACGTCAGCATGTTCCTCACCGCGGCGCTCGACGGTAAGATCACCCTCGAGCGGGCGGTCGAGGCGATGTCGACCGCACCGGCAAGACTGTTCGGCCTCGAGCGCAAGGGCGACGTGATGCCCGGCTTCGACGCCGACCTGGTGCTGGTCGACCTCGAAAAGTCCTACGAGGTCAAGGACGACGACGTGCTGAGCCTGACCGGCTGGTCGCCCTATGCGGGCCGCACGTTCAAGGCCAAGCCGGTGCGCACGCTGGTGCGGGGCCGCACCGTCTATGCGGACGGGGAGGTGGTCGGCGAGAAGGGATGGGGCAAGCTCGCCCGCGCCCGCCGCGCCGGCTGAGGGGAACCTGCATGGCGCGCCGTCTCTTCGAGTTTCTCGAGCAGGACACCCGGACGGCGGCCGCCGCCCGGGTGCTGATCTCGACCGGTGCGGTGCTGGTGGTGTGGCAGATCGTGTCGATGATCGTCACCAACCGGCTCTTGCTGGTGCCGCCCGCGGAGGTCGCGGTCGCGCTCGCCCACGAGGTCGCCGATGGCGCCATGTGGACCAATGCGTCGGCCACCGTCACGGCGGTGGTCACGTCGTTCGTGGTGTCGGTGGTGATCGGGGTGGCGATCGGGCTGGCGCTCGCCTCCAGCCGGATTCTCTCGCTCACCGGCGGACCGGTGCTGAGTGCGCTGAATTCCGTGCCGATCATCGCGCTGGCGCCCCTGTTCATCGCCTGGCTCGGGCTCGGCTTCGCGTCGAAATTCGTGCTGGTGATCCTGGTCGCGGTGTTTCCGGTGGTGGTGACGACCGAGGCCGGCCTGCGGGCGACCGACAAGCCGCTGATCGAGGCGGCGCGCTCGTTCAACGCCACGCCGTGGCAGATCTTCACCACCGTGACGTTTCCCTATGCGCTCCCCTTCATCGTCAGCGGCGTGCGGGTGGCGTGGGCGCGGGCGCTGGTCGGCATCGTGGTGGCGGAATTTTTCGGCTCGTTCGCGGGCTTCGGCTACGCGATCCTGTCGGCGAGCCAAACCTTCGATACCGCTCGTGTGCTCGGCTACGTGATCATGCTCGGCGCGATGGGGCTTTTGGGCAGCGTCCTGTTCGCCGCGCTGGAGCAGCGGCTCGCACCGTGGAGGCAGGAATGACGGAGGCGGTACGGCTCGCGGTCGATGGCATCGGCAAGACGTTCGAGCGGCGCGGCAAGCCGCCGGTCGAGGCGTTGCGTGACATCCGGATGACCATTCGCGAAGGCGAGTTCGTCTCGATCGTCGGGGCGAGCGGCAGCGGAAAATCGACGCTGCTGCGCATCATCGACGGGCTGATCGCGCCGTCCGCCGGCGTGGTGCGGGTCGACGGCCGGCCGGTGTCGAAGCCGGGGCGCGACCGCGCAATGGTGTTCCAGCAGGATTCGCTCTTGCCCTGGAAAACCGTCGCCGAGAACGTCGCCTACGGGCTCACGCTCGCCAAGGTGCCGAAGGCCGAGGCGTTCGCGACCGCGCAAAAATTCATCGACATCGCCGGGCTGAAGGGCTTCGAGCAGCACTATCCGCACCAGCTCTCCGGCGGCATGCGCCAGCGCGTCAACGTCGCCCGCGCGCTCGCGGTCGATCCGGAGATCCTGCTGCTCGACGAGCCGTTCGCAGCGCTCGACGCGCAGACCCGCGAGATCATGCAGACAGAGCTTCTGTCGATCTGGCAGGCGACCGGCAAGACCGTGCTTTTGATCACCCACCAGATCGACGAGGCGGTGTTTCTGTCGGACCGGGTGATCGTGTTCTCGGCGAGGCCCGGCACCATCCGGCGGGAAATCCCGGTGCCGCTGCCACGCCCGCGCGACCTCGAGCTCAAGCGCAGCGCCGAATTCGTGTCGCTGGTCGACACCATCTGGAAGCTGATCGAGGCAGAGGTCCGCGCCGGCCTGAAGGAGGAGTGAGGGGACTCGTCCCCCTCCCCTCGTTCTTCGTGGGATCAAAACCCCTCGGGGCCAGTGGCCGGCAGCGGCTCGCCGAGCGGATCGGGACCGAATCGATTCGGCCCGTCGGTGCCGCGGAAGCAGAACCACGCCAGAAGCACCACCACGCCGATCACGGTGACGGCGAGCAGCAGCCACCAGCCGGTGCGGTCGAGGTCGTGCAGGCGGCGCGCGCCGACCGCCAAGCCCGGCAGAAACAGCGCGAGCGACGCCAGATTGTTGATCACCGCGGTGCCGGGGCCGAACAGCACGGTGTCGATCGCGCTCGCGACCAGCCCGACCACCAGCGTGAACAGCGCCCAGTACCAGTATTCCGACCGCGGGGCCCGGCCGGTGAAGGTCGCATAGTTCCGGAATCCCGACGCGATCGCCTGGCCGAACGTCATGGGCTCGCCCCCCCCCTATCCTGATCGCCCGCATGGGAGCACGGCCCGGCGGCCCGCCGCAACCGCTTTTCTCGCGACTTTTCCGTGGCCGTTCCCGCGCGTGCGTCGCGACCGCCGGTGCGCGTCACAGAAGCCGGGCGAGCGCGAGATGGGCGCCGAGCAGCAGGAGGCCGACCAGAAAGCCGAGCCGAAACGTCTCCGCCGAAACGCGGCCGCGCAGCCACTGGCCGGCCACCACACCGGCAAAGGTCGGTAGCAGCGCCGCGACCGACACGCCGAGCAGCCAGAAATCGAGCACGCGGGCGCCCAGAAGGCCGACGCCGAGGGCGGCGGTCGACACCGTGAAGGACAGGCCGAGCGACTGCACGAGCGCGTCGCGCGACAGGCCGAGGGCGGCGAGATAGGGCACGGCGGGGATCACGAACACGCCGGTCGCCGCGGTGACCAGGCCGGTGGCGAGGCCGGCGAGCGGCCCGAGCCAAGGTTCCGTCTCCGGCCGCACCACCAGCGGCAGTCGAAAGAAGCCGAGCAGCGCGTAGAGAATCAGCGCCGCGCCGAGCAGCGGCACCGCCGCCGGGCCCGGCGCGCCGAACAGCCAGGCGCCGAGAAGCGTGCCGGCGGCGCTGGCGCCGAGCATCGGCCCGAGGCGGGCGAGCAGCGGGCGGATCGCCGGGCCGGCGAGCGCCTGCCACACATTGGTGACGAGCGAGGGCACCATCAGCACGGCGGCGGCGGTCGCCGGCGGCACCACGAGGCTGAGAAGGCCGATCGCCACCGTCGGCAGGCCGAGCCCGAGCGTGCCCTTGACGAGGCCGGCGACGAGAAAGGTGGCGATGCCGAGGAGAACGAGGAGGGGGTCCATCCTCGAAGCGTGACCGAGCGCCGGCCCGACGGCAATGGAAAACCGCTTTTGCGGTGCGTCAGGACGAGCGCCCTCGCCGCCCCGCCGTGCCGCGCGGCCTGCCACCGGCGCCCCGGCCAGCCGGCGAGCCGGCCGGCGCGAGCGCCGGTCAGCGCATCGAGGTGCGGCCCTCGATCTTCGGCAGCTCGTCGGGCGACGGCGTGCGGACCGTCGCGGTCGCACGGTTGGCGAGCTCCACCGTCACCTTCTCGGCGTTCGCCGGGGTCATCTGGGCGAGGATGTCGGACATTTGCCGCGGGTTCATCAGCGAGGCGACGTCGAGCAGCACCTTCATGTCGAGCCGGTCGAAGATGCGCGCGGCGTCCTTGGCCTTCATCACCTCGTACATCTTCACCAGGGACTTCAGCTTCTCCTGCTCGCCGTCGTCCTTCTTCTCGGAAGCGGCCTTGATGCGCTCCTCGATCGCCTTCAGCTCGCCGATCCGTCCCTCGAGCTGCTTCTCGGCGTTCTGCAGCAGGCTTTCCCGCACGTCGAGTTCTCGCGCGCGCGAGTCGAGCTCCTGGCGGCGCTCCTGGAGGCGCTCGAGCAGCGCCCGCTCGCCCGGCGGGATCGCCGGCGGTTGCAGCGGCACCAGGGTGCCCGAGCAGGACGGCGACGGATCGGCCGCCTTGGGCTTCGGCGGCTCCTTCGGCTTGGAGCTGCCGTGCCCCGACGAGCCGGTGACGTCGGGCGGCAGCACCACAGGCGGCGACGCCGGCTTCACCGAGGGCAGCTCGGGCAGCGTGTCGAGCCGCGGGGCCGGCGCGTCCTTCACCGAGCCGGTGACGTCCGGATAGTTGAACATCTGCTTCGCCCACGAGCCTTTGCTCTCGCCCGCGGCGGAGCCCTGCCCGTCGGCCGGCTTCACCACCGCCCGGTCGAGCGCGACCGCCGGCAGCGGCGACGGCCCGGCCGTGTCGGCCGCGGTGAAGGGGGTCGGATCGTCGACCACGAAGCCGAGGACCTTCAGCGCGAGCAGGCACACCGCCGCGAACAGGACGACCGGGATCAGGTGCAGCTCGCGCAGCCTTTTCATGCAGCGAGCCCCTTGCGAGCGCGGGTGCGGTGGGCGAACGCCTGGGCGGCGGCGAGCACGGCCTTGCTGTCGGGCACCGGCGGCAGGCGCGGCTCGGCGGGCGCGGCGGCGGCCGGCGTCGCGGCCTGCGCGGCGGCGGACGAAGCCTCGGCGGAGGCCGGCGTGGCGGGAACGCGCCGCGAGGCGGCGGCGATCCGGGCGAGCTTGTCGAGCACCTCGTTGCCGGCGGCGATCTGGCGGCCGATGTCGGCGGCGAAGCGCTCGGCGGTGCGCAGCCGCTCGCCGATGTTCTGGTCGCAGTCGCGCACGGTCACCTTCAGCCCGGCGATCGCCCGCTCGGCGATCTCGGTGGCGGTGATCAGCTCGGAGATGGTCGCCTTGAGCGCATGCTCGTTCGACCGCAGCCGGCGCAGCTTGTTGTTGAGCAGCCAGCAATAGCCGATCGTCATGAGCAACAGGATCACGACGAATCCTTCGATCACGAAGCCCACCCAATGTGTCACGTCGATGCCTCCATGCGCTTCGAAGATTCGCCTGCCGTCTCGAACATGGCGAAGGTCGTTTTCGGCCGCCGCAGCGGCTTTGCCACGCGCACGGCGACACGGTCGCCGACGCGGCCCATCCGGGCTTCCGTCAAGGTGACGTTGCCGCAGCGCACCTGCACCAGCGCTTCCGGCTTGAGATCGAGCGTCAGCGTGTCGCCGACGTCGAGCTCCATCAGCCGGCGCAGCGGCAGATGCTGCTCGTACAGCACCGCGTCGACCGCGATCTCCGCCTGGCCGATCTCGGTGGCGAGATGCCCTTCCCAGATCGGATCACGGCCGAGCTTGTCGCCCATGAACATCTGCAGCAGCACGTCGCGGATCGGCTCGATCGTCGCGTAGGGCAGCAGGAGCTCGACGGCGCCGCCGCGGTCCTCCATGTCGATCCGCAGCCGCACCAGGATCGCCGCGTTGGAGGGGCGCGTGATGGCGGCGAAGCGCGGATTGGTCTCGAAGCGGTCGATGTTGAACTTGACCGGCGACAGCGGGCGGAAGGCGAGCTCGGCGTCGGCCAAAATCACCTCGATCATGCGCTTGACGAGGTTGGTCTCGATCGTCGTGTAGGGGCGGCCCTCGACCCGCACGGTCGACTGGCCGCGCCGGCCGCCGAGCAGCACGTCGATCATCGAGTAGATCAGGCTCGACGAGACGGTGAACAGGCCGAAATTCTCCCACTCCTCGGCGCGGAACACCGCGAGGATCGCCGGCAGCGGGATCGAGTTGAGATAGTCGCCGAAGCGCACCGAGGTGATCTGATCGAGCGACACCTCGACATTGTCGGAGGTGAAGTTGCGCAAGGACGTCGTCATCAGCCGGACCAGCCGGTCGAAGACGATCTCGAGCATCGGCAGACGCTCGTAGGAGACCATCGCCGAATCGATGATCGCGCGGATGCCGGAATTGTCGGTCATCGTGAGATCGGCGGTGCTGAAGCCCAGCAGCGCGTCGATCTCGTCCTGGCTCAGCGTGCGCTCGGTGCCGCCCTTGGCGGCGCCGCCCTCGCTGGTCTCGTCGATCATCGCCGCCCATTGGGCGGCCATCTGCTCGTCGACCTCGCCTTCCTTCGGCTGGAGGGCGTCGGCCGGATCCTCGGATTCGAGCGCGAGGCCCCATTGGGCGGCTAGCGCGTCCTGGTCGACGGTCTGGTCGGGCGGCATGGTGCAGGCCTCGTCATCGACGCCGTCCGTTCACTGGACGACGATCTCCTTGAACAGGACCGCGTTCACCCGGTTCGGCGCGATCGAGGCGTTGACCCGGCGGGTCAGCTCCTCCTTCATCCGGTAGAGACCGGCGGAGCCGTCGAGGTCGGTCGGCCGCAGCTCGCGCAGATAGGTCTGGAACATGTCGAGGAGGCGCGGCATCAGCGGCTGGATCTGCTCCTTGAGCTTCTCGTCGGGCAGATCGAGCACCACCTTCACCTTGAGATACTGGGTGCGCTCGCCGTTCGGGCTCGACAGGTTGACGAGCACGTCCGGCACCTCGAAGAACACCGCGGGCTTGACGGCGACCTTGGCGTCGCCGTGGGCGGCATCGCCCTGCCCGGCCTCTCCGTGCGCCGCCGCCTCGCCGTGCCCACCGCCACCGCCGAAGAACATCTTGTAGGCGCCGAAGCCGCCGCCGCCGAGCAGCAGCACGCCTCCCGCGGCGATCGCGATCAGCTTGATCGGCAAGCCCTTCTTGGCCGGCTTCTCGCCGTCTTCCGCCGCCGCGACGTCGGCTTCGTCGGGTGTCTTGGCCATGGCTGTGCCCCTGCTCGTCGGAATGGCGTGGCGGACCCGGGGGTGATCCGAGCGCGGCGTGGTCCGGCTCGGTTCCGGCGCCGATCACAGTAGGAACGAATTGGTTAACGGAAACTTTCCGCGCCCTCCCGAACACGGCACAAATTGCCGGGTGAGCGCGGATTCCGGCGCTTCTTGCCGTACCGCTCACCCCGCCGATTTTACCAATTCGTTGGTATCGTTGATTTTTCGCCGATGGCACGGTCGCTGCTTCGTGAAGGGCGGGGCGGCGGCTCGGGAGCGCCGGTGTCCCACGGGGGTTTCGCGGCGCACGGGAGAGCGACGCGGCGCCTCAGGGGAGAGACGAGATGGCGGAGAACACCGCATTGGTGGGACTGTCGTCGCAGGTCGCGCTTCGGCGCGAGCTCGACGTGGTCGCCAACAACATCGCGAACGTCAACACGTCGGGCTTCAAGGCCGACCACATGATGTTCGAGGAGTACCTGTCGCCGAAGGCGCGCGAGAACCGGTTCGGCGGCCGCGACCGGCTGGTGAACTTCGTCGAGGACCGCGCCACCTGGCACGATTTTCGTCCGGGCGCGCTCCAGCAGACCAACAACCCGCTGGACGTGGCGATCGACGGCGACGCCTTCCTGGTGGTGCAGACCCCGAACGGCGAGCGCTACACCCGCGCCGGCAACCTGAAGATCGACCAGCGCGGCACGCTGGTCACCACCGACGGCCTGCCGGTGATGGGCGACGCCGGGCCGATCACCTTCCAGCAGACCGACCACTCGATCGCGATCTCACCGGACGGCCGCATCTCGGTGCTGGAAGGCACCGCGACGGTGGAATCGCAGCGCGGCAAGCTGCGGCTGGTGCAGTTCGCCGACACCCAGCGGCTGGTCAAGGAAGGCGGCACCCGCTTCTCGGCGCCGCAGGGCGTCGCCCCGGTGCCCTCCACCACCGCCAAGGTCAATCAGGGCTTCGTCGAGAAGTCGAACGTCAACAACGTGGTCGAGATGACCCGGCTGATCGAGATCAACCGGGCCTACACCAACGTCTCGAGCCTGCTGCAGCAGCACAACGACCTGCGCAAGTCCGCGATCGAGCGGCTCGCCGAAGTCCCGACCTGAACCCTGCGCCTTCCAGCCGCATAACGCGAGAGCCTCCGAGGAAACCCGATGCGTGCCCTGCACACCGCCGCGACCGGCATGATGGCCCAGGAGCTCAACGTCCAGGTCATCTCCAACAACATCGCGAACATGCGCACCACCGGCTACAAGCGCCAGCGGGCCGAGTTCCAGGATCTGCTCTACGAGCACGTGCGCCGCATCGGCACCCAGACCTCGGACCAGGGCAACATCCTGCCGGTCGGCGTCGATCTCGGCTCGGGCGTCAAGACGGTCGGCACGCCCCGCATCATGACCCAGGGCACCCTGCTGGCGACCGGCCGCGACCTCGACGTGGCGATCCGCGGCGAGGGCTTCTTCAAAATCCAGATGCCGGACGGCACCTACGCCTACACCCGCGACGGCTCGTTCGAGATGGACGACCAGGGCCGCCTGGTCACCGCCGGCGGCAATCTCGTGCAGCCGGGCATCACCATCCCGAACAACGCCTCCTCGATCACCGTCAACTCGCAGGGGCAGGTGTCGGCGACGGTGCCGGGCAACACCACCCCGCAGGTGCTCGGCACGCTGACGCTGACCCGCTTCGTCAACAAGGCGGGCCTGCAGCCGGTCGGCGACAACCTGTTCACCGAGACGGTGGCGTCCGGCGCCCCGCAGGACGGCCAGGCGACGGTCGACGGCCTCGGCGACATCCAGCAGCGCAACCTCGAGCAGTCGAACGTCGAGTCGGTGACGGAAATCTCCGACCTGATCGCCGCCCAGCGTGCCTACGAGATGAACGCCAAGGTGATCACCGCCACCGACCAGATGCTGCAGACCGGCACCAACATGCTGCGCTCGTGAGGAGGACGATCATGGCCCGTCACGCGACCTTCGCCGCACTCTTCGGTCTCGCCGCCGCGCTCGCCACGGCGCCGGTCGTGCCGGCCGCGCACGCCGCCCAGGCCGGGCTCGGCGCGGCGGGGAGCGGCGCGCCGGCGACCGCCGAGAGCGTGCTCGCCAGCCTGCAGTCGATGCCGACCCTCAAGCGCCACGTCGTCGTCTCCGAGCCGCTGGTGCGGATCGGCGATCTCGTCGACAACGCCGGCGGCCTCGCCGAGGTGCCGATCTTCCGCGCGCCCGACGTCGGGACCTCCGGCGCGGTGCCGACCGCGCAGGTGGTCGAGGCTTTGCGGCGCTATCACATGATGACGCTCGACGTCGGCGACATCGCCGAGGTCGAGGTCACCCGCGCCGGCCGGATCGTCACCGCCGAGGCGATCCGCGATCGCATCCTGCACGCCTTCGCCGGCCGCTACGGGCTGGGCAAGGCGGAGGATCTGACGCTGGTGGTCGAGCGCGACATCCGCCCGTTCGCGGTCGAGCCGACCGCGACCGCCGAGCCCGGCGTTTCACGCGCGAGCTACGACGTGCGCACCGGCCGGTTCGACATCACCCTCGACATCCCCGGCAGCGCGGTCGCCCGCCGCCTGCCGCTGCGCTTCACCGGCACGCTGCACGAGCTGGTCGAGACACTGGTGCTCGCCCGCTCGATCCAGCGCGGCGAGGTGGTGCGCACCAGCGACGTCACCGTCGAGCGCCGGCCGAAGAGCGAGGTGCCGATGGACGCCGCCCCGACCGACGCGCGGGTGATCGGGCTCGCCGCCCGCCAGACGCTGCGCGCCGGCCAGTCGCTGCGGCTCGCCGACCTCACCAAGCCCGACCTCGTCAAGCGCGACGACACCGTCACCATCGTCTATCGCGCGCCCGGCCTGCTGCTCACCACCCGCGGCAGGGCGCTCGAGTCCGGCGCCGAGGGCGACCTCGTCTCCGCCATGAACCTGCAATCCAAGCGCACCGTGCAGGGCGTCGTCACCGGGACCGGCCAGATCACCCTGACCTCGACCACGACGCACCTTCTCGCCGCCGCCGACACCGCGCCCCGCGCGCTGCCGGAGACGGCGACCGCCGCGGCCGCATCGAGCATCCGTCAGTGAGGGTCGTCATGTCCGTGTCCCTGTCCCCGCGAGCCCTGCGACGCCGGGCGGCGACCGTCGCCGTCCTGATGCTCGCGACCTTCTCCGGCGGCTGCTCCGCGATCGACCGCCTCGCCAATATCGGCGAGCAGCCGCCGCTCCGGGCGATCGAGAACCCGACCGCCCAGCCCGGCTACAAGCCGGTGCAGATGCCGATGCCCGAGCCGCAGCCGGCCGTCTACAATCCGAACTCGCTGTGGCGGACCGGGTCGCGCGCCTTTTTCAAGGACCAGCGCGCTCACCAGGTGGGCGACCTCCTGACCGTCACCGTCAACATCACCGACAAGGCGAAGTACGAGAACGAGACCAGCCGCAGCCGCTCCGGCACCGAGGATTCGGGCGTCACCGACTTCATCGGCACGAAGACGTTCAACCCGGCCAAGGCGCCGCTGCCGGGCCGCATCCTCACCACCGACTCGGCCTCCGCCTCCGACGGCAAGGGCACCATCGACCGCAAGGAGACCCTGTCGACCACGGTCGCCGCGGTGGTCACCCAGGTTCTGCCGAACGGCAATCTGGTGGTCGAGGGCCGTCAGGAGATCCGGGTGAACTTCGAGGTGCGCGAGCTGATCGTCGCCGGCATCGTCCGGCCCGAGGACATCCAGAGCGACAACACCATCGACTCCTCGAAGATCGCCGAGGCCCGCATCGCTTACGGCGGCCGCGGCCAGATCACCGACCTCCAGCAGCCGCGCTACGGCCAGCAGCTCCTCGACGTCGTGCTGCCCTTCTAGCGAACGGCGCTGCCCGAGCTCCCCGCCGTCCCTCGGGACGGCGACTACCGCGGCCTCCGGTGTCTCCCCGCCGGAGGCCGTTCCCTATTCCGGCACCGGTGCCGGTGCGCGAAGATGGGGATGGCGGCGCCTTCCGGCTCCGGACAACTACCTGTGGACGGATCGGTATGGTTAATTGCCGGTGATCGCCGCGACACGAATCGAGTCTCCGGCGAGACGCCGAGGAACCGGCCGGACGATCGATGGCCGGAGTGGACGAGTACGGATGGGCTGACGGTGCGTGTGTCGGTCGAACGAACGGCCGGAAGCGACGGGAACCGCGACGCGCGGAACCGCCGGCCGGAGTCCGTCCGCGGCCCGCCACCACCCGGCGGGTCGGCCGCCACCCCGCGGAGCGTGTGGTGACGCGGCGGATCCTCGTGACGGGCGCGTCGGGTTTCGTCGGCCGCGCCCTGGTTCCCGCCCTCGCGGCGGCCGGCAACCTCGTGCTGGCGGCGAGCCGACGCCCGGCCGAGACCGCCCGCGGGCCCGGCATCGAGCCGGTCGCCCTGCCCGATCTCGACGGCCCGGTCGACTGGGCGCCGCTGCTCGAGGGCGTCGACGCCGTGGTCCATCTCGCCGGCATCGCCCATCGCAGCGGCATCGAGGACGCGGTGTACGACCGGGTGATCCGCGCCGGCACCGGCTCGCTCGCCCGCGCCGCCGCCCGCCGAAAGGTGTCGCGGCTGGTGCTGGCGTCGGCGGTCGCGGCGCCGCCGCGCGCCGCCCGCGGGCCGGTGGTCACCGAGGCGGCCGAGCCGCAGCCCGCCACCGCCTACGAGCGGGCGAAGCTCGCCGCCGAGGTGGAGGTGCGCGCGGCCGGCGTGCCGTTCACCGTGCTGCGCCCGCCGATGATCTACGGGCCGAACGTCAAGGGCAACATGGCGCTCTTGATGCGGATCGCCGGCTCGCCCTGGCCGCTGCCGGCCGCCGCCTTCACCACCCGCCGCTCGCTGCTCGCGCTCGACAACCTGATCGCGGCGATCGTGTTCTGCCTCGACCAGCCCGCCACCGTCGGCGAGACGTATCTCGTCGCCGACCCCGAGCCGATCACGCTGGCCGAGATGATCACCATTCTGCGCGAGGCGGCGGCCCGGCCGACGCGCGGTGGCGGCTCGCCGGCGCCGTTCGAGATCCTGTTGCGGATGTCGGAGCGCAACGTGCTGTGGGAGCGGATCGGCGACGACCTCGTGGTCGATCCCGGCAAGCTGATCGCCGCCGGCTGGCGCCCGGTGGTCGACACCCGCACGGCGCTGCGCGCCATGGTGCGGGCGAACGGAGCGGACGAACGCGACGAGGGGTGACGCCGGCCGGCGCCACCCCTCGCGAGACCGCGGAGACGATGGCCGTCGTCAGAACGGCGCGTCGATGTCGACCACGTCGACCAGCTTGTGGTTCACGAACTCCTTCAGCCCGAGGCCGATCAGCTCGCGCCCATAGCCCGAGCGGCGGATGCCGCCGAACGGCAGGTCGGCCTTGACCATGGTCGGATGGTTCACGAACACCATGCCGGTGGAGATGCGGCGGGCCACCGCCAGGCCGTGGGCGCGATCGCGCGAAAACACCGAGCCGCCGAGCCCGAACGGGCTGTCGTTGGCGATCCGCACCGCGTCGTCCTCGTCCTTGGCGCGAAACAGCATCGACACCGGGCCGAAAAATTCCCAGTAGCGCGCCGGATTGTCCTCGCGGAGGTCGGTCAGGATGGTCGGCTGCACGAAGGCGCCGCGGTTCGGCACCGCCGGGCCGACCTCCTCGGCGGTGGCGCCGTGGGCGACCGCCTGGCGGATCTTCTCCTTCACCTCGTCGGCCGCGGCCTGCGACGACAGCGGGGCGAGCGTGGTCGCCGGATCGAGCGGATCACCCGCCCGCAGAGCGGCGACGCCCTTGCGGTAGCGCTCGAGGAACGCATCGTACACCGCGTCGACGACGATCATCCGCTTGGACGAGCAGCACACCTGCCCGCCGTTCCAGTGGCGGCCAAAAACGCCCCAGGTCGCCGTCTTGTCGAGATCGGCATCGGCGAGCACCACGAAGGCGTCGGCCCCGCCGAGCTCGAGCGTCGACTTCTTCAGCGCCTTGCCGGCGATCGCCGCCACCTCGCCGCCGGCGGCCTCCGAGCCGGTCAGCGCCACGCCGTGCACCCGCGGGTCCTGCAGGATCTTGGTGATTTGCGCGCGCGTGGCATAGAGATTCTTGAAGCCGCCGGCCGGCAGCCCGGCCTCGATCATCAAAGCCTCGAAGGCGGCGGCGCTCTGCGGCACGTTGGAGGCGTGCTTCAGGAGCAACGTGTTGCCGGCCGAGAGCTGCGGCGCCAGGATGCGGGCGATCTGGTAATAGGGAAAGTTCCAGGGCTCGATGGCGAGCAGCACGCCGAGCGGCTCGTGCACCAGCATCGCCTCGCCCTCGGCCGGGTCCAGCACCGGCAGCTTTTCCGGCTGCAGCAGCGTCTCGGCATTGCGGACATAGTATTCGAGGATCTGCGCCGACAGCTCGACCTCGGCCTTCGCCTCGGCCAACAGCTTGCCCATCTCGAGCGTCAGCAGGCGGGCGTGGCGGTCGGCGTCCTTGCGCAACAGGTCGGCGGCGGTCTGCAGGACGCGGCCACGCTCGGCGAACGAGGTCTCGCGCCAGGCGAGAAACGCCCGGTGGGCGCCTTCGATCGCTTGCTCGACCTCGGCGTCGGTCGCGTCCGGAAAGGTCTTCACGGTCTCCCCGGTGAAGGGATTGACGGTTGCATAGGCCATGGCGGCAAATCCATTCGACTGACGGAAAAAGGGGACCGTACGAGCGGGACGGCTCGTCGCGGCGGGATCGCGGTGTCGAAGGAAGTGGCCGGCGTCACGATCCGGAGGCGGGGTGAGACTGATATCTCGCACATTGAAATAGTAATGGTTCGCATCAGCGACAAGCATTCGCATTCGTGAATTTGCGAAACGACAGTCGGGCCGCCGCGGCATCAATCGGCGGGTTGCGGGCCGGGACCGGACCCGCGGTCGGTGCGCGGCGCCCCCCTGCGCACAAAGAAAAAGGCAGCGGGTGGTTTCGCCCGCTGCCTCGAAAGAACTCACGACAAGTGGTGACACCGCTTCACAGCGGCGGCGGCCAGCCGTAGCGGGCGACCCGCGTCTTGTAGACCCGGTAGGCGTCGCCGAATTTGCGCTCCAGATAGCGCTCCTCGCGCAGCACCACGCCGTAATGCAGCACCAGCGCGGCCGGGATGAGCAGGAGAAGCAGCCAGTCCGAGCCGAACGCAAAGGCGATCCCGAGCATCGCCAGGCCGAGCCCGACATACATCGGGTTGCGCATCCGGGCATAAAGGCCGTCGGTCACCAGCGCGGTCGCCGCGCGCCACGGCAGGGCCTCGGTGCCGGCCGCCTTGAAGCGCCGCTCGCCGATCACCGCCAGCGCGCCACCGCCGCCGATCAGCAGCGCCGCCACCACCAGCCGGAAGACCAGCCCCATCGAGGCGAGCGCCGAGCTCGGCCACAGCCACTCGTGTAGAGCCGCGACCGCCAGCGTCACCACCGCGATCACCGGGGGCGGCGCGATCACGCCCGGCCTGTCCGTCTCGCTGCCTGCCATGCCGTCCCTCCTCGACTCGTGTCGGCCATCCGGCGGTAACCAAGTATCGCTCCTCCGGGTCTTGGACAAGCGGCCTCGCAACTCTCTAGAGTGGCGCCGCCGAGATTCCCCGTACGGCCCCTCCCCCGACAAGAAGCTTTCACCCGCGATGCCCCTTCCCTCCTCCGTCGCACCCGGCCGCCAAAACTCCGGCGAAAGGACCGTGCTCGGGCATCCGATCGGGCTCGGCGTGCTGTTCGGCACAGAAATGTGGGAGCGCTTCTCCTATTACGGGATGCGGGCGCTGCTGGTGCTCTATCTCGTGAACCACCTGCTGGTGCCGGGCCGGGCCGAGACGGTGGTCGGCTGGGCGACGATGAAGGGGGTGCTCGAGGCGGTGCTCGGCCCGCTGTCGACCCAGGCGCTCGCCTCCAATGTCTACGGCCTCTATACCGGCCTCGCCTATCTGGCGCCGCTCGTCGGCGGCTGGCTCGCCGACCGTCTCGTCGGGCCGCGTCGGATGGTGGCGCTCGGCGCCGGGCTGATGGCGGTCGGCCATTTCATGATGGCGTTCGAGACGCTGCTGCTTCCGGCGCTGCTCGTCCTCATCGTCGGCACCGGCGCCTTCAAGCCGAACATTGCCACCCAGGTCGGCGGCCTCTATGCCGAGGGCGACCCGCGGCGCGACCGCGCCTACTCGATCTTCTATGTCGGCATCAATGTCGGCGCGTTTTTGGCGCCGCTGGTGTGCGGCTCGCTCGGCGAGGAGGTCGGCTGGCACTGGGGGTTCGGCGCCGCCGGCGTCGGCATGCTGCTCGGCCTCGGCCTCTATCTGTGGGGCACCCGCCATCTTCCCCCCGATATCGTGCGAAACCGCCCCGCCGGCGGCGAAACCACTCGCAGCCGGCTCGCCCGCGAGGACCGCCGGGCGATGCTCGCGCTGGTGCTCTTGTGCCTGCCGGTGACGCTGTTCTGGGCGACCTACGAGCAGCAGGGCAACACGCTGGCCCTGTGGATCGACCGCTACACCGACCGCACCGTCTCGCTGCTCGGCTTTTCGGCGGAGATCCCGGTGACCTGGTTCCAGGCGGTCAACCCGCTGCTGATCTTCGTCCTGACGCCGCTTCTGGTGGAGTTCTGGGCGCGGCAGAGCCGGCGCGGCCGCGAGCCCTCGACATTGTCGAAAATGGCGCTCGGCTGCCTGGGGATGGCGCTCGCCAACCTGATCATGGTGGCGGCGGCGCTCTCCGGCGAGCACACCAGCTGGCTGTGGCTCATCGGCTATTTCCTCGTGCTGACGCTCGGGGAATTGTACGTGTCGCCGATCGGCCTGTCGCTGGTCTCCAAGGTGGCCCCCGCCACGCACGTCTCGCTGATGATGGGGGTGTGGTTCTGCACCAGCTTCGCCGGCAACCTGCTGGCCGGCATGCTCGGCGGCCTGTGGAGCCGGATGGACAAGCCCGCCTTCTTCCTCCTGATGGCCGGCATCGCGGCCACCGCCGCCGTGGTGATCGCCGCCTTTCGCGGGCCCTTGCACGGGCTGCTCGACGGACGGCGGGCCGGCGCCGCGTGAGGCCGGACGCACGCCGCTTGTCGGCGCCGTTCCCACCTGCCACAAGCAGGCCGACCTCGCCGCAGGTTTGGCGAGGGGTGCTTCCACGAGGCCGAGAATCCGCGGAGACGCCCCCTCACCCGGATGCCACGCGTTCCGCGCGGCCTCCGACCTCTCCCCGCGAGCGGGGAGAGGTGAGCGCCCCGCCCGTCACGATGCCTGCGCGCACGGCCAGACGATCTCGACAGCCCGGTGGGAGGGCAATGCAATGGACGGCAGATCGATACTCGTCACCGGCGGCGCCGGCTTTCTCGGCTCGCATCTGTGCGACCGCCTGATCGCGGCCGGCTACGAGGTTCTGTGCCTCGACAATTTCTACACCGGCACGCGGCGCAACGTCGCCCACCTGATCGGCCACAAGAATTTCG
>NZ_AKZI01000148.1 GCF_000293785.1 Rhodovulum sp. PH10 | reverse complement strand
ATATCGGCATCGCTTTTCTCCTGGCCTCCGGCAGTTCGCGCCGCAACGCAGCCCTCGTCCGAGTTTCCAAACGGTCTCTGAGGGCCGCCGTCCGGCGACCGGGCGATTGAAGGAATCACGCCGTCGCGGTAGCTCTCGGGTTCCAGGAAGGGCGCGATGCCAGCGGGGCCATTCATGAGCGAGCTTCCACTCGGACCGCGGCCGGCCGGCACCTCCGGTGGGCTGTCGAGCGATGCCCGCGCCATCATGCTTTACGAGGCCAACAAGAAGACGGCGGTGGTGGCCTATCTTCTGTGGTTCTTCGTGGGCATGTTCGGCGGGCACAACTTCTATCTCGGGCGCACCGGGGTGGCGATCGCCCAGCTCCTGCTGACGCTCACCGGCGTCGGCGCGCTGGTGACGCTGGTGTGGATCGTCGTCGACGCGTTCCTCGTTCCGGGCCAGGTTCGCAACCAGAACAATCTGCTGGCCGCCCGACTGGGCGCATGACCGGAAACGTGGGCGATTGCGGCGCGGAGCCGCAGGCGCTAGGACGACGCCCGTGATGAATCCCGCCGATCCCGTCCAGCTCGCCCAAAACCTCCTCCGCTGCCCGTCGGTGACGCCCGCCGAGGGCGGCGCGCTGTGCTGCGTCGCGTCGCTGCTCCAGCACGCCGGCTTCGTCGTCTCCCGCCCGGTGTTCTCCGAGCCGGGCTACCCCGACGTCGAGAACCTCTTTGCCCGGATCGGTCACGGCGGTCCGCATCTCGTCTTTGCCGGCCACACCGACGTGGTGCCGCCCGGCGACGAGGCGGCCTGGACCCACCCGCCCTTTGCCGGGACGATCGCCGATGGCGTGCTGTACGGCCGCGGCGCGGTCGACATGAAGGGTGCCGTCGCCTGCGCGCTCGCCGCCGCGCTCGACCTCGTGGCCGCCGGTGGCGTGCCGAAGGGCACGCTGTCCTTCCTGCTGACCGGCGACGAGGAAGGCGTGGCCGTCAACGGCACGGTGAAGCTTTTGGCCTGGGCGGCCGAGCACGGCGAGAAATTCGACCACTGCCTGCTCGGCGAGCCGACCAACCCGGTGGCGCTCGGCGATGCCATGAAAATCGGGCGGCGCGGCTCGCTCAACGCGACGCTGGTGGTCGAGGGCACGCAAGGCCACGTCGCCTATCCGAACCTCGCCGACAATCCGGTGCGCCACATCGTGCGGATCGTTTCGGCGCTCATCGCCGAGCCGCTCGACCGGGGAAGCGCCCATTTCGACCCGTCGAACCTCGAGGTCACCTCGATCGATGTCGGCAATCCGACCGTCAACGTGATTCCGCGCGCGGCGCGCGCCCGCTTCAACATCCGCTTCAACGATCACCACTCCTTCGCCTCGCTGAAGGAGCTGGTCGAGAGCCGCGCCGCGGCGGCGGCGCAGGGCGCGCGCTGGCGGATCGAGTGGGAACCGTCCAACGCCGACGTGTTTCTCACCTCCCCCGGCCCGTTCGTCGATCTGGTGCGCGGGGCGGTGACGGCGGTGACCGGCAAGACCCCGGAGCTGTCCACCTCGGGCGGCACGTCGGACGCGCGCTTCATCAAGGATTTTTGCCCGGTGCTCGAATTCGGGCTCGCCAATGGCGGCATGCACAAGGTCGACGAGTGCGTGCCCCTCGCCGATCTCGAGACGCTGACTGCGATCTATCGCGAGATTTTTGCGCGTTATTTCTCGGCCTGACGGGCGGGCGGCCGGCGAGCCGGGCCGGCGTCACCGCGTCTCGGCGAGGAGGCGGGCGACCGCGGCGCGCAGCTCGCCCATTCCCGCACCCGTACGCGATGCGGTGAGCAGAACCTCGGGATAGGCCGCCGTGCGCTTCGCCAATGCCGCCTGCGTCGCCTCGAGAATTTTCGGGCGCGCCGGCTCCTTGATCTGGTCGGCCTTGGTCAGCACGATCTGGTAGCTCACCGCCGCCTCGTCCAAGAGATCCAGCACCGGGTCGTCGGTGGTCTTCAGCCCGTGGCGGGCGTCGATCAGCACATAGACACGGGCGAGATTGGCGCGGCCGCGCAGATAGGCGCGAATGAGCTCGGTCCAGGCGGCGACCTTGGACTTCGGCGCCTCGGCATAGCCGTAGCCCGGCATGTCGACGAGACGCAGCCGGCCGCCGGCGGAGAAGAAGATCAGCTCCTGGGTGCGGCCCGGGGTGTTGGACGTGCGGGCGAGGCCGTCGCGCCCGGTCAGCGCGTTGACGAGGCTCGATTTCCCGACATTCGAGCGGCCGGCGAAGGCGATCTCGACCCCGGTCATCTTGGGCAGCGCCGGAAGGCTTCCGCACGCCGCCACGAACTGCCAGTCGGCCGCAAAGAGTTTTCGGCCGGCGGACATTTCGGCGGGGGTGTAGGGAGCGTCGGGCATCACGGGACCGATTGGAGGGGACACACCGGGGCCGGCTCCGATCGTCCGTCGTCGCCCGGCTCGCCCCGGCGGCGGCGCCGTCGCGGGGACGAGCGGAGACGGAGGGGACGGCGGACGGTGACCGCCCGCCGCCCGGCTACTCCTGGGTCTTCCGCTTGGGGATCAACCCCTTGATGTTGTCGAACAATTCGATCTTGGCGCCGTTCTTGCGCATGATCACCGCCTGCTGGATCACCGACAGGAGGTTGTTCCAGGTCCAGTAGATCACCAGGCCCGCCGGAAAGTTCGCCAGCATGAAGGTGAACAGCACCGGCATCCAGGTGAAGATCATCTTCTGGGTCGGATCGGGCGGCGTCGGGTTGAGCTGCATCTGCACCCACATGGTGACGCCCATGATGAGCGGCCACGCGCCGAGATGCAGGAAGCTGCCGATCATCGGCACCATCATCGGGTCGAACGGCAGCAGGCCGAACAGGTTGAACACCGTGGTCGGGTCGGGCGCCGAGAGATCGTGGATCCAGCCGAAGAACGGCGCGTGCCGCATCTCGATGGTGATGAACAGCACCTTGTAGAGCGAGAAGAACACCGGGATCTGGATCAGCACCGGCCAGCAGCCGGCGATCGGATTGATCTTCTCCCGCTTGTAGAGGTCCATCAGCTCCTGCTGCTGCTTCACCTTGTCGTCGGGAAAGCGCTCCTTGATCTGCTGCATCTGCGGCTGGAACGACTTCATCTTCGCCATCGAGGCGTAGGACTTGTTCGCCAGCGGGAAGAACACGCCCTTGATCAGCACCGTGACCAGCAGGATGGCGATGCCGAAATTGTGGGTCCACTGGAACAGGAAGTCGATCACCCAGAACATCGGCTTGGTGATGAAGTAGAACCATCCCCAGTCGATCAGCAGCTCGAAGCGGTTGAGCTGCAGCGCCTTGTCGTAGCCGTCGACGGTCGAGACCTCCTTGGCGCCGGCGAACAGCCGGCCGCTGGCCGACACCGTGCCGCCCGGCTGGATGGTCTGCGGGTCGAGCAGATAGTCGGTCTGGTAGGTCTTGGTGGTGCCGATCGTGCCGGCCGAGAACTTGGCCTGCAGGCTGGCCGACGGGTCCGGCAGCAGCGTCGCCGCCCAGTACTTGTCGGTGATGCCGAGCCAGGCATTGGTGACCTTGAACGAGACCGCCTTCTTCTCGTCCATGGTCTTGTAGGTCAGCTCCTGCAGCCCCTGGTCGCCGAGCACGCCGACCAGACCTTCGTGCAGGATGTAATAGCCGAGCGTGTGCGGCGTGCCGTGCCGCGAGATCAGCGCGTACGGGTAGAGCGTCACCGGCGCGCCGCCGCTATTGGTGACGTCGTCCTTGACGGTGAACAGGAACTTGTCGTCGACCGTGATGGTGCGGCGGAACTGCAGGCCCTCGCCGTTGTCCCACACCAGCGTCACCGGATGGCTCGGAGTGAGCGCGCCCGAGCCCTCCTGCCGCCACACGGTGTCGGCGCCGGGCAGCTTCACCGCCTGGCCGGCGGCGCCGACCCAGCCGAACTCGGCATAGAACGGCTGCGGCGTGCCGGACGGCGACAGCAGCACGATCGCCGGCGACTTGGGGTCGACGGTCTCGCGGAAGCGCACCAGCGCGACGTCGTCGATGCGGGCGCCGGTCAGCGCGATCGAGCCGTGGATGTTCGGGGTCTCGACCGGCACGCGCGGCCCGGCGGCGATCACCGCCTCGCGCGAGCGCGCCTGCGAGGGCTCGGTCTGGCCGGGCACCGGCGGAGCGCTCGTGCCGGCGCCGGGCGTCGGCGTTCCGGTCGACGGCTGCGCGGTGCCGCCCGCGCCGGGCTGCACCGGCTGGGCCTGTTGCTGCTGCTGTTGTTGCTGGGCGATCTGCCGCTGTTTCTCGAGCTGCGGCATGCCGAAGAAGAACTGCCAGACGATCAGCACGACGGCGGACAGGGCGATCGCCAGAATGACGTTTTTCTGCTCGTTCATGGGGAGGCTCGGGCCGTCGGCCGCTATCCGGTTGTGCTCGACCGCGGGTCGGGCGGGGATCGATCGGCCGTGCGCCGGCCTCGATGCACCCGGCCGAGGGCGGCCACGAAATCGGCGCGGCAGCGTTCGAACGGCAGGTCGAGCGCGGCGCGTCGGCCGATCACGACATAGTCGCTGCCCGGCCGCAGAAGCCCCGCGGCCGATAGCCGCACGACCTCGCGCAGCCGGCGCCGCACCCGGTTGCGCTCGACCGCGGTGCCGACCTTCTTGGTCACCGTGAAGCCGACCCGCGGCGGACCTTCGTCACCGCGCACGCGCGCCTGCAACACGAACGCCGCGGTCGGCGCCTTGGCGCCCCGCGCAGCGGCGAGAAAATCCGCCCGGCGCCGCATCCGCTCCATTTCTGGCATCGGGACGACGGCCGGCCGGCGGATCGCCGATCACGCGCTCAGCCGCTTGCGGCCGCGCGCCCGCCGGGCATTGAGAACCTTGCGGCCGCCCTTGGTGGCCATCCGGGCACGAAAGCCGTGGCGGCGCTTGCGCACCAGCTTGCTCGGTTGATAGGTCCGCTTCACGTCTCGTTCTCCGCTTCTCGTACACTGGCCGGGCGGTCGGGCCGCCGGCGCCCGGCCGGCAACGTTCCGCAGATCAAAGCTGTTCGGGGATCGGCACGGCCGAAATCTCGCGCGCGGCTTATACGGGAGGGGCATGGCGGCGTCAATGCGAGGCCGCCGCACGGTCCGGTCGCCGACCGACACGCCGCCGGCCGACACGCCACGGCCGCAATCGCGCGGAATAGTGCCCCGGCGTCGCGCATGGACGGACCGGCTCCGGTCCGGGGGCTGCCGACGGAAGGCGAGACGACGGAACAAAAACGGAATCTCCGCCCGCACACCGCGCCGACCGCCGATCGCCGGCGGAACCCGCGGCCGGCCGGACGGACGATCGACGAGGTGCCTCGGTCGGGCTGATGGACGCTGACACTTCCCCGCACGGGCCGGAACCGCGCCGGACCGCCTCCGGGCGCGCCGCAGGGCTACCGCACCGGACCGCCTCCGGGCGGGCCGGAGGGCTGGCGCGTCGTCTCGGCCTGTCGGGCCGGCTGCTCCTCCTCACGCTCTCGTTCGTGATGATGGCCGAGGTGCTGATTTACGTCCCCTCGATCTCCAATTTCCGCCTCGCCTGGCTGAGCGACCGGCTCGCCGCCGCCCACACCGCCGCGCTGGTGCTCGACGCCGCCCCGAGCGGCATGGTGCCGGAGAGCTTGTCCCGGCAAATCCTCGACAGCATCGGCGCGCGCGCGGTCGCCATGAAGACCGGGCGCGAGCGGCGCCTGCTCGCCACCACCGAGCTGCCGGCCGCGGTCGCCCAGGAGGTCGACGTGCGCGACACGCCGACCTTGCCGGCGATCCGCGACGCCTTCGTCACCTTGTTCGCGATGCGCGACGGCGATCTGATCCGCGCGGTCGGGCCGGCGCCGATGGGCGGCGAGTTCGTCGAGATCGTGCTGGAGGCCGGCCCGCTGCGGGCGGCGATGTGGGGCTACTCGCGCAACGTGCTGCTCCTGTCGCTGGTGATCTCGGCGATCACCGCGGCGCTGGTCTATCTCGCGCTCCACGTGATGTTCGTGCGGCCGCTGATGCGCATCGCCTCGGCGATCGTGCGGTTCCGCGCGAGCCCCGAGAACCCGACCCGGATCGCCCGCGTCTCCGCCCGCACCGACGAGATCGGCATCGTCGAGCGCGAGCTGTCCGCCATGCAGACCGACCTCGCCTCGATGCTCGCCGAGCGCTACCGGCTCGCCGCGCTCGGCCTCGCGGTGTCGAAGATCAACCACGATTTGCGCAACCTGCTCAACACCGCGCAGCTGATCTCCGATCGGCTCGCCGGCATCGCCGACCCGCAGGTGCAGCGGTTCGCGCCGAAGCTGGTGCTGGCGCTGGAGCGCGCCATCGGCTTCTGCGAATCGACGCTCGCCTATGGCCGCGCCCAGGAGCCGCCGCCCGACCGCAAGCCGGTCGCGGTCGACGCGCTGGTCGAGGAGGCGCGCGAATCGCTCGGCATCGCCACCGACGGGCCGATCAAATGGGTCACCGCGATCGAGCGCGGCCTCACCATGGACGCCGACTACGACCAGATGCTGCGCGTGCTGGTGAACATGGGCCGCAACTCGGTGCAGGCGCTGGAGCCGCGCGCGCCGAACGACCCGGAGCGCGACCAGATCCGCGTGAGCGGCCGGCGCGAGGGCGGCGTGGTGGTGCTCGAGGTCGCCGACACCGGGCCGGGCCTCACGTCGCGGGCGCGCGAGCATCTGTTCGAGGCGTTCAAGGGCTCGACCCGCTCCGGCGGCATCGGGCTCGGGCTCGCCATCGCCGCCGAGCTGGTGCGGCTGCACGGCGGCGAGATCTCGCTGGTCGAGGGCACGCTCGGCGCCACCTTCCGGATCGTGATCCCCGACCGCGCGGTCGACCTCGAGGACCTGCGCGCCCAGCGCGCGCGGGCCTGAGAGCCCGCGCCCGAGAGCTCGTGAATCATTCCAACGGCGACAGAGTCCGACCTCGTGCCGAGGAGCACTCCGCAGGAGTGCGTCTCGAAGGGCGAGGCCACGGTGC
>NZ_AKZI01000147.1 GCF_000293785.1 Rhodovulum sp. PH10 | reverse complement strand
GGAGGGCCGCGGGGGGGGGGCGGCCGCTGGCTCGGCGGGAGGCACCCCTCACCCGGCTCGACCGTCACCTCGCTCCGTTCTCGCCACCCTCTCCCCGCATGGGAGAGGGTTTCGTTTTGGGCGGCTGTCTCGCCTCCGCGGACGATGCGTCACCGTGATCGGGTCGATGAAAGAAAAAAAACCGCCGGGCAAAAATGCCCGGCGGTGAAGTCGTCCAGGTCTGCCGGAGAAAATCAGTCGTGGAAGGTCTCGCCGTGCAGCGCGAGGTCGAGGCCTTCGATCTCCACCTCTGGCTTCACGCGGAGGCCGATGGTGACGTTGATGAGGAGGAGCAGGATGGTGCTGATCACGCCCGACCACACCAGCGTCAGCGCGACGCCCTCGAGCTGCAGCAGGAGCTGGCCGGGGTTGCCGTCGATCAGGCCGGCCTTGCCGGCGCCGCCGATCGCGGCGGTGGCGAACACGCCGGTCAGGATCGCGCCCAGGATGCCGCCCACGCCGTGCACGCCCCACGCATCGAGCGCGTCGTCGTAGCCGAACAGGTGCTTCATCGTCGAGACGCTGAAGTAGCACACCACGCCGGCGGCGAGGCCGATCACCAGCGCGCCGGTGACGCCGACGAAGCCGCAGGCCGGGGTGATGGCGACGAGGCCGGCGAGCGCGCCCGACACCGCGCCGAGCAGGCTCGGCTTGCCGCGCGCGATCCACTCGACCACCGTCCACGACACCACCGCTGCCGAGGTGGCGAAGTGCGTGTTGATCATCGCGATGCCCGCCCCCGAGCCGGCGGTGAGCGCCGAGCCGGCATTGAAGCCGAACCAGCCGACCCACAGCAGCGAGCCGCCGATCATCGTCATGCCGACATTGTGCGGCGCCATGTCCTCGCTACCGAAGCCCTTGCGACGGCCGACCATCATGCAGGCGATCAGGCCGGCGACGCCGGAATTGATGTGCACCACGGTGCCGCCCGCGAAGTCGAGCACGCCGGCGCTGGCCAGGAAGCCGCCGGGGCCCCACACCATGTGGGCGATCGGCGCATAGACCAGCACCAGCCAGAACGACAGGAAGATCATCGCCGCGGAGAACTTCATGCGGTCGGCCGGGCCGCCGAGAATGATCACCGCCGTGATGATCGCGAAGGTGAGCTGGAACATCACGAAGACGAATTCCGGAATGGTGGGCGCGAGCGGCGCCAGCGTGTCCGGGGTGATGCCGGCGAGCATCACCTTGTCGAGCCCGCCGAAGAACGGCGTGCCCTCGGTGAAGGCGATCGAGTAGCCGATCACGATCCAGATCACCGAGAGGAGGCCGGCGCCGAAGAAGCTCTGCATCAGCACGGCGAACACGTTCTTCTTGCGGACCATGCCGCCGTAGAACAGCGCGAGGCCGGGCACCAGCATCATCAGCACGAGCACCGAGGAGACCAGCATCCAGGCGGTGTCGCCGGGATTGAGGGTCGGTGCCGGCGCGGCCGCCGCGGCGTCCTGCGCGTGGGCGCTGCCGAGGCCGGCGAGAAGCGGCACCAGCGCCGTCGCCAGGCCGAAAGCGGAATGTCGTATCGTCTGTCGCATGGGAGATCGTCCTCGAAAGGCTACAGGGCAGCGCTGCCGAACTCGCCGGTGCGGATGCGGCCGGCGGCTTCCAAATCGAAAATGAAGATCTTGCCGTCGCCGATCTGACCGGTACGGGCGGACTTGCCGATGGCCTCGACCACCTTGTCGGCGATCGCGTCGTCGATCGCGATCTCGAGCTTGACCTTCGGCAGGAAGCTCACGGCGTACTCGGCGCCGCGATAAATCTCGGTCTGGCCCTTCTGGCGGCCGTAACCCTTGCATTCGGTGACGGTCATGCCCTGCACGCCGATCGCGGTCAGCGCGTCGCGCACCTCGTCGAGCTTGAACGGCTTGATGACGGCAATGACGAATTTCATGAGTGCTCCCGTGTCACGGTCTTTCCCCCGGTCGGAAAATCGATTGAGCGGATTGTCTGGTTCTACGGGGGAGGCAAGCATACAAGGACCGTGCCATGGGCGCGGCCGTTCCGCCGCGAAGCGGGGCTCGCACGGCGTGAAAGCGGTCCGGCGGACGGGGAGGATCGCGAACGGCGATGGCGCGCACTCGCGCGCGCTCGTGCGCGGCCTTGCGCACGGCCGAGGAGCATCGGGAGGGGGCGGGAGCGGGCGCCGGGCCGGCGGGGCGCGGGTGCGAGGCAGCGAGAACGAATTTTTCCTGCTGCGAAAAAGGGCAGGATTGCGGCACGCCTGCCCATCAGGCATGCGCCGACCGAGACGGTCTCTCAGGTCTGGCGCGGATAGACGATGATCGAGAGATAGGTCATCGGCCGCTCGACCAGCGTCTCCGGGCCGTGCAGCGCGCGCGAATCGAACAAGAGCGAGTCGCCGGGGCACAGCCGATAGGTCTGGTCGCCGTGGCGATAGACCACCTCGCCGGTCAGCATGTAGATGAACTCGATGCCGGCGTGCTGGAAGCCCGTATAGGGCACCGCGTTCTCGTGCAGCGTGATGAGATAGGGCTCGACCACGACGTCGCCGCGCAGCACGTGGCCGAGCAGCTGGTAGACGTGGCCGACCTTGGTGCCGCGCCGCTCGATCACCAAACCCTGGCCGGCGCGCACGAACGAGCAGTCGCGCTGATCCTCGAAGGCGGAAAAGAGGGTCGAGAGCGGCACCGACAGGGCGCCGGCGATCGCCTGCAGCGTGCTCAGGGAGGGCGAGATCTGGCCGTTCTCGATCTTCGACAGCATGCCGGTCGAGATGCCCGCGGTGGCGGCGAGATCGGAGATCGACAGGTCGTGGTGGCGGCGCAGCGCCCGCACCTGGCCGCCGATCGCCCGCTCGAGCGAGTGCTTGGTGGTGGCCGGGGCGCTGGAGCCGGTGGCGAGGTCGGCCTCGGGCGAGGGGGCTGCGCTCGCTGCGCCCGAAGCGGCGGGGGCGTGGTCGTCGGCGGCGGGGTCGCGCCGGCCGCGGGATGCGCCGGCGGCCCCGGCGGCGGGCCGGCCGGCCTTCTTCGCCGGCGCACGGCGCGCCGCTTTCACGGTCCGGGATTTTTTGGGCGGCGGCTGCGGCATGCCGAAAACTCCTCGTCGGTCCGGGGCACCCTGCGATGCACACGAGGTCGCGGCCGACCCGGACGGGCCGGTTGCGGACCTCCTCCGCAGGGGCGGCGTGCGGAACGCGAGCGCGCCGCGCGATCGCTCGACCCGTCGACGGGCCGCGGGTTCGACCATGAAACTGTTTTTTCTCTTATGGCGAGGGGACGCGCCGATCAAGCGGCGCGGCAGGCTGGCAACGTGCTCGCCCGGCTCTGCCGTTCCGCCCGTCCGGCGCGTGTGCCGGGCGGGGGCTGCGTCGGCACACATGGCGCGGGACATTAACCTGTTCGGTCTACGGTAGATGTTCGAGGCTCCAGCGGACCGCCGTGGCATGAAAACGATCCAGTCGCTGCAAGTGCTGCGGGGCGTCGCCGCCACGGCGGTCGCCTATGCGCATGCGATGGACATGGCGCTCGCCAACGGGAATCCGTGGCAGGCGCGGATCGGCCACCTGGACAATCTCGGCGCCATCGGGGTCGACCTGTTCTTCGTCATCAGCGGCGTGATCATCACCTTGACCGCGCGCTCGATCGTCGACAGGCGCTCGGCGCACGTCTTTGCCGCGCGCCGCTTTCTCAGGGTCGCGCCGTTCTACTGGATCGTGTCGCTGGTGTTCATCCTGCCGTGGCTCGCCGACGGCCGCTCGGTCGAGTTCGGCCGGCTCGTCGCGACGGTCGCCTTCTATCCCTGTCTCGGCGGGACGTGGCACGACCCGGTGCTCGACATCGGCTGGACGCTCTGCTTCGAGATGCTCTTCTATGCCGGCGTCTATCTCGCGGGGTTTTTGCGGTTCTCCTCGCTGGCGATGCGGGCGGGGGCGGTCGTCGCGGTGATGGCGCTCGCGCATCTCGCCGGTGCCGAGGCGATCCGCGGCTTTCTTCTGAGCCCGATGCTGCTCGAGTTCGGCCTCGGCATCGTGATCGCGCGGCTCTATCTCCGCGGCTCGGTCGATGCCCGCACCGCCCGCACGCTGCTCCTGCTCGGCGGGGTCGGGCTCTCGATGAATATCGCGTTCGGCTACGGCGACGTCCATCTGATGGCGCGGGTCGTCGACGGCTCGCTCGCCGCCCAGCGCGTTCTCCTGTGGGGCGTGCCGAGCGCCGCGCTGGTCGCGGGCGCGCTGCTGCTCGAGCGGGCGACGGGCGCGCGGCCGCCGAAGAGTCTCGTTCGGGTCGGCGATGCGTCCTATGCGATCTATCTCACGCACCCGCTGCTGTTTCCCGCGGTGGAGCGGGTGGTGGCGAGCGGGATTTTTCCGGCCGACGCCGTGGTGCTGCTCGCCACTTCGGTGGCGGTCGGCGGTGGGCTCCTGTCCTATCTCACGATCGAGCGGCCGCTGGTCGAGGTCGGGCGGCGCCTGGTCGATTCCGCCTTCGGCATCGCTCCGCGGCTCGAGGCCGGCCGTCCCGCTTGAACGTCCCGCCCGGGCGCTCCGCCGCGCCGGGCTCACGCCCCCTCGACCGCGAAAAAATCGATCGGCCCGACGCCGAGCAGCGACAGTTTCGCCCGCGCTTTCAGCGGCAGGGCGAGCTTGCGAAAGTCCGGACGGCGGGAGAGCAGCAGGTAGCGCGACGGGTTGACGTGGACGACGCGGATGGTGCGCGGGCCGGCGGGGCAGGGCGCGGTGATCCGCTCGGCGACCCTCTCGAGGGTTCGCGCGCCGAACGGATTGTAGAAGAAGAGAACGAGGTTGCCCGGCGGCGGCTCGAAATCGACGGCGTTGGCATGCACCACCGCGACGTCGCGGCAGGCGAGCCCGTCCTTCGGATGGCCGGCGATGTTGTCGGCCGCCTCCGCGGCGAGGGCAGCGGAATATTCGACGCCGACGCAGCGCGCAAAGGGAAGCCGCGCCGCGGTGAGCAGCGCCCGGCCGCGGCCCGCCCCGTAATCGACGAACGAGAACTCCTCCGGCCGGATGTTCAGCGCCTCCAGCGCCCACAGGAGCGGCAGGCGGGGAAACGCCTCGTAGCGGCGGTCACGCGGGCCGCCGGACGGGCCGACCACGTCGCTTTCGGCCACGGTGCGCGCCTCGCCGGTCGGCCAGCGTTCGAGCGCGTCGCAGGCGCGATCGTGGACCAGCCGGTGAAGCAGGATCTTCGTCGTTCGAACGTAGTAGCCCATCGGGGGTCCGTGACGCGGCGCGCGGAGAATCGGCGCCTCGCCTGCGCACATCGTATACCAACCGGGCGTTACCGAGGCGTTCAGTCCGGCCGGCGGCCTTCGGTCGGCGGCTCGGCCGTGATCCGCCCGCCGAACCGTGCGTGAAGGCCCTTCTCGATCGGCCCGCCGAGCAGCAGCACGAAGAACAAGAGCGGCAGCGCGGTGGCGATCACGCTCCAGGCTGCGACCGCGCACACCACGCCGAGGCTCGCGGTGACCCAGGTGCAGGCCGCGGTGGTGAGGCCGCGCACCTGCGCCTCGCCGGTGCCGCGCACGATCACGCCGGCACCGAGAAAGCCGATGCCGGTGAGCACGCCCTGCACGACCCGGCTCACGGCGTCCGGGTGACCGCCCGGCAGCGCCGGGTCGATCACCGCGATCACCGCGATCGCCGCGCCGAGCCCGACCAGGCCGAGCGTGCGCATGCCGGTCGGCTTGCCGTGCAGGTCGCGGTTGAGGCCGAGCACCATGCCGATCGCGGTCGCCACCGCGAGCCGTAGCGCGATGTCCCACTCGGTCACCCCGGCCTCCCTTTGCGCCGCGCCCTCAGAGCCTGACCGAAAATTGAGTGAGTGATTTCGGGGGACTGTGAT
>NZ_AKZI01000146.1 GCF_000293785.1 Rhodovulum sp. PH10 | reverse complement strand
ACGCCCCGCCGCAAGCCCTCAAAGCCGTGGCCTGACCACGACGCTTACTGAACGCCGCACGGCGCCCGTTCGACAGCCGACTCCTTCCGAGCCCGGCAGCGCGGGTCCGCGGCACCCCGCATTTACCCCGCAATCGCGCGAAACCGCCCGAAATTTCGGGTGCAGCCGCGTCGCGCCATTCGATTTTTTATTTGAAATATCAAATTGGTGGGGGAGGTAGGACTCGAACCTACGAAGGCATAGCCAGCGGATTTACAGTCCGCCCCCTTTGCCGCTCGGGACACTCCCCCGCCGCGCATCGTCCGTCCGCAGCGGCGGGCGGGACGCGTCGTGTGGGGCGTCTTATGGGTACCCACCCTGCCGGTGTCAACTCGAAATCCGGCTTTTCCGCCATCCGGCGGATCTGCGGCGCGGAAGACGGCGGCTCGCCGGACTGGCGGCGGCCTTCGGCGCCCGCTATGGATCGCTTTTTCGCGCCGGCGGCAGACCCGCCCCCGGCGCTCCATCGTCCTGGAACCGTCATGCCCGACCGCGATCCGCCGAAAAGCAAGCCGTCCCACGCGTCCGTCACGCCGTGGTCGGCCGGGGAGCCCGCCAAGGGGCCGTCCGGCAAGGAACGACCGGGCAAGGGACGCTCCGGAAAAGGGCGCCGCTTCGAGGACCGGCCCGGCAAGGATTTTTCCTCCGGCAAGGGTGGCGGGCGAAAGCCGTTCGGCCCGCGGACGGGCGGCGGCTCGCGTGGAAAATTCCGTCCCGAGCCGCGCGACCGCGAGGGGCCGGCGATTCTCTATGGCTGGCACACCGTGAAGGCGGCGCTGGAAAACCCGCAGCGCCGCTTCGTCCGCCTGCTCGCTACCGAGAACGCGGCCAAGCGGCTCGCCGAGGAGGGCGTGCCGCTGCCGATTCAGCCCGAGCCGGTGCGGCCGGAGGCGATCGCCGCGATCGTCGGGCCGGAGGCGGTGCATCAGGGCTTGCTCGCCGAAGCCGATCCCCTGCCCTCGCCGGACATCTCCGAGCTGCCGGCGGAGGGCTTGGTGCTGGTGCTCGACCAGATCACCGACCCACACAATGTCGGCGCGATTTTGCGCAGCGCCGCCGCCTTCGCGGTGACCGCCGTGGTGACCACCGCCCGCCACAGCCCGGAGGCGACCGGCGTGCTGGCAAAATCCGCCTCGGGCGCGCTCGACTATGTGCCGATCGTCACGGTGACCAACCTCGCCCGCGCGCTGACCAGCCTGAAGGAGAACGGCTGGCTGACCGTCGGGCTCGACAGCGCGGGCGACGCCGACCTCGCCGAGACGCCGCTCAGGGCGCCGTTGGCGCTGGTGGTGGGAGCCGAGGGCAAGGGCTTGCGGCAGCTCACCCGCACCACCTGCGACGCGGTCGCGCGGCTGGACATGCCGGGGCGGATCAAGAGCCTGAACGTCTCCAACGCGACCGTGCTGGCGCTCTATGTCGCCTCCACCCGCATCGCGGTGAAATAGCCGGGCGTCTCGCCGGTGCTCCGCCGTCAGCGGCGCGTCCACTCCTCGCCGGGGCGGGCGGGCGCCGGGTGCGGCAGCGGCGGCGTCTCGGGCGCGGCCTTCGGCACGCGCGGCGCGGCGGGCGCGGACCGCACGGCGCCGGGTGCGACGCGATGCGGCTTCGTTGCCTCGGCGGCGCGGGCGAGGCGGATCACCTTGGCGCTCGCCGCCGGGCGCACCGCATAGGCGCCATAGGGCGGCACGCCGTAGGGACGCTCCTCCGGGCCGATAGTCGAGCCATAAACCCGCAACGGCGGCCGCGCGCGAAAGTGCGGCCGGACATGGGGCCGATAGGCCCGGCGATAGCCGGTGCCGTAGCGCGGGCCGTAATGGCCGTGCACGTAAGGATACGGCGCGCCATAGGCGTAGCCGCCCTCGGAATAGGTCGGCACCGCGATGATCCCCGGGCCGGAATAGACCGGCCCCTGGTTCACAACGTAGATCGGCGGGCGCCCGTCGGAGGGATCGAGCACGTAGCCGGTCGGCGGCACCACGGGAGGCACCGGCGGCGCGCCATAGACGATCACCGGGCCGGAGACGCAGCAGCCCTGCGCCACGGCCGGCGCGGCGGTGAGGAGGCCCGCGAGGACGACGCCGGCGACGGCGGTGCTCGCAGCGACCAGACGACGATGACGCATGGCGACTCCCTCGATCCCTTCGAACAAAGGGTGACAGACGGCGGCAGTTCCGCCAACCGGATTTGCGTCGCGGAAAACAACCTCACCAGCGGCGGAAGCTCGGCGCGATCAGCACGTCGGGCACGTCGTAGACCGGCGGCATGATGGTCGACGGCGCGTCGTCCGAGTTCGCCTCCCACGACTGGTGGTAGGCCGGGCCGGGCTTCGGCGGGCGCCAGTCGCGCTTCAGCCGGGCGCGCACCTCGGCGACCGAGTAGTCGACCGCGGCCGGATACCAGTGGCGCACCGGGCGGCGCGACGCCCGCGGCACGCAGCACAGCGGCCGGATCACCGTCGGCGGCACCCAGCCGGGGCGGTAGAGGCCCCAGTCGCCTTCCACCACCGACCACGCGGCATTGCGGCCGTCGATATAGACCGGCACGTCGACCCGTCCGGGCACCACGAAGGACGGGGCGTTGTCGGAGGCCGCCGCCGGCGGCACCGGCAGAGCCAGCGCCACCGCCGCGGCGACGAGTGTCACCCGCACGGATCTCTGCATGGAAAAAAACCTCTCCTGTCGGTCGGCCGGCCTGCGGCTCGCGCGGCCCGCTCGTTGCGACCAGGACAACCGAAATGGCTGGAGATTCCGTCGTTCCCTCGCGCGCAAAAAGCCGATTTCGGGTGGTAACCCTAACGAGCTCCCGTGGTTTCCTGCCCCGCCGCACCCGCGACCGCCGCTTCGTTGAACCGCCGACGGGCGGCTGCTAGAGCGTGGCGGCGGCTCTCAGAGCGGTGCCGCGGATAGCGTCTTCCGGAGTAGCCTGCCGTGGCCGACCTGCGTCTCGCCGTGCCGTCCGACACCGTTGCGACGAAGCCGCTCGCACGGCTCCCGCTCCTTCTCGTCGTCCTGCTCGCGCTGACGGTGCTGCGGCTCGTGGGCTTGAAGCTCTCCGTCGTCGATCTGTTCTACGACGAGGCGCAATACTGGTCGTGGGCGCAGCATCTCGCCTTCGGTTACTATTCGAAGCCGCCGCTTTTGCCCTGGATCATCTGGACCTCGGAGCAGGTGTGCGGCAGCGCCGAATGGTGCGTGCGCGCCTCCTCGCCGGTGCTCTATCTCGCGACCAGCCTCGCCGTGTACGCGCTCGGCCGCGCGCTCTACGACGAGCGTGTGGGTTTCTGGGCGGCGCTGATGACCGCCTTCACCACCGGCGCGGCGTTCTCCGCCCGCATCGTCTCGACCGACGTGCCGCTGCTGTTGTGCTGGACCATCGCCCTGTGGGCTTTCGTGAAGCTCGTCGAGGCGCCACGCTGGCGCCACGCGGTGGTGCTCGGCGTCGCCACCGGCCTCGGGCTGCTCGCCAAATACGCGATGGTCTACATCGTGCCGGGGATTGCCATCGCCGCGATCGTCAGCCCGCGCGCCCGCCGGACGCTGGCGACGCCGCATCTGTGGGTCGCCCTGCCGATCGCGCTTCTCGTGATGTCGCCGAATCTCGTCTGGAACGCCTCGACCGGCTTCGTCACCTTCGAGCACACCGGCGGGCTGGTGCTCGGCGAGGAGGTCCGCTGGAGCTTTTCGCGAGCGCTGGAGTTCTTCGGGGCGCAGTTCGGCGTGTTCGGCCCGGTGATCTTCGGCACCATGCTGGTGGTCACCTGGAAGCTCATTCGCGGCACCCTGCCCGAGCCCGACCGCATCATGATCGCCTTCTGCCTGTTTCCGATCGTGCTGGTCACCGGCTTCGCCGTCACGGTGCACGCCTATGCCAACTGGGCGGCGGTCGCCTTCGTCTCCGGCGTGGTGGTCGCGGCGGCGCACCTGCTCCGCGAAAGGGCGTGGGGCTGGATCGCCGCGAGCCTCGCGCTCGGCGTGCTCACGCAAGGTCTGCTGCTCTATGGCGACGCCAATGCGAGCCGGATCGCCCTGCCCGGCCTGAAGAACCCGAACCCCTATGCCCGCACGCTCGGCTGGCGGGATTTTGCCGAGAAGGCCGGCGATCTCGCGGAGCGCGAAGGCGTGACCGCCATCGTGTCCGACTCGCGCGGCGACCTGGCGGCGCTGCTCTACTATCTGCGCGACCGAAACATCCCCGTGCTGTCGTGGCGCACCGAGGCGATCCCGCAATTCGATCTCGGCACGCCGTTCACCAAGGACACGCCGGGGCCGGTGCTGTTCGTCACGGTGTGCCCGACGCTGTCACGCGTCGAGCCGTATTTCTCGACCGTTCAGCCGCTCGGCCTCACTTTGACGGGCCAGCAGAGCGGCGGCCCGCGCGGCTTTCACGCCGTGAAACTCGATGGCGCGCGCGGGCCGCTGCCGCCGCTGCCGGTGTGCCGCGCCTGGTGAGTGTCTTCGCCGCGCGTGCCGGCGGTCGGGTCAGTCGGTCGGCTCGGCGGGCCGGACGATCAGGAGATGCAGCACCCACACGGTGAGCGCCGTCAGCACGGCGGACATCAGGACGTCCGAGGTGAAGTGGCCGCCCATCGCGATCCGCACGCCGCCGACCGCGAGCGCCCAGAGAAGCACCGCGGCGACGCCGACCGGCCGCCACGCTCTCGGCAGCAGCACCGCGACCGAGACGAGCCAGATCGCGCTCGACATCTCGCCGGAGGCGAACGAGCAGTTGCTCGGGCACTGGCCGTAAGGGCTGTACCACGGCACGAAGTCGATCGGCCCGCCGAACATCTGCAGCTCGATCGGCCGCGGCCGTCCGCCGTGCGGCTTGAGGATGCCGTTGATGATCAGCCCCGGCGCGATCGCCAGCGCCGCCAGCACGAAGGCCGCCGCCCGCGCGGTCAGCGCCCGCGGCAGAAACACCCAGCGCGGCGGCACCGCGAGCCGGGCGATCAGCACCACGCCGGCGGCGATCGCCACGACGAGGCCGATCGTCTGGTTGATGTCGCGCACCGCCTGGAACGCCGGATCGTAGGTGAGCGGGAAGCTTTTTTGCGCGGGATCGTAGAACCGCGCGGTGATGGCGATGTCGAGACCCGGCCAAATGCCGAACACCAGCCCCGTCACCACCCCGACCGCGAGGATGACGAGCAGCGCCCGCCACGCGCAACGCGCAGGCGCCCGCAAGCACGCCCGCATCCGCACGCGCATCAGAGAGGCGGGCGGCACCCGCAAGCTCGTCCCGGCCATCGTCCGCTCCCCCTGCCCCTCGGTGGCGGACTTAAAGCAAGTCCGCCGGCCCTGGGAAAGAGGAGAGAGGGACGCAGCGACAACGGGCGCTCCGCCGTCTATCCTGCGGCAGAAAGCAGAACTCCCGGCGATCCCGGCCAAACCCTCACAGCAGCCCGAGCGCCCGCAGCTCGCGGCGCATCTCTTCCGGCATCGCCCCCGCCCCGGGCGCAGCGCGCGAAAGGTCGGCGGGCGCTTCCTTGTCGGCGAGATAGCGCCAGCCCTGAAAGGCCCGGCACGGCCGCGGCTCGACCAGCACCACCGCCGGATCGAGCACCAGCGCGCAGCGCCCCACCCCGTCGGCGTCGACGAACGGGCGCACGTCGAGCAGCTTTTGGCGGCACATCAGCTCGCCGCGGATCACCCAGTAGAGCGAGCCGCCGCCCCCCAAAAGCTCGTCGGCGCGCTTCGGCACCATGCGGGTGACGTGCACGTGCTCGTCCGGGCTTCCCTTCGGCCGTGCGGCGCGCTTTTGGCGGATCCAGTCTTCGAGGTCGGCGACGCTGTCGCAGCCGACGCACAGCTTCACGAGATGCAGGGGCATTTTTTTCGTCGACGGGTCACTGGGCGGCAGCCGGCGGCAGCGGCTCGGGCGCCGGGGCATCGGGAGCGGACGGCGCGGCCGGAGCCTGGGCGGGCGGCGCGGCCGGACGGGCCGGCGCACGGTGGGTCGTGCGCGCCTGGGTACGGGCCGGCCGCGGATGCGGCGTCGGCACCGGCCCGGACGGCGCGGCGGCGGCGCCGCGGGAGGAGGCCCCGTCGCCGCCTCTGAGCGCCGCACCGGGCGGACCGGACGGCTCCGGGTTCATGATGCTGACGGCGGGAATCGAATCGGCCGAGGGAAAGTCGATCTGGGGCGCCGGGCGCGCCGGCTCGCCGCCGGCCCCCCCTGGGCCGCCGGCCCCCCCTGGGCCGCCGGGCGGGGTGGCGCCGGCGCCGCCGCTCGCGGTGGCGGCGAC
>NZ_AKZI01000145.1 GCF_000293785.1 Rhodovulum sp. PH10 | reverse complement strand
CGAAATTCTTGTGGCCGATCAGGTGGGCGACGTTGCGCCGCGTGCCGGTATAGAAGTTGTCGAGGCACAGGACCTCGTAGCCGGCCGCGATCAGGCGGTCGCACAGATGCGAGCCGAGGAAGCCGGCGCCGCCGGTGACGAGAACAAGGTTTTGGTCCATCCCGATAGCCCGCGATCACCCGACTCCGGAAATAAACTTGTTTCCGTAGTGCTCTATCTCCAAATAATCCAGATAACGGGGCGCCGTTTTGAAGACACGAAATGTTTGGAGCAAGCCAAGTGTTGCCGCACTCTCCAAAGGACCAATAAATGCACTTGAAGGCTTTGCAAAGTACTCTTGAGACGCCCAATACGCCATTTGTTGGGCGTTCAAAAAATAACAACCAGAATGAGGGTTCCTCGCCTCGATGAACTCGATCTCACGCCCCAAATAGCTACACGACAGGCGCTCGCCGAGTTGGATCGGCCTAATCTTGTCGACAGCGCCTTTTCGTATGGGGCCATCGACGTAGAAGGTCTTTATTGTTCCCGTCACTCTGCACTCGAATCGGTTCGGTTGGAGCACCTTGTCGTTTCCAAACGTTCGTGAAAAGTGATTCAGCTTAGCCAATAGGAACGGGTCGTGGACGATTAGATCGTCTTCCATAAACCCGTACCAATCGTATCGCCCAGCCAACTCTCCGAGATAGCGCTGACACGCAAATCCCAAGAACATAGGGTCGTCAATTTCTGCCACGACATGCTTGTACAATCCCTTTTGCTCAGGCAGAAAAGAAAGTAGATGATCATCCTTGTTCGTTACAACAGCAATCGTTAGCTCGTACCGTTCAGGCCCAGGCGTGGCGGCTCGCTTCTCGATGGAGTACTCGGCTATGCCGCGACCAAAGCAACGGTAAAGCCCGGACATAGCAGCTCCGAGCGCCTTAGCGCGCTCCGAAGAGTTCCCGTTGGTCGAAGCATAGCGAGGATCCCCCCGCTCTTGGAAATAATGTGGAATAGTAATCAGGATAGAGGCCATTTTACCGCACCGCACTCATTTCAAAAAGGAGCGTTCCACTTTGATTCTTTCGGCCTCGAAGGAGCCTACTATCCGGCCGCTGTTGAAATACTGGGTCCTACTTGCAGATCCACGGTCCTCTTTCGCGTCCCTAGGAAATCACCGCTCCTTCAACGCGCTGCGCAAACTGTCTCGCACCGGCGCCATCAGGTAATCCATAACCGTCCGCTCGCCCGTGCCGATCATCACCGTCGCCGACATGCCGGGATAGACACGCACCTGTTGGCCGAGGTCACGCAGCGTATCGGGCGCAATCGCGAGCTCCGTCGTGAAGTACGGCTCGCCGGTCCGCTGATCCTGCAGCCGATCGGCGGACACCTTGGTCACCCGGGCCGGGATCATCGGCAGGCGGCGCGCCTCATAAGTGGACAGCTTCACGTTGGCGTCCATGCCGGGCGCGACCTCGTAGGCCTCGTCCGGCTTTACGCGGGCTTCCAGAACCAGCGGTGTGTCGGTCGGTACGATGTCGAGCAAGCGTTCCCCCGCACCGACCACGCCCCCCCGCGTGAACTGCGTGAGGTTCAAGACGTAGCCCGTGACCGGAGCCAACACCCGCGTTTGAGCGAGCGTCTCCTCCGCCGCTCGCAGCCGCGGCAACGCATCCGAAATGCGATTCTGAACGTCGCGCAACCCATCCGCGACCTCGGCGGCACGCTGCTGACGGAGCTGGACGATCTGCAACTCGGTCTCGCCCATCTGCTGCTGGGTGCGAGCGATCTCGGCGACGGTCGCCCCTTTGTTGCCGGCGAGATCGGCGGCGGTGCGCTGCAGAGCGCGGGCCCGCGTCTTCGGCACCAGGCCTTGGTCGAACAACTGCAACACGCCCTGAAGCTCGTCGTCGACGAACTTGGCCTGCTCCTCGGTGGCCGCCAACTGCGCCTCGAGTCCTTTGACACGCGTGGCGAGCTGCTCCTTCCTCTTGCTCAAGACGTCGAGCTGACCTTCCAACGCGGCCTGTCGCGACGCGAACAGGTTTTCCTGGTCTCGCAGCAGAGCCTGCACGGCTGGCTCGTTCGCCTGTTCCGCGAGTTCCGGCGGCAACGACATGCTGGCGGCATCGTCGCGCTCGGCCTCCAGCCTGGCACGCTGCACCAGAGCGGACCGATAGCCCGCCCGGAGAACATCGACGTTCGCCCGCGGGATGACGTCGTCGAGCAGCATCAAGGTCTGGCCTGCGGAGACCTCCTGTCCTTCCTCGACCAGGATATCGCGGACGATACCGCCATCACGGTGCTTGATGGTCTTTCGATTGTCCTCGACGCGCACGAAGCCTTGCGCGACGACGGCGCCCGCCAATGGGGCGAAGCACGCCCAGACGAACCCGCCGACGACGAAGAACAAGGTGACCAGAACGCCGAGCAGGATCGGCCTCTGCACCCGCGCATGCAGCTCGGGCGGCACGGAACGATCGGTGAAGTCGAGAGGAGCAACGGTGCGCGCTTCCGGCAAACCGGCCGCACGCTGCGGGTCGATGATGGTCTTGCGCCCGATGACTCCGAGCGCTTTTCCGGTCTTTTCCGTCGCGGCAGTCATCCGACGTCCTCCGCGGTCTTGTCGGCCGGGGCGGCGACCGCCGCCGGAGCCGGCGAGGAAGCGACCTCCGGCGTCGAGCGCGGCGCCGCCGGAGCGGGCCGCATGATGCGGGCGAGGATGGCGTCGCGGCTACCGAACGCCTCGACCTGACCGTCCCGCATCACCAGCATCTTGTCCACGTGCCGAAACACGCTCGCCCGGTGCGAGACGATCACCACCGTCGCGCCACGCGCCTTCAGTGACGCGAGTGCCTGAAGGAGGGCGGCTTCACCCTCGGTGTCGAGGTTGGCGTTCGGCTCGTCCAGCACGACCAGCGAGGGCTCGCCGAGAAGGGCGCGAGCCAAGCCGAGCCGCTGGCGCTGGCCGACCGACAGCACCATCCCGTTCGCGCCGAGAGGCGTTTCGTAGCCGTGCGGAAGGCGAACGATCAGGTCGTGAACACCGGCGTCCTGCGCCGCCTGGACGACTGCCGCGTCGGTCACATCCGAGCGGAACCGGGCGATGTTGTCGCGCACCGTTCCAGTGAACAGCTCGGTGTCCTGCGGCAGATAGCCGACGTGCCGCCCGAAGGCGGTGCGCTCCCAGGCATGGACATCGGCGCCGTCGAGCCGAACATGGCCGCCGGTCGGGCGCCAGATGCCGATGATGAGCCGCGACAAGGTGGACTTGCCGGCGCCGGACGGCCCGACCACGCCGAGCGCCTCCCCCGGCTGGAGCGAGAACGACACGTCCTTCAGCAGCGGCTTCGGCATGTCCGGCAGCTGAAACGTGACACGCTCCACGCTGAGCGCGCCGGCCGGAATGGGCAGTGCCGTCGTATGATCCGGCGGGCTGTAGTCCTGGAGAACGCCGCGCAGGCGGCGATAGGCCATGTTCGCTTCGACGAGCTGATGCCAGGAGGCGACCACCCGGTCGAGCGGCTGGAGCGCCTTGCCGGACAGGATCATGTTGGCGAACAGAACGCCAGGACCGAACACCTGCTTCAGCACCAGATAGGCGCCGAGCGCGATGACGCCGACCTGGATCGACATCCGGACGAACTTGATCGTGTCGCCGATCAGGCCGGCGAGCTCGCTCGCCCGCGCCTGACCGGAAATCACCGTGGCGCGATCACCGTGCCAGCGAGCACCGATCGCGGGCAGCATGCCGAGTGCCCGCACCACCTCGGCATTGCGCACGGCCATGTCGGTGAAGCGATAGCCGCGCAGCGCCGCCTCGTTGACCTCCTGCAGCGCGCGCCGGCTGACACGATCCTGGGCATAAGCGAGCGCGAGCAGGACGAGCCCACCGACCAGCGTGAGGGTGCCGACATAGGGATCGATCACGAACAGGATGGCGATGAAGATCGGCACCCACGGCAGATCGAGCACCGCCGCCAGCGCCGCTCCGGTGATCGACTGGCGAAACACGTCGAGGTCGCGCAAGGCCTGACTCTGCTGGCCCGCACCGTCGAGGTCGCTCGCGAACAGCGCGGCGAAGACGTGACGTGACAGGAGCCGATCGAACACCGCCCCGTAATGGATCATCACACGCGACCGCAGCGTGTCGACGGTGCCCTGGATCAGGAAGACGACCAGGACCCCGGTGGTCAGGATCACCAGCGTGCCGATGCTCTGGCTGTAGAAGACGCGCCCATAGACCTCGGTCATGTACAGCGGAAAAGCCAGGAACAGCACGTTGCTGACCGCGCTGAACAAGAAGACGAAGGCGAGCGGCCGAACGCTGTGGCGCAGCGCGTCCTGAAGGAGATTTCCGCGAGGAGTCATGCCTACCTATTCGCCGGTCGGATGAACCGAACCCGACGGGCCGCCTCGTGTGCCTTGGCCGCCCAGTCGAGGCCCGAACCATGGATTGCCGAAAATCCTGGCCAGATCACGACGGGACCGATCGAACGAGCAACCGAGAAAGGGGCGGCCGGAGCCGCCCCTTTCGTGTTCATGATGTCGGCGCGAACTACGCCACCGCAGTGATCTGATCGATCACATTGAGGTCGGTCACCCCGGTCAGCTTGATGACTTGATCTGTGCTGTCCAAAGCAGTGAGATCGCCACCGCCCTCGACAACGGCATATGCACTGCCCCCGTAGATCACGACCCCGATGTCGCCGGTATCGACAGCAGCGGCAGCGGCAGCGTCGAGGGCATCCTGGAGCGTAGCAGAGCTAGAGACCGTTACACCGACCACCAGATCGGTAGAATCACCGGTGTTGATGTTCAGCTGATCGCCGCTGCCCACCTCGAAGTCGGTGATGGTGACGATTCCCTCGCCGGTGGACGCACCGGCCGAATCGGCCCCGGCGCCTTGAGTGACGAGATAGGTATCGTCACCACCACCACCACTCAGGACGAAGGTGGCGGCGGTATCGGCGCCCACCGAGAAGGCGTCGTCGCCGGCACCGCCATACGCCGTCACGACAGTCCCCGAATCGGTTACGTCGATATCGGAGAGATCGATGGTATCGTCTCCACCGTTCCCGTAGATCGTGAAGTCGCCGGAGTCGTGCGCGGTGATGACATCCGCCAGGTCCGCCGAATCGGCTTCGCCCGAACCGCCATAGACCGTGTAGGAACCGCCGTCACCCGTCACGTCGATCGTGTCCGCCTCGGAGCCGGCCGTCACGGTCACCACCGAGGTCGAATCGCCGCCACCGACGGTGATGTCATCGCTGCCGCCACCGCCATAGACATTTGCATCACCGCCACCGGTGAGCGCGCCAGAGACCGTATCGTCACCGCCGTTGCCGAAGACGTCGAAGGTCCCCGCCCCGCCGAATCTGATGGAGTCCGCACCATCGGCCGCGTCGGCCTCGCCGGAGCCGCCATAGATCGTGACATCGCCGGCGGCGCCAGTCACCGAGACGGTGTCCGCCTCGGAGCCGGCCGTCACGGTCACTACCGAGGTCGAGTCGCCATTGGCGACCGAGAGGACGTCGTCGCCGCCGCCGCCATAGACGTTGGCATCACCACCAGCATCAAGATCACCAGAGACGGTATCGTCACCGCCGTTGCCGAAGACGTCGAAGGTCCCCGCCCCGCCGAACGTAATGAAATCGGCGCTATCGGCCGCATCGGCCGCGCCCGAGCCGCCGTAGATCGTGACGTCACCATCGGCGCTGTCGACCGAGATGGTATCGAGGCCCGAGCTGCCCGCCACGACGATGGTGGAGGTGGAGTCGCCGCCCGTCATGGTGATCGAGTCGTCGCCGGCGCCGCCGATCACGGTCGCCGTCACGGCGCTGTCGGCAAACGTCGCAGTGATCGAGTCGTCACCGCCATTGCCGAAGACGTCGAACGTGCCATAAGCGTCGACGCTATCGCCGATTGTGATGACGTCATCCGTGTCGGCCGCATCGCCTTCGCCGCGCCCGCCATAGATGGTGAAAACGCCGCCGGCGTTCTCGACGCCGATCGTATCCTCGGCAACGGTGCCGGTGATCGTAATGTTGTCCGTGCTGTCCCCAGTAACGCTGTAGGTCGCCATTCAGCTCTCCCAAATCGATAAGGCCGCTTCCCGCCGAGGCCAACGCGGCGCCCCGGCCGATGCTGCCTCCCGGGGCCGAGAGACAGGATCAGCCAAGGATTGTCTCCTATCCCAGATGCACGGGTCCTTGGCAAGCGTCGAGCAACAGCGCAACCTCTATAGCGGGGTGAGGCAGCCGCAAAGGGATTCGAGTGTGCCCCTCCGACAACACATAGACGTACCGCCCCCACTCGCCGGCGCTTGAAGAGCCGATCCGAGAAGTTGTTGAGTCTCGGGAATCGGTTGTGATTCC
>NZ_AKZI01000143.1 GCF_000293785.1 Rhodovulum sp. PH10 | reverse complement strand
ACAGCGAGGCTGGGCCATCATCGGTCAGGCATAACGAAGGCTGGTATGAGCCACTCGTGGCGAGCCTTCTCGGGGTGATCCGCTCGCGGCGAGCCGCTCGCGGCGTACGGACTCGGCAAGCGGCCCCCGCTCCCCACCGCCCGAACGAGAAAGAGCCCGGCGCGGCCCGCCGGGCTCTTCTTCGTATTCGGTCTCTCGTCTTCCGTCTCTCGTACTCGGCAGCGCCTCGCCGCCCGTCGGCCGGGGGCGCGGCCCGCCGGTGCCGCGATCAGCTGCCGGCCTGGGTGCCGAACGGCATCGCCGGCGCCTTGCCGAGAATGCCCTCGTACGGCTTGAACATCTCCTTGGCGAGATCGGCATAGAGCTCGCTCATCCGGTTCGACTGGGCGATGAAGCCCTCGAACGCGGTCTTGAGATAGTCGGACTGCGCCTGGACGGCGGTATCGAGCGACTTGGCGCCGAGGATCTTCTCCATCGCCGCGGTGCCCTGCTCGAGCGAGCGCTTCGAGTAATCGGCGGTCTCCAGCGCGATCGCCTGGACGCTCTTCGAGAACATCCCGAGCGACTTCATCGCCGCGTCCATGCTCTCCTTGCCGTAGGCCTGCACGTTGTCCATCGAATTGGTCATCGGACGTCTCCCGGTTGCCTTCTCCGGCGGCAATCGCACGGTCGTGAAGCGAAGTCCGGAAGCGGCGGCCTCGTGTGCGAACCGTACGTTGCAACCCGACCCCAATTTATGTTGCGGTGCACAATTTTGCAAGTTTCTTTTTTGCAGTGCAGCATAACCGGCAAATTCTGCAGGTTCCCCAAAGGAATCGTTAACCGTTTCGAAACGGCCGCCCCCTACGGTACGGGCTCACATCGTCTCGTTGACGCCCGATTTGGCCGGTAACGATCTCGTGAGCCGCCGCCGGCTCGGCATCGGAGCGGACGGCCCAATCGAGAATTCCGGGACACCGGGCGCCGCCAACGCGCTCGATGGGATGAGGGGAAACCATGCTCCTGGCATTGGGGAAATCGCGCGGCCTGCGCACGATCGCGATCGGCGTGCTCACCTGCGTGACCGCGGTCGCGCTGGTGCTGGACAACGCCGACGCCCGCAGTCGCCGGCACCGGGCCGCCCGCGGCGGCGGCTACAATCCGCCCTACGCGGCGATCGTGGTGGACGCCAACACCGGCAAGGTTCTGCACGAGGCGGCGGCGGACGGCATTCGCCACCCCGCCTCCCTCACCAAGATCATGACGCTGTACCTGCTGTTCGAGCGCCTGGAGGCCGGCAAGCTCGATCTCGAGACGCCGCTGAAGGTGTCGGCGCACGCCGCCGCCCAGTCGCCGACCAAGCTCGGCGTCAAGCCGGGGCAGACCATCACCGTCGACCAGGCGATCCGCGGCCTCGTCACCCGCTCGGCCAACGACGCCGCGGTGGTGATCGCCGAGGCGATCGCCGGCGACGAGGACGACTTCGCCAAGATGATGACGCGCAAGGCGCGCGCGCTCGGCATGTCGAAGACGGTCTATCGCAACGCCTCCGGCCTGCCGAACGACGACCAGGTCACCACCGCCCGCGACCAGGCCCTGCTCGGGCGCGCCATCCAAGACCGCTTCCCCAAGCAGTACAAGTATTTCTCGATCCCCTCCTTCACCTTCCGCGGCAGCGTCATCCGCAACCACAACCGCCTGCTCGGCTCGGTGAAGGGCGTCGACGGCATCAAGACCGGCTTCATCCGCGCCTCCGGCTTCAACCTCGTCTCGTCGATGCGCCGCAACGGCCGCCATCTGGTGGCGGTGGTGCTGGGCGGCCGCTCGTCCGGCGCCCGCGACGCCAAGATGCGCAGCCTGCTGGAGAAGTACATCGACGACGCGTCGCCGCGCCGGACCGCTCCGCTGGTCGCCGAGGCCGCCGGCGGCGCCGACGACACGGTGGTCGCGGTGCTGCCGCGCCCGGCCCCCGCCAACCGCAGCGAGCCCGCCAAGGCGCAGCCGATCGACCCGATCAAGCCGATCCTGGTCAAGACCATCCGCGTGAAGCTCGACGGTACCCGCACCGCCGCCATGACGCCGCCGCTCGCCCACATGCCGGTGCAGCCGGTGCGCACCCATATCGGTGCGATCCGCCCGCAGGCGCCGGCTCCGCAGCCGACCGTCGCTGCGGTGGCGCCGACCCCGGCGCCGGTCGCTGTCGCTCCGGCCACCGCGCCGACCCCGGCCGCCCGTACGGTGACCGTCGCCACCGGCGATCCGGACGCCACCTACGCGCTGGCCAGCGCGTCCACCCGCGACGCCAAGCAGGACACCAAGCGCAACGAGCCGGAAAAGGTCGTGCGGTCGGGCTGGATCATCCAGATCGGCGCCTTCGAGGCCGAGAGCGAGGCCAAGAACCGGCTCGACATGGCCCAGTCCAAGGCCAAGAGCGTGCTGGCCGACGCCGATCCGTTCACCGAGACCGTCGTCAAGGACGACCGCACCTTCTATCGCGCCCGCTTCGCCGGGTTCGAGCGGCGCTCGGCCGAGGCCGCCTGCCGCTACCTCAAGCGCCGGAACTTCGCCTGCCTGACGATCAAGAACTGACGGATCGAGGAGCCAACGTTTCCGGGCGCCGGCGCGGCGCCCACCGTCTTCGGCCTTCACGACGGCGCCCCCGGAACCGCAAAGCGGCCGGGGCGCCGGGGACCCACGGGAACAGGAGCCCGCCCGGTCCCTTCGCCGTCGCGGCCTTTCAGCAGAGAAAAAACCCACCCACCGGAAACACGGGGGATCTTTCGGAGGCCTTGCTCGGCGGCTCGTGTATCGGAGCCGCTGGCGGTGAACATCGAGCGTTGAGTGCGTTGCGTTGGAGTCCCTATCGATGTCCGCGAAGCAGGACCTCCTTGGCCTCGTTGACCCGGGCCGCGAGCCACGTCGACCCCCCCTGGTCGGGATGCAGTTTCTTCATGAGCAGCCGGTGGGCCCGGCCGACCTCCTCGGGGCTCGCCCCCGGCTCAAGGCCAAGGATCTGATAAGCCTCCTGTTCCGTCATTTTGCCGGAACTCGCCGCGCGGCTCTCGCCCGCCGTGTCACCCGCCTGCGCGTGCTCACGCCAGCGGGGACTGCGGCGGTCAAGATATGCGGCTAGCAGCGTGCGGCTCTCCTCGTCGAACTCGGCGAGGAGGCCGACGAGCGTCGCCTCGTCGAGATCGTCGAGTGCCGCCCCGGCGCAACGACCGGCGAGCACGCGGCCCCGCATCGCCCCGCTGTCGTGGTCGAGCTCCATCTCGACGCAGGCGGCCCGCACCCGCGACACCTGCCCCGGGCTCTTCCGGGTGCGCCGCCCGAGCGAGGCGGCGCCGAACGGCAGCACGCCGAGCATGCCGAGCCCGGCGAGCCCGATCGGCAGGCCGATGCCGAACTGCCCGCGCAGCGTGAGGAAGGCGCCGAGCGCCGCCAGCACGACGCCCCCGGCATAGCGGGCGCCCTTGGCGAGCCCCTTCGGGTCGGCGGCGGAAAATCCCTTGGCGAGCGCCAGGATCAGGATCAGGGCGGCGAGGCCGATCAAAAGGCCCATCTATTTCAGCTGCTCCAAATCTACTTCAATTGCTCCAAGAGGCGCAGGGCGGTCGGGTTGCGCGGCGCGAGGCGATCGAGCGCCGCCAGGCCACCGCTCGCATAGGCGGCGACGGCGCGCAACAGCCGGCCGAGCTCGTCGGCCGCTCCCGGCGTCAGCCGGCAATAGGCGCCGCGGGTGAGCCGGGCGATCTCGCGAAACGTCTGCTCGGCGACCGGGTCGTGCCCCTCCTGGAACATGAAGGCCGGCACCCCGCGCAGGCCGAGCTCGCCCGCCTTGGCCGCGAGGTCGTCGACCGCCTCCTCCATCGCGTCGCCGACATAGACGAGCGCCTGCACCTTGTCGGCCTCGGCCTCGCGGCGGGCGTGAGCCAAAACCTTGCCGATCTGGGTGTGGCCGCCGCGGCAGTCGATCCGCTCCATCAGGCGGGCGAGCGCGCGCGGGTCGGACACGAAGCGCGAGGCCCGGCACTCGCCGAATCCGCGGAAATAGACGAGCTGGACGTCGAGCCCGCCGATCGCCGCGGTCTCCTCGAACATCTCGGCCTGCAGCCGGCAGGCGCGGTCCCAGGTCGGCTGGCGACTCATGGTGGCGTCGAGGGCGAACACCAGCCGGCCGCGCCGGCCCGGCGTGCCGGCGGGCCCGAGCGACCGCACGGTCTCGAGAAAGGCGTCGATCTCGCCGCGCGACGACACCTGCGTCGTCGGCCGCTCGGTCGGGGGCCGCTCAGAGGAGCGGTCGGGCGGCTTCGCCATGGCGGCTCCTCTCTCGGACCTCGCGGTTCTCGCGCCTCGCACGGCTCTCGCGGCGCCGACGAATCCTCTGTCCGTTCATGGAGCCTAGGTGGTTTCGTCGCAGCGCTTTCGCAATCGGGGAGGATGCCGCAGGGAGGCCGCAACGGGAGACCGGCGAACCTTTCAGCGCGCCGGCGGGGGTGGCGGCGGTGCGGCGGTGGCGGACGACCGCGGGGGGGCGGGCCGGCGCGCTTGCGCCAATGCCGGCAGCGGCGCGGGATCGGCGCCGGCCGGCTCGGGTGCCGGCTCGTCGACCAGAACGTCGTCGACGTCGAGCGGACGGAACGCGCTCATGAACCATTCGGCCCGCGCCTCGGCGCGCTTCTTGCCGCGGGCGTCGAGCGGCAGCATCAGGCTCGACACCAGCCCCTGCACCTCGAGCCGCGCGGTGACGTGCGACATGCTCGGCTTGGTGCCGAGCGCCGCCTCGTCCAGCTCGTCGAGCGCGGTGAGACCGCGTGGGAAGAACTCGCGATAAACCACGCGCTCACAAAAGCCTTCGACGAAGCGGAAGCCGAGCCGGCGGGCCAGCGTCGAGAGCCCCTCGCCGACCACGCGGCGATTGCGCGAGCCGAGCGTCGAGAGGCGATTGCGCACCACCACCCAGTCGGTGACCTTGCCGTCGACGATGCGGCGCTGCCGGCGCGCCTCGCGCACCAGCTCGGCATAATGGCTCGCCCCGGTGATCTCCAGCGTCTGCGGATCGACCGTGCCCAGAACGTCGAAATCGAGGAACGAGTCGTTGAGCGGGGTCACCAGCGTGTCGGCCATCGAATGGGCGAGGCGCGACAGGTAGGTGTCGGTGCCGGGCGTGTCGATCACCAAAAAATCGTGGCGGTGCTCGATCTCGGCGATCGCGTCGGCGAAGCGGCCGAACTCGGCCGCCTCGTTCTCGTCGATGCGCAAGCCCTCGCCGCGGGCGATGCAGAAATGCAGCGGCATCTCGACGGGCTTGGCCACCTTGCGCGCCCACAGGCGGCGGCGCTCGAGATAGTGGGTCAGCGTCTGCTGGCGCGAGTCGAGGTCGATGGTGGCGACCCGCTGGCCGGCCTTCATCAGCGCGACCGCGAGGTGAATCGCGGTGGTCGACTTGCCGGAGCCGCCCTTCTCGTTGCCGAGCACCACGACGTGCGCCGAGAGCGGACCGCGCTGCGCTGCCTCCCGACGATCCGGCTCGATGAACATGGGGTCCTCCACGGCGGCCGATAATTGTTTTGATCGCGCCGCACGGTCAAGTTATCAGTACCACCGGTCCCAAGTCGTGACCCGCGTCGCGATCGTCCCCAGCGGAGTACGCCGCCACCGGCCCGCGCCGCCGTGCGGTGCATCCGAATGGCGGCTGCGACCTCCGCGACTCTCTCGCGCCCCTCTCCCGAGCTTTTACGCCGATGCCCCGCCCCTCGTCGCCTCCCGTCGCCCACACGCTGAAAACCCTCGACCGCACGCTCACGCGCTTCCGCGCCGCGGGTGAGACCGTCGCGCTGGTGCCCACCATGGGCGCGCTGCATGCCGGCCATCTGACGCTGGTGAAGCGGGCGAAGCGCAAGGCGAAGCGCGTCGTGGTGTCGATCTTCGTGAACCCGACCCAGTTCGCGCCGAACGAGGATTTCTCGAGCTATCCCCGGACATTGAACGACGACGTTGCGGCGCTGTCGGAGCTCGGCGTCGATCTCGTCTGGGCGCCGTCGCCCGAGGTGATGTACCCGGACGGCTTCGCCACGCGGGTGGTGCCGGAAGGCCCGGCGCTCGCCGGGCTCGAGGACGCGTTTCGCCCGCACTTCTTCGCCGGTGTCGCGACCGTGGTGTCGAAGCTGTTCGGCCAGGTGCGGCCCGATTTCGCGATGTTCGGCGAAAAGGATTTTCAGCAGCTCGCGGTGGTGACGCGGATGGCCGCCGACCTCGATCTCCGGGTGAAGATCGTGCCGGTGCCGATCGTCCGCGAAAAGGACGGCCTCGCCCGCTCGTCGCGCAACGTCTATCTCTCGCAGGAGGAGCGCGCCCGCGCGCCGGCGCTTCACCGAACGCTCCAGGCCTGCGCGAAAAAGATCGCCGGCCGCCGGCCGATCGCCGCGACGCTCGCCGCCGGCCGCAAGGGTTTGGAAGCCGAAGGCTTTGCCGTCGATTATCTGGAGGCCCGCCACGCCGAGACGCTGGCGCCGATCACCTCCCGCCGCGACGGGCCGATCCGCCTCCTGGTCGCCGCCAAGATCGGCACCACCCGGCTGATCGACAATCTCGCGGTCTGACGGCGCGGTCCGGCCGGGCGGTCCGACCGGGCGGTCCGGTCCGCCCGCAAATGCCCGGCCTCACCTCCGGTCGGCCGGCTCCTCGACGTCGATCAGCACCACCTCGCGGGCGGGCGTCGCGTCCGGCACCGTGCGCGGCGCGGCGGGCGGCTTGATCAGCAGCTGCTCGAGAAAGCGCTGCTCCTGCGGCTGCATGAAATGCACCGCGAACCCCTCAGGAAAGTGCCGCACCACCCGGCCGACCACCTTGCCGACCGCGAGCGGCATGCCGATCGGCGGCTTCGTCTCGGCCGACACCGCGACGCCCGAGGCCGACATGTCGATCACGAAGCACGGCACCACCTGCCCGTCCGGCATGATCAGCGTCGAGTGCGGGCTCAGCGGCACGATGCGCTTGTGGCGGCGGGCGTTCGGCAGATCGTCGCGCTGGTGCTTGTCGAGCCAGTCGAGTTTTGCCTCGAGCTTTTCGCGCAGATCCGCGCCGGCGTCGATCGAGGCGGCGAACCCGCCATAGAGCGTGCGCAAGACCTTGCCGGCGAGCCGGCCGAACTCGTCGACATAGGCGACCACCGGCTCGCCCACCGTGCCGACCACCGGCCCGGCCAACACCATGCCGTTCGGCGAGATGTTGACCAGCCGGCAGGCATATTCCGGCAAGCGGCCGTCGAACCCGCGACGGCGGGTGAGAATGTAACGGCCGGGCAGGCTGACCACCACGCGGACGTCGCGGCGGCGCTCGTGCGGCACCGCGTGCGGCCCTCGGGAGGCGTGAGGCGAGCCTTGGGGCGGCGAGCGGTGGGGCACGCTGTCTCCGACCGAATGCGCCCCGCCACGGCGGCCGGGGCTAGCCCTGAGTGATCATACGTAAATTACCCTAGCGTGCGGTGCTGCGCCACCCTTCGCGGCCCGCGTTCCCCGGCGAGGTCGCGACATCGTGAGTATCGCGCCACCGGCGCGGCGACGATTTTCCGAGCACTTTTCGCGAATCCGATCGGACGATTTTACCGACCGGGCGCAACCACCCGGTCACCGCGTCTTCCGGCGTCCTTCCGCGTCCAGCAAAGGCCCGCCCGGCGCCGGCCGCAAGGCGGCGATGTCGGCCGCGACAGCGCGGGCGGACTCTGTTATGATGTTTTTGTCGAAAGATCATACCGCGCCGCCCGGCGCCCTGCCCTCGGAGCCTCCCGTGCACCGCCGTACTCTGCCTCTCGCCGCCCTGCTGTCGCTCGCGATCTCGCCGGCCTTTGCGCATTTCCAGGAGATCCTGCCCTCCGCCGACGTGCTTCCGGACGGCGGCAAGGTCTTGCTCGACCTCGTCTTCACCCACCCGATGGAGCGCGGCCCGACGATGGAGATGGCCAAGCCGAAAAAGGTCGGCGTGGTGGTCGGCGGCAAGACCGAGGATCTCTCCGGCGCGCTCGAGAAGAAGCCGGTCGACGGCAAGACCGCCTGGACGCTCTCCAAGACGCTGACCGAGCCGGGCGCCGCGGTGTTCTTCGTCGAGCCTGCGCCCTATTGGGAGCCGGCCGAGAAGAAGTGGATCACCCATTACAGCAAGGTGGTGGTCGACGGCTTCGCCTCCGGCGAGGGCTGGACCGAGCTGGTCGGCCTGCCGGTCGAGATCGAGTATCTGAGCCGCCCGACCGGCCTGTGGACCGGCAACGTCTTCACCGGCCTCGTGCGGGCCGATGGCAAGCCCGTGCCGTTCGCCGAGATCGAGGTCGAGTGGGTGAACGACGGCTCGGTCGAGGCGCCGAACGACGCCTTCGTCACCCAGGTGATCCGGGCCGACCAGAACGGCGTGTTCAGCTACGCGATGCCGCGCGCCGGCTGGTGGGGCTTTGCCGCGCTGGTCGACGGGCCGGACGCCAAGAGCCCGGAGGGCAAGCCGGCCAAGACCGAGCTCGGCGGCCTGGTCTGGGTGAAGGCGACCGACATGCCGGCCGCCCCGGCGAAGAAGTGACCGGCGCGGCGGCTCGACTCTCGACGAAGTCCCCCGAATGGCCCACATCCCCGACGGCGTGCTCTCGGTCCCGGTGCTGATCGGCGGCGGCGTGCTCGCCGCCGGCGGTCTCGCGCTCGGCCTGCGCCGGCTCGACGAGCGCGACATCCCGAAGACCGCCATTTTGGCGGCCGTCTTCTTCGTGGTGTCGCTGGTGTCGGTGCCGGTCGGGCCGTCGAGCATCCATCTTCTGCTGTCCGGCCTGATGGGGCTGGTGCTCGGCGTGCGGGCGATCCCCGCGGTCTTTGTCGGGCTGTTGCTCCAGGCGGCGCTGTTCGGCTTCGGCGGCCTGACGACGCTCGGCGTCAACGTGGTCGACATCGCCTTTCCCGGCGTGGTCTTCGCCGCGCTGGCCCGCCCGCTGATCGATGCCGCGCAGCCCCGCCGGGCGGTGGCGGTCGCCGGGCTGGTGGCCGCACTCGCGGTGCTCGGCACCGCGGGCTGCGTCTCTCTCGCACTGGCGTTGTCGTCGGCGGAGTATTTGCCGAGCGCAAAGATCGTCGCCGTCACTTATGTCCCGCTCGCCGCCGCCGAGGCGGTGATCACCGCGCTCGTGGTCGGCTTTCTCCTAAAAGTCCGGCCGGCGCTGCTGGCGAGCCCGGCAGGGAGGCCGGCATGAGACCAACGGCGACAGGGTCCAACCTCGTCCTGAGGAGCCCGCGTGAGCGGGCGTCTCGAAGGACGAGGCCATGGTCTCCCGCCATCGGCACGAGACGCGCCCTCGCTTCGTTCCTCGCCGTTTTCGCACTGGCGCTGACGATGCTCCTCGCGGCCGGGCAAAACCCGGCGGAGGCGCATCGGCTGAAAGTCTTTGCCACCGTCGAGGACGGCGCGATCACCGGCTACGCCTTCTTCATCGGCGGCGGACGGCCCGAGGGTGTCGACTTCATCGTGAAGAACGGCTCCGGCACGGCCGTCCATCGCGGAAAGACCGACGACGAGGGCGGGTTCCGCTGGCGTCCCGATCACGCAGAAGACTATTCGGTGACGGTCGATGCCGGCGACGGCCATTTTGCCGCCGCCGAAATTTTGGCCGACCGGCTCGCCGGCCAGCTTTCGGCCGAACCGGCCACGGCGACGCCTCAGGCGACCGCCCCTGCCCCGGCATTCGTCGTCCCGGCCCAGCCCGGGCCGGCCGAGGCCGCGGCCTGCGCGCCGCTCGACCGGGACGCACTGGCAAAACTGGTCCAGGCGAGCGTCGACCGCGCGGTCGCGCGCGAAATCCGGCCGCTGCTCGAGGCCTACGACCAGGCCGACGGCCGCGTCCGCCTCAACGACGTGATGGGCGGCGTCGGCATGATCGTCGGGCTCGCCGGCGCCGGCCTGTGGGCCGTCTCGCGCCGCCGCAGGCCCGTGCCCGACGACCCCGCCGGCCCGCCCGGCGAGCGGCGCGATCCGCCGGCATGAGCGTGCTCGCCCCCGAGACGCCGTTGCGCGCCCTGCCGGCGGCCGCCGTGCGCCCGTTCTTGCTGGACACGCTCGATGCCCGCACGCGCCTCCTTTGCGCGCTGGCGATCGTGCTCACGGCGATCACGCTAAAAAACCCGGCGGTGCTGGCGGCGCTGCTGGTGGCGCTCGCCGCCGGTGCCGTGCTCTCCCGCCTGCGGCTTCGAACCATCGGCCATCGCCTTCTGCATCTCGAAGGGTTTCTGGTCGTCCTGGTGCTGCTGCTGCCGTTCACCGTGCCGGGCGAGCCTCTCCTGAGCCTCGGCCCGCTCACCGTCTCGGACGCCGGCGTCGCCAAGGCCTTGCTGGTGCTCCTGCGGGTCAATGTGGCGGCGCTCGCGATGCTGACGCTGGTCGCCGGGCTCGAGCCGGTGCGGCTCGGCCATGCGCTCGCCCGCCTGAAGCTGCCGCACAAGCTGGTGATGCTTCTGCTGTTCGCCGTGCGTTACGTGAGCCTGCTGCGGGCCGAGGCGGTGCGCCTCTCCGATGCGCTGCGGGTGCGCGGGTTCGTGCCCAGAACCTCGATGCACACGTGCCGCACGCTCGCCTGGCTCGCCGGGCAGATGCTGGTGCGCGCCTTCGAGCGCGCCGAGCGGGTCGACGAGGCGATGCGCTGCCGCGGGTTTTCGGGCCGCTTCCCGCTGGTGAGCCGCGATCGCTTCGGCATCTCCGATGCCGTGTTTGCCGGGGCGCTCGGCGCCGTGCTGCTCCTCGCGCTCGCGGCGGACCGGCTGTGACGGCGCTTTTCTCGCTCGAGGGCGTGACGGTGGCCCGCGCCGGCCGCATTGTGCTCGACGGCGTGTCGCTCGCGCTCGCGCCCGGCGAGCGCCTGGCGCTGGTCGGCGCCAACGGTGCCGGCAAGACCACGCTCCTGCGCACCCTGGTGGGGCTGGAGCCCCCCACCGCCGGCAGCCTCGTCGCCTTCGGCCGCGCGCGGCGCAGCGAGGCCGATTTCCGCGAGGTGCGGCTGCGGGCGGGCTTTCTGTTCCAGGATCCCGACGACCAGCTGTTCGCGCCGACCGTGCTCGAGGACGTCGCGTTCGGCCCGCTCAATGCCGGCCTCGCCCCCGACGCCGCGGTGGCGCGGGCGAAGGACACGCTCGCCCGGCTGAACCTCGCGGCGCTCGAAGGCCGCATCACCCATCACCTTTCCGGCGGCGAGAAGCGCCTCGTCTCGCTCGCGGGCGTGCTGGCGCTCGAGCCCGACGTGCTGCTGCTCGACGAGCCGACCAATGCGCTCGACGCCGCCCACCACGCCCGCCTGCTCGACATTTTGACGGGGCTCGCGGTGGCGATGATCGTCGTGTCGCACGACCGCGCGGTGCTGGAAAGGCTAGCGACCCGCGCCGTGCTGCTGGAGAACGGCAAGCTGTCGGCGGCGCGGCTGCACCGCCATTCCCACCGGCACGACCATCTGCACGTCCACGCCCTGAACGAGGCCGAAGGCGCAGCCCACGCCGACGCTCATGCCCACGCCGCCGCGCACCCGCACGCGCCGCACGGCGACCCGCCGGACGATCCGCCCGACGACGGCACCGCCTCGGGCGGGCGGTAACGGCCTGCGGATCCGGGACGGGCTCGCCCGCGTCGGTCAGCCGCCCACCATCCGCGCGAGATCGACGATGTTGCGGGCGGCCATCTTCGCCAGCACCCGCGAGCGGTGGAGCTCGACGGTCCGCATCGCGATGCCGAGGGCATCGGCGATCTGCTTGTTGAGATAGCCGTCCAGCATCAGCGTCATCACCTCCGCCTCGCGCACCGACAGGCTCGCCCGCCGCGCCGCCACCGCCTCGCGCGCGCACGCCTCCGCGGTGCGGACCCGATGGGTCTCGATCGCGGCCAGCGCGATGTCGACGATATGGTTGTCGTTGAACGGCTTCTCGACGAAGTCGAAGGCCCCCGCCTTGAGCGACTGCACCGCCAGCGGCACGTCGGCGTGACCGGTGAGGAAGATCACCGGCGGCACCGGCGGCGAGGCGGGCAGCGCCTGCAGCGCATCGAGGAACTGCGGGCCGGACATCCCCTCCATCCGCACGTCGAGGATCAGGCAGCCGCAGTCGCGCTGCGGCCAGGCGGCGAGCAGCGCCTCACCCGACGGCCAGGCCTTTGCGGCGATCCCGCGCGAGGCGAACAGGAAGCTCAGGCTGTCGCGCAGGCTTTCCTCGTCGTCGACGATGTGGACGGTGAGCGGAGCGGCGGTCATGCGAAAACCTTCTCGGGCGCGAGGGGCAGCGTGACGGAGAAGACGGTGCCGCCGCCCGGCCGCGGCGCGTGGCCGAGGCTGCCGTGGTGCAGCTCGACGATCGAGCGGCAGATGTTCAGCCCCATGCCCATGCCCTGCGACTTGGTGGAGGTGAAGGGATCGAACAGCCGCGCCGCCACCGCGTCCGAAATGCCGTGCCCGCGATCCATCACGTCGAGCACGACGGCGCCGCCCGCCTGTCCGACCCGCACGGTGAGGTCGTTGCCGTGGCGCGGCTCGTCGGCCATCGCCTCGATGCCGTTGCGGATCAGGTTGACCAGAACCTGCTCGATCAGGATGCGGTCGGCCATCACCTGCGGGATCGGCCCCTCGACATGGCTCGACAGCTTGACCCGCCGCTCGCGCGCGTTCGCCGCCATCAGCGCGAGCGCCTCGCCGACCACCTCGGCGAGATCGAGCGGCGCGAGCTGGGGGGTGCGCTTCTTCACGAAGTCCTGGACGCGGCGGATGATCAGCCCGGCCCGCCGCGCCTGCGCGGCCATCTTCTCGAAGGCGGAGCGCAGCATCGCCGGGTCGGGCCGTTCCTGCTCGAACAGATTGAGGCCGCCGGCGGCGTAGGAGGCGATGGCGGCGAGCGGCTGGTTGAGCTCGTGCGCCAGCGTGGACGCCATCTCGCCCAGCGTGACCAGGCGGCCGGTGCGGGCGAGGCTCTCGTCCTGCGCGCGGGCGATGCGGGCGGCGCGCTTCGCCTCGGTGATGTCGATGATCGAGCCCATCCAGCCGCGATGTCGCCCGCCGGCGTCGATCAGCGGCGCCTCGTAGACCTGGACCTCGATCTCGGCGCCGTCCGAGCGGACGAACCGCGTCTCGAACGCCTGCGGCAGCGCCTGCCCCTCGGCGAGCTGGCGCTGGCGGGCGAGCGTCTCCTCCAGCGCGTCGGGCGCCCAATAGGGCATCGGAGGATCGCGCCCGATCAGCGCCTCCGGCGTCGAGCCGACCAGCTTGCAGAAGGCGGCGTTGACATAGAGGATGCGCCCCCGGCTGTCCTTGGCGCGCAGCCCGACGGTGAGGCTCTCCTCCATCGCCCGGCGAAACGCCATCTCGGCGCGCAGCCGCTCCTCGGCGAGGCGGCGGCGGTCGGCGTTGCGGTGCAGCGCCGCGAGCGCGAGGATGGCGAACACCGAGAGCGCCAGGATCGCCGCCAGCAGCGTCGTGTTGCCGAACGCCGCCGGGGCGTCGTAGGCCATGATCTCCAGCGTGGTGCCGACCAGCGGCGGCTCGAAGCTGATGCTGTGGCGCGGCGCGGCGGCGTCGATCGGCCGGCGGGTGCGCTCGGCGAGCGTGCCGGCGGTGTCGGTCAGCCGCACCCCGTACTGCTCGGCGATCCACCACGGGATGTGCCGGTCGAGCATCATCGGCAGCGAGACCGAGGCGACCACCACGCCGCCGGTCGCCGACACCCGCTGCGCCACCGGCACCACGCCGTTCTCCACCGCGCCGTAGACCGGCCGCGAGGTGACCGCGCCGCTCGCCAGAAGGCGCGCCGCCAGCGCCGCCTCGGCGGCGCCGCCGCCCTCCGGCACCGCGGCGACCAGGCCGCCGTCGGGTCCGTACCAGCGCAGCGCCAGCGTCTCGGGATTGGCGGCGACGTGCATCCGGCCGCGCGCGGTGAGCACCGGCTGGGGCGTGCCGCCGGCGGCCTCCAGCGCGAGGCGGACCAAGAAATCCTCGTCCACCGCCATCTGGAAGCGCAGCGTCTGCTCGACCCACAGCGCGTCGGTGGCGAGTTTTGCGCGGGCACGCCCGGCGTCCGCCTGTGCCACCAGGAAGACCAGCACGGCGACCAGGGCGACCAGCGCGACGATGGCGACCAGCGGGATCAGCGCGAGCACGTCGAGCCGGCGCGCGCCGAGAAACTCGGGCACGCTCCACACGTCCGGCCCGGCCGGCGGCGGCGAGGCCGGGCCCTGCCGGCCCGGCTGGATGGCGGCTCCCTGTGCCTCTGGCATGGTCCTTCCCGCCGCCATCATGCATGCCGATTGCGGAAAGCCGCAATAGCGCGAGGGAGGCGAAATCGCGCAAACACGTACGCACTCCGCCCCGGAGGCGGAAACCGGAGGAAAAACCCATGCCGACTCGTCGCAGGCTGGCCGCCCTCGTCGGCGCCGCCGCCCTGAGCCTCACCCTTGCCGCTCCGGCAACGGCCGCACCCATCGTCATCAAGTTCAGCCACGTCGTCGCCCCCGACACGCCCAAGGGCAAGGGCGCGGTCAAGTTCAAGGAGCTGGCCGAGACCTACACGAACGGCGCGGTGACCGTGGAGGTCTATCCCAACAGCCAGCTCTACAAGGACAAGGAGGAGCTCGAGGCCCTGCAGCTCGGCGCCGTGCAGATGCTGGCGCCCTCGCTCGCCAAGTTCGGGCCGCTCGGCGTGCAGGCGTTCGAGGTGTTCGATCTGCCCTACATCTTCCCGGACTACGAGGCGCTGCACAAGGTGACCGAGGGCGAGGTCGGCAAGATGCTGTTCGCCAAGCTCGCCGACAAGGGGATCGCCGGCCTCGCCTACTGGGACAACGGCTTCAAGGTGATGTCGGCCAACTCGCCGGTGCGCACGCCGGACGACTTCCTCGGCCTGAAGATGCGCATCCAGTCCTCCAAGGTGCTGGCCGCCCAGATGAACGCGCTCGGCGCCGTGCCGCAGGTGATGGCCTTCTCGGAGGTTTATCAGGCGCTCCAGACCGGCGTGGTCGACGGCACCGAGAATCCCCCCTCGAACATGTTCACCCAGAAGATGCACGAGGTGCAGAAGCACGCCACCGTCTCCAACCACGGCTATCTCGGCTATGCGGTGATCGTGAACAAGCAGTTCTGGGAGGGCCTGCCGGCCGACGTCCGCACCGCGCTCGAGAAGGCGATGGCCGAGGCGACGACCTACGCGAACGGCATCGCCAAGGACGAGAACGACGCCGCCCTCGCGGCGATGAAGGCGGCCGGCACCACCACCTTCCACGACCTCACCGACAAGGAGCGTGCCGCCTGGATCAAGGCGCTCGCCCCGGTGCATCAGCAGATGGCCGGCCGGATCGGCGCCGACACCATCGCCGCCGTGAAGGCCGCGACGGGCAAGTGATCCCGCCGGCGGTCGGTCTCGACCCGTCGTCGCGCGGCGCCCGCTCCTTCGGCGCCCGCGGCGCGCCCCTCGACCGATGAACGGCCCGCGGATCGGCACCGCCGACCCGCGTCCGCGATCCGGTCGAGCCCCGTCGATCCTCGCCGATCCCGGGCGCGCCCGGGTGCGCCCGGGATTTCGAACGCCCCCGGATCGCCGCCCTCGCTCCGCGCGAGCGGTGCGCCGGGTGCGCCGGGACCGACGGCGAGGGGTCGACGGCGAGGGCCGGTGGCCGACACCGCCGGTCCGAGTTTTTCGGGCGACCCTCGCGGTCGTCCTTCCTTTCATGCCTGCCGCACGGGGTCCGCCATGCCACGCTTGCTGGACCGGGCCGAAGAGGTGCTGATCGCCACCCTGATCGCGGTGGCGACGATGCTCATCTTCGCCTCGGTCACCCACCGCTTCACCTTGGGCTTCGCCGCCGACGTCGCCGGCTGGCTCCGGTCGCACGACATGCCCGCCGCCGCCGCGGCGCGATCCGCCTATTTCACGCTGCGCGACATCGATCTCGTCTGGGCCCAGGAGCTGACCATCATCCTGTTCGTCTGGATGGCGAAGTTCGGCGCCGCCTATGGCGTGCGCACCGGCATCCACGTCGGCATCGACGTGCTGATCAACCGGCTGTCGACACCGCGGCGCCGGCTGTTCATCCTGCTCGGCCTCGGCGGCGGCGCGTTCTTCACCGGCACCATCGCGGTGATCGGCGCCAACTTCGTCCGCCACATGTATCACGCCTCGTCCACCTCGCCCGATCTCGAGCTGCCGATGTGGCTCGTCTATCTCGCGATTCCGCTGGGCTCGGCGCTGATGTGCTTCCGCTTCCTGCAGGTGGCGGTCTCGTTCGCCCGCACCGGCGAGCTGCCGCATCACGATCACGGCCATGTCGACGGCGTCGACACCGAGGACGAGGGCATCGACGATCTGGGCGAGGCGATGCTGCACAGCCCGCTGACGCCCCGCGATCTCGTCGAGAAGCGGAAGGACGCCTGACATGAGCGCCGTAATCATCTTCGGGCTGCTTCTGGCGCTCATGCTCACCGGCATGCCGATCTCGATCGCGCTCGGCCTGACGGTGCTCACCTTCCTGTTCACCATGACCGCGGTGCCGATCGACACGGTGGCGCTCAAGCTGTTCACCGGCATCGAGAAGTTCGAGATCATGGCGATCCCGTTCTTCATCCTGGCGGGCAATTTCCTCACCCATGGCGGCGTCGCCAAGCGGATGATCGACTTCGCCACCGCGATGGTGGGGCATCTGCACGGCGGGCTGGGGCTCGCCGCCGTGTTCGCCTGCGCGCTGTTCGCCGCGGTGTCCGGCTCCTCGCCGGCGACCGTGGTGGCAATCGGCGCGGTGATCCTGCCGGCGATGACGGCGCAGGGCTTTCCGCAGCGGTTCGGCGCCGGCGTCGTCACCACCTCCGGCGCGCTCGGCATCCTCATTCCGCCGTCGATCGTGATGGTGATGTACGCGGTCGCCACCTCCGGCATGATCGTGCACGGGCCGGACGGCAAGCCGGTCGACGCCGCCTCGATCGGCGAGCTGTTCATCGCCGGCGTGGTGCCGGGACTGCTGCTGGCGGGCTTCCTCGCGTTCACCACCTGGTATCGCGCCCGCAAGTTCGGCTATCCGCGGCTGCCGAAAGCGAGCTTCCGCCAACGCTGGATGGCGTTCCGCGAGGCGATCTGGGGCCTTCTTTTGATCGTCGTCGTCATCGGCGGCATCTATGCCGGGCTGTTCACGCCCACCGAAGCCGCGGCGATGAGCGCCGTCTACGCCTTCGTGATCTCGGTGTTCGTCTACAAGGACCTCACCTTGCGCGACGTGCCGCGGGTGCTGCTCGCCTCGGCCAACATGTCGGCGATGCTGCTCTACATCATCACCAACGCGGTGCTGTTCTCGTTCCTGATGGCGCACGAGAACATCCCGCAGGCGCTCGGCGACTGGATGGTGAACGCCGGCCTCGAATGGTGGATGTTCCTGATCATCGTCAACCTGCTGCTGCTCGCCGCCGGCAACTTCATGGAGCCCTCCTCGATCGTGCTGATCATGGCGCCGATCCTGTTTCCGGTGGCGGTGCGGCTCGGCATCGACCCGGTGCATTTCGGCATCATGATCGTGGTGAACATGGAGGTCGGCATGTGCCACCCGCCGGTCGGGCTCAATCTCTACGTCGCCTCCGGCATCACCAAGATGGGCATCACCGAGCTGACCGTCGCGGTGTGGCCGTGGCTTCTGACGATGCTCGTGTTCCTCGTGCTCGTCACCTACGTGCCGTGGATCAGCCTGGTGCTGCCGCGTCTGCTCGGCATGTGATCGGGACGCACCGAGACCCCCGCGAAACACGCGAGGGTCTCGGATGCGGAGCGCGGAGGGCCGCAAGGGGGGAAGGCGGAGTTCGGAGGGGGGAAGCGCGGGTCGAGGCGCGGAGGGTCGAGGCGCGGAGGCCGAGTTTTGGTGCCGGCTGAGGGATTCGAACCCCCGACCCCCTGATTACAAATCCGTTTCCGCCGGATTCCACCCAATCCCATGCTGTACGAGCTGCTGCGATTCTTCTATATAATCCATTGAGTTCGACCACCATCGAGGACGACGGCATGCGCTGCGATTTGCGCTCTCCTGCTTACGTGGTGCTTACGTGGCGTTCACGTAAGCAGGCCGGCCTCGCCGGTCCGGGCGGCCAAACGACATCGACCGTGAGGGCCTCCGGCCGTCCAGCCCGTCCAGGTCGTCCCCGGCCCCACAGCCACAAGGGCTCCTCGCACCGAGGGGCACCGTTAGGCGCCGTCCAGGTGGTGTCCAGCGGACGGG
>NZ_AKZI01000142.1 GCF_000293785.1 Rhodovulum sp. PH10 | reverse complement strand
GCCCCGCCGCGCCGCCTTCGCCGGGCGTGCCGGCCCGCCGCCGCCGCAGCCGGGGACGCGCCAGGAAGGCCGCGGCGCCGGTCGCCCCGCGCGTGCGCAGCCGGCGCTTCAGCCGCTGCACCACCTCGTCGACCACGAGATCGAGAACGAACTTGGCGAGCTTGGTGCGCTCGCGATCGCGCTCGACGGACGGCGCCGCGGGCGCGTCACGATGCGGATCGCCGAGCGTGCTCCGACGCATCTTCACGATGCGCCGGGCCCCACTGTCGTCTGCTGAAGTCTCGGACATGCGCGCACCTCGCTCGAAACAAACATTCGGTGCGAGCGGACCCGCGCGGCACCGGCGACACTTGGTATCATCGTCGCTCACACGACAGAGCGAGATGAACCGTGTGCCATTCCCAAAAATGATAGTGCATGATTCTGTCTTGTGAGCATGCATCGATTGCGACTCTGGGTCGCTGGTGCAACGCGACGTGAAACGTCTCGTTCCGTGCTGCGCTGCAATGCAGCCGACGAAGAGCCGATCGACACGAAGCTTGCACGGTGCGGCCACACCGCTGCCGTGATCGGCGGCGCGGCTCTCACATGCGGCGGCTCGACATCGGGAAAGTCGTTACTGCGCGCGCACGATTGCGTGGACGCGCTCTAATCCGCGCGGATCGGATTTCGCATCGGACTAATCTTCACGTCCCTCTTTCGGGGTCGCGTAGCCGATCACCGCGCAGGCGATCGCCAGAATCAGGATCGCGCCGCTCTCGTAGATCAGATTGATCGGCGGCAGATCCTTGCCCTGCAGGATGACCAGCCGCGCGAGCGCGGTGATGGCGATGAACAGCGGCAGCGTGATCGGGATCTTCTTGCTGTCGTAATAGACGCCGACCATCGCCAGCACCTCGACATAGATGAACATCAGGAGGAGGTCCTGCAGGCCGACCCGGCCGCCGAGCACGAGGGTGTGGAGCTCCTGCCCGACGGCGATCAGCGTCAGCCCGGCGATGCCGAGCAGCAGCGCGTTCTCGGTGACGTGAATGACCGTGCTGAGGAGCTTGCGAACGGCGCCGGCCACCGGGTTCATGATCGCCCCTCGTTCATGATCGTGCTTCTCCTGCCGGCGCACCGACGCATCGCGCGCGACTCGCGCGTCGTTTCTTCCCGCGATGCTGCAGCGCCGAAGCGCGACGGACAATCCGACGTCTCGTCGCGCCCCGCTCCGCTTCGCACGAACCGGCGGGCGTCACAGGCCGGCGAGCGCCAGAAGTTCTCGCACGTGCGCGTGGGAGGCCTCGAAGTCGGCCTGCTCCTCGGCGTCGAACCGGTACGCCACGATGCGCTGCAAGCCGCCGCGGCCGATCACGCACGGCACGCTCATCACCGCGCCCTCGACGCCGTACTCGCCCTCCAGCATCGCGCCGACCGGCAGCACCGAATGCTCGTTGCCGGCGATCGCCCGGACGATGCGGAAGACGCTGGCGGCGATGCCGTGATTGGTGTTGCCCTTGCCGGCGAAGATGTCGAGGCCGATCTGCAGCACCCGCCCGCGCACCGCGGCGCGGTCGAGCGGCGCGTGGCCGTTGAGCCGGCAGAAGGTGTCGACCTCGAGGCCGCAGACATTGCACAGGCTCCACGGGATGAAGGCGGTGTGGCTGTGGTCGCCGAGCACCCAGCCGAAAATGTTCTTCGGGTCGATGCCGACGTGCTCGCTGACGATGCGCATGAAGCGCGCGGTGTCGACGATGGTGCCGAGGCCGATCACCCGGCTCTTCGGGAACGAGGAGTATGTCAGCGCGACCTGCGCCATCACGTCGACCGGATTGGTCACCATCAGCACGATCGCGTTCGGCGAGGTCGCCTCGACGCGGGCGATGATGTCGCGGATCACCTTGGTGTTCACCTCGACCAGCACGTCGCGCGACTCGCCCTGCTTGAGCTGCGCACCGGCGGTGATCACCACCACGTCGCTGCCCACCGTGTCGGCGTAGCCGCCGGCGACGAGGCGCGGGTTCTTGGCGTAGATGAACGAGGTCGTGTGGGCGAAGTCCCACATCTCGGCCTGCGCCTTCGCGGTGTTCTGGTCGACCGCGACGATCTCGCTCGCCACCGTCGAGGCGACCAGATGCGCCACCACCTCGGTGCCGACCGCACCCATGCCGATCACTGAAATTTTCATCGTCTCACCCGTGAACGTTCGTCACGCGGTGCAGCATACACCCGCCGATGCCGGACCGTCGCGGCGAGCGATGCGCGATGCTTTCATACCGGATTCGGGTGATCAGTTCCGAGTGATGGGTTTCGGCCACCA
>NZ_AKZI01000141.1 GCF_000293785.1 Rhodovulum sp. PH10 | reverse complement strand
AGACGTCGCCTTCGGCGACCCTCAGGATGAGGTCATAGTTTCCCGCCGCCGGTATGAGAGGTCGAACACCCGCGCTCCGGCGGGCGTTCGGGCCGCTCGCGGCCCCGGCCGGCGCGGACACGGGCGAGGTTACCGGCCCGGCAGCACGGCTGCGGCGATCTCGCGAAACTCCTCGTCGGTGACGAGGCCGCGCTTGGCGATGCCCTTCGCCTTGACCCGCTCGAGCATCTCGCCGATCGCCGCGTCGTCGGGGACGGGGAGGCCGAGCTTCTCCAGCGTGTAGGTGATCGACGCCTTGCCGCTCTTCTTGCCGAGCACCACCTCGCCGCGGCGGCCGGTCAGCGCCGGGTGGGTGCCGAACATCGCCAGCGGCTCCTTCACCACCAGGTCCACACCGATCCCGGATTCGCGGGTAAAATTCTTGGCGCCGAGGATCGGCTTGTTGGCGGCGATCGGCACGCCGGTGATGCGCGAGACCAGCGCGCCGAGCTCCGACAGCTTGTCGAGCCGATATTGCCGGTCGTAGCCGTACAGCACGTGCAGCGCCACCATCAGCTCCTCGAGCGCGGCGTTGCCGGTGCGCTCGCCGAGCCCGTTGGCGCAGGCATGGACGCACGACGCGCCGGCCTCGACGCCGGCGAGCTCGGTCGCCACCGCCATGCCGAAATCGTTGTGGGTGTGCACCTCGACCGGCAGGTCGGTCAGCCGCTTCACCCGGCGCACCATGTATTTGATCGCCTCGGGGAGCGCGCAGCCCATGGTGTCGACGATGCCGACCGAATCGGGCGGCGCCTCCTGCATCAGCCGGACGAGCAGGTTGTCGAGATCGTCCGGGCGCGCGCGGGTGGTGTCGTAGGGGAAGTACACCGCATAGAGGCCGCGCTTCTTGGCGTAGGCGACCACCTCGACGCTCTTTCTCAGCACGTCCTCCCAGGTCCAGCCGAACTGGTATTTGAGCTTGGGATAGCCGATCGGGATCTCGATGATCACGCCGTGGCAGCCGCAGTCGAGCGCCTTGTCGATGTCGACCGTGAGGGCGCGCGCGAACGCGAAGATCTTCGACGGCAGCCCGAGGCGTGAGATCTCCTTGATGGCGGCGTAGTCCATCGCCGAGACCGCCGGCATGCCGGCCTCGATCCGCTCGACGCCGACCTCGGCGAGCTTTTCGGCGATCGCCACCTTGTCGGCGACGTCCATCACCAGGCCCGGCGTCTGCTCGCCGTCGCGCAGCGTCGCGTCGTGGATCTCCACCCGCGCCGGCAGCCGGCGGTCGGCGGCGACCTCGGCCGCGTCGTTGTAGGGGCAGACCCACCATTCGTTGTCGCGGATGTGCGGCTCGCTCATGATCTCGTTCCTTCCTGCTCGGCGGGCCCGTGCGGGCCCATCGAGACGCAGCGCGTCGAGGCGATCTCCGGGCGGGCGGCGGGCGCACCCCGGAGAGACCTGTCGAGCCGGTTCGTCGCCGCGGGACCAAAAGCCGACGGAGGCGCCGTCCGGCCGCCGCGACGATGCCGTCCCGACCGCGCGAAGGCCGCGTGGCGCTAGGGGCGGATCGACGGGGCGGGCTGGGAAGGCGGGGAAAGGCGGCTCATCGGCGGCGCGCTCGCGACCGGGCGTCCCCGAGCGGGGGCGGCGGTTTCGATGGTGTCGCCGCGGTCGACCATGGTCGGGGCTTTGCGAGGCTCGCGGGTGATCGGGCTCGATGTTCGATCGTTTGTTGCTTTAGCGACCATGCTCGACAATACGCACGACTGCGTAGCGCTGTTCGCACACGCACCGCATGCGGGCAGGCGCACGCGCTCACACGCCGCGGACCGAGGTCCGCGGCGTGGAAAAACGCGCTCCTGTCGTGTTCGGGATCCGGCCGGCGGCAGACGGGCGGCCGGCCGAACCGGCCCGCCCGTGCGCCGCAGCCTCACTCCACCGGCGGGGCGTACTGGATGCCGCCGGCGTTCCACAGCGCGTTGAGGCCGCGCGGGATGCCGAGCTTGGTGCCGGCGCCGACATTGCGCTCGAACACCTCGCCGTAATTGCCGACCCGCCGGACGATCCGCACCGCCCAGTCGGGCGACAGGCCGATCCCCTCGCCGAGATGCCCGTCGGTGCCGACCAGCCGCCGCACCGCCGGCCGCTTCGAGGCCAGCGCCTGGTCGATGCGCTGCGAATCGACGCCGATCTCCTCGGCGTCGACCATGGCGAAATGCACCCACTGGGCGATCAGCGCCCAGCCCTCGTCGCCCTGGCGGACCGCCGGGCCGAGCGGCTCCTTGGAGATCACGTCCGGCAGCACCGCGTGCTCGGCCGGCGCGGCGAAGGCACTGCGCAGCGCGTGGAGCTGCGACACGTCGCTGGTGAAGGCGTCGCACCGGCCGTCCTCGTAGGCCTTCACCGCGTCCTTCAGGTCCGGCGAGGTGATCAGCTTCGCATCGACGCCGTTCGCCGCGAAGAAGGCGGCGGCGTTGCTCGCCGTGGTCGTGTTGTCCTGGACGCAGACCTTCATCCCGCCGAACTCGAGCGGCGAGCGGGCCGGCTGCGCGGTGCGCACCATGAAGCCCTGGCCGTCGTAATAGGTGACCGCGGGAAAGACGATGCCGTGCGCGATCTCGCGGCCGAGCGTCCAGGTCGAGTTGCGCGACAGGATGTCGACCTCGCCGCCAGCGAGCGCCGTGAACCGCTTCTCGGCGTCGAGCGGCACGTAACGCACTTTTGCGGGATCGTCGAAGATCGCCGCGGCGACCGCCCGGCAGAAGTCGACGTCGAAGCCCGACCAGCTGCCGTCCTCGGCGCGGGTCGAGAAGCCGGGAAGGCCCTGGTTGACGCCGCAGACGAGCACGCCGCGTTCGCGGACGGCTTTCAGGGTCGGCGACGTCTTCGGCTCGGCTGCGAGCGCGGACGACGCGACCGAGACCGCTGCGACCGATACCGCCGCGACCGAGACGGCCGCGACCGAGACGGCCGCCATCGAGAGGGCCGCGAGCGCGAGCGACGCGCGAACCAGACGGACGACTTGCATGTTCAGAGCTCCGGAGCCTGCCTGACGACGACGCGGGTCCCGACCGGGATCCGATCGTAGAGATCGATGATGTCGTGGTTGACCAGCCGGAAGCAGCCGGACGAGACCGCGTGGCCGATGGTCTGCGGCTGGTTGGTGCCGTGGATGCGGTAGACCGTGCCGCCGATATAGAGGGCGCGGGCGCCCATCGGGTTGCCGGGGCCGCCGGCCATGAAGCGCGGCAGATAGGGCTGGCGGGCGATCATCTCCGCCGGCGGCGTCCAGTCCGGCCACTCCGCCTTGCGCACGATGGTTTTCAGGCCCTGCCACTGGAATCCCTCGCGGCCGACCCCGATGCCGTAGCGCAGCGCCCGGTTGTTGCCGAGCACGACATAGAGGAAGCGCTCGGCGGTGTGGACGATGATGGTGCCGGGCGACTCGGTGGTGCGGAAGAAGACCAGCTGGCGCTGCCAGGCGGGCGCGAGCTCCTCCTCCTCGGCGCTCGGCTGGTAGCCCGGCTGGTCGTCGATCGCCATCGTCGGCGGCGGCGCGGCGCGCCCCTGGGCCAGCGCCGGCGCGGCGGCGACCGCGAGGGTGAGCATGGCCGCAAGACCGCCCGCGGCGGCGAGCAGCGCGAGACTGAACGTGCGTTTCGGCATTGCAACTCTCCGGCGAGGCACTGCGACGTGCCGCGGGCGCACGATAGTGCGATCGCTCGCCGGTATCCAGAACCCTCCGTCACGGTCGTCGATGCGCGCGGAAGTCCCGCTCGCGCCCCCGGCGAACGCCTCGCGACGGCGGTACGGGGGAATTCTCCGGATTGACGGATCTCTCTTCGTCTGACATCACATGCGAAAATAACGATATGAAGCCGTTCGGTCCGCGATGAAGAACCTTCGCCGGCACGAGAACGCTGCCGATCTCTGCGACGGGCCCGTCCGCCGCACGCACGCCCCTCCCCGCCGCGGGTGCCGCATCCCGCCGACGCTCCCCACCCGCGCGCTTCCGACCGACCCGGAACACTCCTCATGATCGACCAAACCTTCGTCGAGCTGTCGCGATGGCAGTTCGCCGCCGTCGCCATGTATCACTTCATCTTCGTTCCGCTCACCCTCGGCCTGAGCTGGATCCTGGTCATCATCGAATCCGTCCACGTGATGAGCGGGAAGCAGATCTACCAGGACATGTCGCGGTTCTGGACCAAGCTGTTCGCGATCAATTTCGCGCTCGGCGTGACCACCGGACTGACGATGGAGTTCCAGTTCGGCACCAACTGGGCCTATTACTCGCACTATGTCGGTGACGTGTTCGGCGCGCCGCTGGCGATCGAAGGCTTGATGGCGTTCTTCCTCGAGTCGACCTTCGTCGGCCTGCTGCTGCTCGGCCGCGACCGGCTCTCCAAGGTGCAGTATCTCGTCGTGGTGTTTCTCACCGCGCTCGGCACCAACCTTTCCGCGCTGTGGATCCTGGTCGCCAACGGCTGGATGCAGAACCCGGTCGGCGCCGAGTTCTCCGCCGACACCATGCGGATGGAGATGACCGACTTCTGGGCGGTGGTGTTCAACCCGGTCGCGCAGGTGAAGTTCATCCACACCACCGCCGCCGGCTACGTCACGGCGAGCATGTTCGTGATCGGCATCTCGGCCTGGTACCTGCTGAAGGGCCGCGACGTAGCCTTCGCCAAGCGCTCGTTCGCGGTCGCCGCCGGCTTCGGGCTCGCCTCGGCGCTGTCGGTCATCGTGCTCGGCGACGAGAGCGGCTACGAGCTCGGCGACGTGCAGAAGATGAAGCTCGCCGCGATCGAGGCCGAGTGGCACACGCAACCGGCGCCCGCGAGCTTCAACGCCGTCGCCTTTCCCGACCAGGAGAAGCGCGAGAACGGCTTCGAGATCCGCGTGCCGTGGGCGCTCGGGCTGATCGCCACGCGCTCGATCGACACCGAGGTGCCCGGCATCGGCGACCTCGTCGCCCATGCCGAGACGCGGGTGCGCTCCGGGACGGTCGCCTATGCGATGCTCGAGAAGCTGCGCGCCGGCGACAAGACCGCTGAAACCCGCGCGACCTTCGACCAGCACAAGGCGGATCTCGGCTACGGGCTGCTGCTCAAGCGCTACGTCACCGACCCCGCGACCGCGACGGACGCGCAGGTCCAGGCGGCGGCGTGGGACAGCGTGCCCTACGTGCCCTACCTGTTCTGGAGCTTCCGCATCATGGTCGGGCTCGGCTTCGCCATGCTCGGCCTGTTCGCGCTGTCGTTCCTCCTGCTCGCGCGCGGCACGCTCGAGAAGAACACTTGGCTCCTGAGGATTCTGGTGTGGTCGATCCCGCTGCCGTGGATCGCCTGCGAGACCGGCTGGTTCGTCGCCGAGTTCGGCCGCCAGCCCTGGGCGATCGGCGAGGTGTTGCCGACCTTCCTCGCCACCTCGGCGCTGACCACGACCGACATCGTCACCTCGATGGCGGCCTATCTCCTGTTCTACTCGGTGCTGCTCGCGATCGAGATCTTTCTGATGGTGCGCTTCGCCCGGCTCGGGCCGAGCTGCCTGCACACCGGACGCTATCATCACGAGCAGAATCGCGCCCCCGACGCGCTCCCCGGAGCGCGCCTCACCCCCGCCGAATGATCGGGACGCCGAGGAAAGGAACGAGCCATGCTCGATTACGAGACCCTGAAGCTCGTCTGGTGGATGCTGGTCGGCATCCTGCTGATCGGCTTCGCCGTCACCGACGGAATGGACATGGGGGTCGGCATGCTGCTGCCCTTCGTCGGCCGCAAGGACGAGGAGCGCCGCGTCGCCATCAACACCGTCGGCCCGCACTGGGACGGCAACCAGGTGTGGCTGATCACCGCGGGCGGCGCGATCTTCGCCGCCTGGCCGGCGGTCTATGCCGCCGCCTTCTCCGGCTTCTATCTGGCGATGCTCCTGGTGCTGATCGGCCTGTTCTTCCGGCCGGTCGGGTTCGACTATCGCTCCAAGCTCGACGACCCGCGCTGGCGCAGCGCGTGGGACTGGGGGCTGTTCGCCGGCGGGCTGATCCCCGCGCTGATCTTCGGCGTCGCCTTCGGCAATCTGCTGCAGGGCGTGCCGTTCCACCTCGATTCGTTCCTCAAGCCGCATTACGAAGGCTCGTTCATCTGGGCGCTGCTGCCGCTCCTGAACCCGTTCGCGCTGCTCGCCGGCCTGGTGAGCGTGGCGATGCTCGCGCTGCACGGCGCGCTGTGGCTGCAGATCCGCGCCGACGGCGCGGTCGCCCATCGCGCGAAGCGCGCGGTCGCGGTGCTCGCGCTGGTCGTGCCGCTCCTCTTCGCGCTCGGCGGGGTGTGGGTCTGGCTCGGGATCGACGGCTACCGCATCGTCTCGGAGCCGGCCCATTCGGCGATGCCGAATCCGCTGGCGAAGGAGGTGATGCGCGCGCCCGGCGTGTGGCTCGACGTTTATGCGCGACTGCCGGTCGCGATGCTGCTGCCGGCGATCGGCCTCCTCGCGCCGCTGTTGGCGGGGCTGCTGTCGCGGGTCGGGCGGCCCGGCCTCGGCTTCGTCGCGAGCGGTCTCGGCATCACCGGGATCATCGCCACGGCGGGGGTGTCGATGTTCCCGTTCGTGATGCCGTCCAGCACGCAGCCGAACTCGAGCCTGACCGTGTGGGACGCGCCGTCGAGCCATCTGACGCTGACGATCATGTTCTTCGCGGTCCTGATCTTCCTGCCGATCGTGCTCGCCTACACCGTGTGGTGCTATCGCGCGATGTGGGGCAAGGTCTCGATCGCCGACATCGAAGCCAAGAAGCACCACGCCTATTGAGATCAGGAACGGGAGCCGACCATGTGGTACTTCACCTGGATCCTCGGGGTGACGGCGGCGCTCGCCGTCGGCGTCATCAACGTGATGTGGTTCGAGTTCCAGAGCGAGTTCGAGCCGGCGAACGGCGACGACGCCGAGACCCGCTAGCCGTGTCGGCGGTCGAGCCCGCCGGCATCCCGGCCCCTCGCCTCGCGACGCGGCGGGACCGGTGAGCGAAAAAAGCGCCGACGCCGCGTGCCTGCGCCGCCTCCGCCCGCTCGCCCGGCGCGAGCTGCGGCTCGCGATGGCGGCGGCGCTGCTCGGCGGCGTCGCCATCGTCGCGCAGGCGTGGCTGGTCGCGACCATTCTCCATGCCGGCCTGATCGAGCACCGCGCAGCCGACACGCTCGCCACACCGTTCGCGCTGCTCGCTCTCGTCGTGCTGCTGCGTGCCGCGACGGCCTACGCGGCCGACCGGCTCGGCTTCTCCGCGGCGATGCGGGTCGTGCCGGCATTGCGCAAGAGCCTGCTGGCAAAGCTCGATCGCGCGGGCCCGGCCGGCGTCGCCGAGCGGCCTTCGGGCGAGATCGTCGCGGTGATCGCCGACGGCGCGCGCGGCGTCGAGCCGTTCTTCTCGCGCTATCTTCCGGCCGTCACCCAAGCGGTGGTGATCCCGCTCGGCATTCTCGCGGTGGTCGCGCCGCTCGACTGGCTCTCGGCGCTCGTCTTCGTCGTCACGGCACCGCTCATCCCGTTCTTCATGGTGCTGATCGGCAAGGGCGCGGAGGCGCTGAACCAGCGCCAGTGGCGGCATCTGCAGCGGATGTCCGGCCACGTCCTCGACGCCATCCAGGGGCTGCCGACGCTGCGCGCCTACAATGCCGGCCGGCGCATGGTGCGGGCGGTGGCGGAGACCGCCGACGGCTATCGGCGCGAGACGATGGCGGTGCTGCGGCTCGCCTTCCTCTCGGCGCTGACGCTCGAATTCTTCGCCACCGTGTCGATCGCGCTGGTGGCGGTGCTGGTCGGCTTCCGCCTCTTGTGGGGCGAGACGACTTATCAGCACGGCCTGTTCGTCCTGCTGCTGGCGCCGGAATTCTATCTGCCGCTGCGCGCGATGGGCACCGCCTATCACGCCCGCATGGAGGCGCTCGGCGCGGCCGAGCGGCTGGTGGCGTTCGAAAATTTGCCCGATCTCGCCCGGCCGGCCACCGCCACCGAAGCGTCACACGCGACCACGGGGGACGCACCGGGATCGGCCGGCGTCGCCCTCCGGTTCTGCGACGTCGGGCTCGTCTTTCCGGGCGGGCGGCGGGCACTCGACGGCGTCGAATTCGAGGTGGCGGCGGGCGAGACACTGGCGATCGTCGGCGCGTCGGGAGCGGGAAAATCGAGCCTCCTCGCGCTGCTGATGGGCTTCGTCGTGCCGACTGCCGGAAAAATCCTGATCGACGGCGTCGCGATGGAGGAGATCGACCTCGCCGCGCTGCGTCGGCGCATCGCCTACATCCCGCAGCGGCCGCGGCTGTTCGCGGGAAGCGTCGCCGACAACATCGCGCTCGGCGACCCCGCGCCCGACCGGGCCCGCATTCTCCGCGCCGCCCGCGCCGCCGCCATCGCCGAGCGCATCGCGGCGCTGCCGCACGCCTTCGATACCATGGTGGGTGACGGCGGCCACGCGCTGTCGGGAGGCGAGGTGCAGCGGCTCGGCCTCGCCCGCGCCTTCTATCGCGACGCGCCGCTCGTCCTGCTCGACGAGCCGACCGCCCATCTCGACGCCGAGACCGAGGCCCTGGTGCAAAAGAGCCTCGGCCTGCTGCGGCCCGGCCGGACGATGCTGACGATCGCCCACCGCCTCGCGACGTTGCAGCACGCCGACCGCGTTCTCGTGATGGAGGCCGGCCGGGTCGCCGAGATCGGCCCGGAGGCGGCGTTGCGGGCGGCCGGCGGCCGGTTCGACGCGCTCTTCCGCACCGCGCTGGACGGCGCAGACGCGGACGGGGACGGCGCGGCATGAGCGTGTTTCTCCGCCTGCTCGCGCTGATGCGGCCGCAGGCCGGCTGGATGGCGCTCGCCGTGCTGCTCGCGGCGCTGTCGGCGCTCGCCCATGTCGCGCTGATGGCGACCGCCGGCTGGTTCGTCACCGCGATGGCGCTCGCCGGCGTGGCCGGCGCCACCATGAACTATTTCACGCCGTCGGCGATGATCCGCGCCTTTGCCATCGTGCGGATCGCCGGGCGCTACGCCGAGCGGGTGATCGGCCACGAGGCGACGCTGCGCTTCGTCGCCGGCCTGCGGCCGTGGCTGTTCGCCCGCCTCGAGCGAAGCGCGCCGGCGAACCTGGAAACCCTCCGGGACGGCGATCTGCTCGCCCGGCTGCGCGCCGACATCGACCGGCTCGAGCAGGCGTTTTTGCGCGTCGTCGCGCCATTGGTCGCAGCACTCCTGGTCGCCGTGCCGGCGCTCCTTTGGATCGCCGCCTATGACGGCCGGATCGCAGCCCTCGCGGCCGCGCTGCTCGGCCTCGCCGGGCTCGCGCTGCCGCTGGCGCTGCAACGCCGGAGTGCTGCCGCCGCGCGCCGGCTGGCGAGCGGGACCGCGGCACTGAACGCGCATCTGGTCGAGGAGGTGGAGGGGCTCGCGGAGCTGGCGATCTACGATCCCGACGGCATCCATCGGCAAAGAACGCTGGCGGCGAGCGACGCCCTCGTCGCCGACGAAAACTTGCTCGCCCGCGCGGCCGCGCTCGACGGCGCCGGCATGCTGCTCGCAGCCCACGGCCAGCTGATCGCGGCGCTGCTTTTGGGCCTGTCGGCGGTCGCCGCCGGAACGCTGGCGCCGGCCGACCTGCCGATGCTGGCGCTGCTCGGCCTCGCGCTGTTCGATGCGGTCGGCGCGGTGCCGGCCGCTTTGCGGGCGGTGCCGGCGGTGCTCGCCGCGGCGACACGGGTGTTCGCGCTCGCCGACCGCCCACCCGCCATCCGCGATCCCGCCGACCCGGCGCCACTCCCGGCCACGACCGGCCTCGTGCTCGACAAAGTGAGCTTCGCCTATCCGGGCGCGCCGCACGACACGCTCGGCGGCATCACGCTCACGCTGCCGCCCGGCCGGCGGGTCGCGGTGGTCGGGCCGAGCGGATCGGGAAAATCGACGCTCGCGCTTTTGGCGATGCGCTTCGTCCCGCCGCGGGCGGGCGGGCTGTCGCTCGGCGGCGTCGCCTACGAGCGGCTCACCGGCGAGGCGGTGCGCGAGCGCATCGCGCTGGTCGGCCAGCACGACCATCTGTTCGGCGCCTCGATCCGGGACAACCTTCTGGTCGGCGATCCGCTGGCCGACGAGGCGCGGCTCCGCGAGGCCTGCCGGATCGCGCAAATCCTGCCGCTGATCGAGGCCTTGCCGGACGGGCTCGACACCTTCGTCGGCGCGCACGGCGCAAAACTGTCGGGCGGCGAGGTGCGGCGCCTTTTGGTCGCGCGGGCGCTGGTGGCGCGCCGGCCGATCCTGATTCTCGACGAGCCGACCGAGGGCTTGGACGTCGCGACCGAGGCGCGCCTCCTCGATGCCCTGCTCGACGAGGTTTTGCCCGGCAATGTGTTGCGCGGCGATGCGAAGCCCGGTGGTACGAAGCCCGGCGGTTCGCTTCCCGGCGATGTACGGCCCGGCGATGCGCTTCTCGGTGGTGCACAGCCGAGTGGTGCACAGCCCGGTGGTACGCTTTCCGGTGGTGCAAATCCGGGTGGTTCACAGCCCGGTGGTACGCTGGACGGCGATGCCCGACCCGAGGGGTCGGGCGCCCGCGCGCTCCTCCTGCTGACCCACCGCCCCGCGCGCCTCGCTCGCATGGACGAGATCGTCCGCCTCGAAGCCGGCCGGGTGGTCGCGCGCCGCGAGCCGCACGGCCCGCGTTCTCGCCGCGCCGAGCCTGCCGGCCCAACGCCGTGAGGACGGCACAGGCGTGTGAGCCTTGGTTCGTAGGGGTGTGAAGGAGACGAGGCTCGATGGTAGCGGAGGAGGGACTCGAACCCCCGACACGCGGATTATGATTCCGCTGCTCTAACCAGCTGAGCTACTCCGCCGCCGGCGGCCGGACAGGCCCGGCCGAAGCGTAAGCATCCGACGTCCGCGCGCCGAGCGACGCGCGGGACCGCTCCATAGCACAAGGTCGGCGGCGGACGGAAGCCCCCCGCGCGCGCCTGCCGCCCTCAAAAATCGACCAGCGGGGTTTCCGGCATGCGCTGCTCGAACAGCGTCCAGAACGGGCCGCGCCGCTCGTCGGCGTACCAGCGCTCGAACTCGACCAGCGCGTCCTGCGGGCTCGGCTCGGGCGGATCGTCGGGCGCGGCGAGGCTGCGATGGATCGCCTGCGGCACCGGGGCGAAATGCGCCAGCACCTCGACGTGCGGCTCGCTGTCGGCCGCCCAGCCGAGTTTTTCGCGCACCGCGTCGAGGGCGGCGGCCACCGCCTCGTCCTCGCCGGGGGCGCCGGCGACCGCCTCGGTCACCGTCCGCATCACGTTGAGGCGGCGGAAGGCAAAGGCGCGCTCCGCCTCGAGCGCGGCGATCCGCTGGGCCGCCTCCTGGCGAAAGCGGCTCTCGGCGATTTCTGCGTGATCGGCGGCGACCTCGAGGTCGCGCAGGAACGGCATGGCCGACGGTGTCATCGTGCGCTCCGCAACGGTGGCGGAAGAGAATGGGAGTCGAACCCACCAAGGACCGTCTCGCGGCCCCTCCCGGATTTGAAGTCCGGACGCCCCACCGGGGACGATTCTCTTCCCTGATCGGGTGGTTCGGCAATGGTGCCATCCTGCGCCGAAACGGCCGGGCGGAACAGGTCCAGCCGGTTCGGGTCGATGCGCCGGAGGTCGTCACGTCGCCGGGTGACGCCGTGCCGGTCGAAGAATTCGAGGATTTGGATCGCGACCTTGCGCCCGCTGTCGACCCGGTCGCGAAAGCGCGCCGCGGTGAAGGTGCCGTCGGGCGCGGCCGCCGCGAGGTCTTCGGCGATCCCGACCATCTCGCCCACCGTCGCGCGCAGGAAGAAGTGGTCGTGCGCCACCTCGTCCACCGCGCCGAGCCGCGCCATCGTCTTGAGGAGCCGCCGCACCTCCGGCTCGGGCACGCCGAGAACGCCTGCGAGGTCGCGCACCCGCGGCGGCCGAAATCTCTCCGCCCCGCCGAGTTTTGGCGCGATGCGCGTCCACGAGACCTCGTCGGCCTCGGTGAGGCGGACGGTGTGGCCGGCGAGCCGCACCCAGGCGCCCTCCACCGCCACCGTGCCGGCGCGCGAGAGGGCTTGCAGCACCGCGCGAAAGGCCGGCGCCGGCAGACGCGGCACGGCGCCGAGCCGCAACCGCTCGAGCCCGATGCCGGGCAGATCCGGATTTTCCGCATGGAAGGCCGAAAGCGTCGCCTCGAGCCCCGAGACGAGGCCGGCAAAGGTCGGCTGCGACACAGCGAGCGTGCGGTCGCGGTCGGCGAGCGTGACGAGCTCTTGCGACGCCACCAGCGCCGCGACCACCTGGTCGGCGAGCGCATGGTCGCGGCCGAAGGCGTCGAGATCGACGAAGGATTCCGGCAATGCGAGCAGCGCGGCCAGCGCCGTGTCCGGATCGTCGTTCGCAAGCGCGTCGAGCTGCGCCATCCGGGTTTGCGTGCGGCGCTTGCGGGCCGGCGCCCGCAGGTCCAAAAGCCGGCCACCGCCGATCGTGCGGCTCGCCGAGACGTCGCGCAGTACGAACGGATCGCCGACCGCGGCGGCGATCGGCTTCTCCAGCACCAGCTGCACCCGCCGCGTGGTGCCCGGCGCGAGCGGCGCGTCCTCCAGCAGCACGATGCGGGCAGCCACCTCGGCCGCGGCGTGATGGAGCCGCACCGGCATCCATTGCGGCACCGGCTTGGCCTCGCCGGGCAGCAGCCTCACCAGCGCGTCGATGCGGTCGGCCGGGGCGTGGAGCGCAGGGTCGAGCACCACGTCGCCATGGTGGATCGCGTCCTTGTGGATCGCCTCGCCGGCCAGCGCCAGCGCACAGCGCTCGCCCGCCGTCCCCGTCTCGGCCGGCCGGTTCTGGGCATGGATCGAGCGGACGCGGGCGGCGAGCCCCGAGGGGCTCACGAGCACCCGGTCGCCGACCGAGATTTTGCCCGACAGCACCGTGCCGGTGACCACCGTGCCGGTGCCGGGAAGCGTGAAGGAGCGGTCCACGGACAGGCGGAATTTTCGTCCCTCGGCGGCGCGGCGGCCGAACCCCTTCGCGGCATCCACGAGCGCGTCGCGCAACGCCTCGACGCCCGCGCCGGTCACGGTCGACACCGGAAGAATTTTCGCGCCGGCGAGCCGGCCGTCGGAAAGCAACGCCTCGATCTCGGCCTCGACCGCGACGCGCCGCTCGTCCGGCACGAGATCGGTCTTGGTGAGCGCCACGAGCCCGCGCGAAATGCCCAAAAGCTCGACGATCGCCAAGTGCTCGCGGGTCTGCGGCATCGGGCCGTCGTCGGCGGCGACCACCAGGAGCACGAGGTCGATCCCGCTCGCGCCGGCGACCATGGTGTGGACGAAACGCTCGTGGCCCGGCACGTCGACGAAGCCGATGATGCCGTCCGGCGTCGGCAGATAGGCGAAGCCGAGCGCGATCGAGATGCCGCGCGCCTTTTCCTCCTTCAGCCGGTCGGTGTCGACCCCGGTCAGCGCCTTCACCAGCGCCGTCTTCCCGTGATCGACATGGCCGGCGGTGCCGACGATCATGCCGGCCGCCCCGCCAGCGCCGCGATGCTCTCGACGAAGGTCGCCTCGTCCTCGAGCCCGCGCAGGTCGAGCACGAAGGCCTGGTCCTCGATGCGGCCGATCACCGGCACCGGCAGCGCCCGAAACGTCGCCGCCAGCGCATCGAGCATGCGGCCGGAGACGCGGCCCTTCGGCCGCACCGCGAGGCCGGCGCTGGGCACGCCCGTGAGCGGCAGCGCACCGGAGCCGATCCGGCTCTCGCAGGCGATCGCGCGCACGTCGCACCGCTCGCCGAGCGCGGCGGCGAGCGCCGGGCACAGCCGCTCGGCCTGGGCGGCGATCTCGGGCTGGCGGCGGGCGAGCAGGCGCAGGGTCGGCAGCCGCTCGGCCAGCCGCTCGGGATGGCGGTAGAGCTTCAGCGTCGCCTCGACGGCGGCGAGCCGGATCTTGTCGACCCGGAGCGCCCGCTTCATCGGGTTGCGGTTGATCTTCTCGATCAGCGCCTTGCGGCCGACGATGAAGCCCGCCTGCGGGCCGCCCAGCAGCTTGTCGCCGGAGAAGGTGACGAGGTCGGCGCCGTCGGCGACCGCCTCGGCGACGGTCGGCTCGTGGGCGAGGCCGAAGCGCTCGAGCCCGATCAGCGTGCCGGAGCCGAGATCGTTCACCACCGGCACGTTCTGGGCATGGGCGAGTGCGGCGAGCGCCAGCGGCGGCACCGTGCTGGTGAATCCCTCGATCCGGTAGTTCGAGGTGTGCACCCTGAGCACCAGCCCGGTGCGCGGGCCGATCGCCGCCTCGAAGTCGTGCGGATGGGTGCGGTTGGTGGTGCCGACCTCGCGCAGCTTGGCGCCGGCGCGCGCCATGATGTCCGGCATGCGGAAGGCGCCGCCGATCTCGATCAGCTCGCCGCGCGACACCACCGCCTCGCGGCCCTTGGCGAAGGTGTTGAGCACGAGCAGCATCGCCGCCGCGTTGTTGTTGACGAGGGTGGCGTCCTCGGCGCCGGTCAGCTCGCACAGCAGGTCGCGCACCAGCGTGTCGCGCTCGCCGCGCTTGCCGGTCGCGAGGTCGAACTCGAGCGCGATCGCCTGCCGCATCGCGGTCGTCGCCGCCTCGATCGCCGCCTCCGCCAGCGCCGCGCGGCCGAGATTGGTGTGCAGCACGACGCCGGTGAGGTTGAGCACCGGCCGCACCGCCGGGATCGCCGCCTTCTCGAGCTTGGCGAGCGCGCAGGCGGCGATGTCGTCGAGCGCGACGTCGCCCGGCAGCGCGTCCCTGCCGTCGCCGGCGCGCAGCGCCGCCCGCGCGGCGTCGAGCACGGTGCGCACGGCGCCGACCGTCGCGGTGCGGCCGTGCTGGGCGACCGACAGCGTCGCGGTCGGGGTCTTCAGCACCTCGTCGACCGAGGGCAGGCGACGCAGCAGCGTGGTGCCGGGCATGGCGCGCCTCCCTCAGGTTCCGAGCATGAACAGGTTGACGCTGCCGCGGACGTCGCGGGCATCGCCCAGCAACACGTCGAGCCCGAGGGAGGCGACGTCGTCGGCCACCGGGTCGAGCGCCGGGTCCTTGTGCTGGTGGAAGATCTTCACGTAGCGGCCGCAGGTGCCGCAGGTCTCGGCCTTGATGGTGTCCGGGCCGCCCTCGACGTGGCGATAGCCGATCCGCTCGGTCGAGCCGCACAGCGTGCATTTGATCCGCACGACGTGCCACAGCGTGGCGCACAGCGAGCAGGCGCAGAAGCGCACGCCGTGCGCGCCCGGCCAATCGACCACCATCGAGGCGACCGGCTTGGCTCCGCAACACGGGCAGGCGCCCTCGGCGACCGGCCGCAGCGCGCCCGCATCGAGCGTCGCCGCGCGGCGGGAGAAGTCGACCTGGAGCGCGGCGGCGATCAGCACGTGCGGGGCGATCGCCTCGATCGGGACGGCTTCCGCGAGCACCGCGCGCATCATCGCCGTGCGGGTGTCGCGATCGGCGCCGGCCAGCATGCGCATGGCGGCGCGGGCGGCGTCCGGCATCTCGCACTCGCCGAACACGGCGAGCAGCCGGTCGAGCGTTTGGTCGCACGCCGCGTCGGGCGTAAAGGCGTGGCGGTCGAGCGGCGGCATGCCGTGCGCTTCCGCGCGGAAGGCCCGCTCGGGCGGCACGAGGGCCGGCGGGTCGAGCTCGTCCTGGACGAAATGCTGCGCGCTCGACAAATCCGCCAGGAACAGGAGATAGGGCTTCAGCGGATGCCCGTCGGCGACCGTGCGGAAGCGGTCGCTGCGGCGCAGGAACAGCCGCTCGGGATCGGGCAGGCGGGCGAAGGGCGGGGCGGACACCTCGCCGATCGCGGTGGGGTCTGGGCGCGTCGCGCCGAAGCCGGTCATCTCTCACCTCACGAACCGCACGGGCCACGTGACGAACGGTTTGTCGCGGTCTCCGGCCCGCAGCGCGGTCGTCTGCGGCCGAAGCCCTCGCCGTCTGCTCTTCCCGCGTACGGAACGAGCCGCTGTCGTCGCGCCGCCGACGCAGGCTCGCGCGGCGGGCTTCACTCGGCGAGCCTCACTCGGCGGGCGTCGTGCTCCCGCGGTCGGCCTTGTCGGCGGCGAGCTCGCGCAGCCATTTGCGGTGATGCCGCCACGCCCACCCGCCGGTGACCCGGCCCTTGAGCATCGCCGTCATCGTGCCGCGCGCCCACAAGGCCCCGTAGACGTGCACGATGACGATGCAGATCATCACGATCGCACACATCGAGTGGATCAGCACGGCGATGCGCTTCTGCTCCACCGTGCTCCAGCTGCCGAAATACTGGTCCCAGATCACCAAGCCGGTGCCGATCATCACCAGGATGAACAGCCCCATGAACCAGAACACCGTCTTCTGCGCGAAATTGTAGCGCCCCACCTCCGGCATGTTCTCCTCGTGCCCGGTGAGGAACTCGTGCAGCTTGGCGAGCCAGCTGCCGTCGGTCGGAGTCCACAGGTTCACCTTCCAGAACCGGAAGAACAGGCCGACATAACCGACGAACAGGAACACCCCGAGCCACGGATGGATGGCGCGGGTGAGCTGGCCGCCGCCGAACAGGGCGGTGAGAAAGTAGAGGCTCGGATGAAACAGCGCGAGCCCGGACAGCGCGAGCAGCACCAGGCTCGCCGCGGTCAGCCAGTGATTGACACGGGCGTCGGTGGTGTAGCGGTCGATCACCACCGGATCTCCGGGGTGGAGATCGTCGCCGGGGGCGATCTCCTCGCGTCGGCGGGCCTCGCTCATGGCGCGTGCTCCCTGCTGCCGTCACCGTCTCCCGGCGAGCCGCGCGGCGGCCCCACCGAACGACCGGCGAGCTCGCGGTCGACCAGCTGCTCGGCGTTCTCCTCGTCCGCGCGCGACACCCGGCTGCGGCCGGCGACCACGCTGTGAACGACGCTGATCGCGGCGACCGCCCCGACCGCGGCGAAGCCGGCCCAGCGCGACACCCCCTTCCAGATGTCCACCAACGGGCTGATCTTCGGGTCTTTCGCCAGGCCGGAATAAATCTCCGGCTTGTCGGCGTGATGCAGCACGTACATCACGTGCGTCCCGCCGACCCCCGGCGGATCGTAGAGGCCGGCCTGATCGTAGCCGCGCGACTTCAGGTCGGCGATGCGGCCGGCGGCGTGCTGCTTCATCTCGTCCTTGGTGCCGAACACGATCGCCTGGGTCGGGCACGCTTTCGCGCAGGCCGGCCCCTGCCCCACCGCGACGCGGTCCGAGCACAGCGTGCATTTGTAGGCGGTGTGGTCGGTTTTCGAGATGCGCGGGATATTGAAGGGGCAGCCCTTGATGCAGTAGCCGCAGCCGATGCAGTTCTCGTGGACGAAATCGACGATCCCGTTCGAGTACTGCACGATCGCGCCGGGCGCCGGGCACGCCTTCAGGCAGCCCGGATCCTCGCAATGCATGCAGCCGTCCTTGCGGATCAGCCATTCGAGGTTCAGCGTCTCCGGGTTCTCCCATTCGGAGAAGCGCATCAGCGTGAGGCTCGCCGGCGTGAGATCGTGCGGGTTCTCGTAGACGCCGGTGTTGACGCCCACCTCGTCGCGCAGATCGTTCCATTCGAGGCAGGCCGACTGGCACGCCTTGCAGCCGATGCACTTCGAGGTGTCGATCAGTTTTGCCACCGCGGTCTGCCGCACGGCCGGCGGCGTCACCTCGGAGGCCGAGCGCCTGATCAGATCCTGCTCGCCGAAGCGGGGCGGACCGGGCCGGGTCGAGGGATTGGGAAGCGGGGGAAACATCTTCGACCCTCCCTCATGCCACCGGTCCGGAGACCAGCTCCATATTGACCAGGAACGCCTTGAACTCCGGCGTCTCGATATTGGCGTCACCGACGAACGGGGTGAGCGAGTTCGGCCCGAACCCCTTCCTGGCGGCGCCCATGAAGCCCCAGTGCAGCGGCACGCCGATCACGTGCACCGTCTTGCCGTCGCACACGAGCGGCTTGATGCGCTTGGTCACCACCGCCTTGGCGGTGACCGAGCCGCGCTTCGACCACACCCGCACGGTGGAGCCGGGCTTGATCCCCTTCTCGTTCGCCAAGGCTTCGCCGATCTCGACGAAGAATTCCGGTTGCAGCACCGCATTCACCTGGACGTGCTTGGTCCAGAAATGGAAGTGCTCGGTGAGCCGGTACGAGGTCGCGGCATAGGGGAACTCGGCGGAATCGCCGAACTGCGCCATGTCGGCCTTGAAGACGCGGGCCGCCGGATTGCCGCGCACTCTCGGCGCGATCACGTTGGCGACCGGGGACTCGAACGGCTCGTAATGCGCCGGGAACGGCCCGTCGCGCATCATGCCGCGGGTGAACAGCCGCGCGGTGCCTTCCGGGTTCATGATGAACGGCATCACCACGCCTGGTTTTGCGGTCGGCGCGATGTCCGGCACGTCGTAGCCGGTCCATTTCGCGCCGTCCCACCACAACAGCTTGCGGCTCTCGTCCCACGGCTTGCCGGAGAGATCGGCGGAGGCGCGGTTGTAGAGGATGCGGCGATTGACCGGCCACGACCACGACCATTTGGGGAAGGTCCCGGTGTCGTCGGGGTCGGAGGTGTCGCGCCGCGCCATCTGGTTGCCGGCCTCGGTGAAGCAGCCGGAATAGATCCAGCAGCCGCAGGCGGTCGAGCCGTCGTCGCGCAACGCGGCGAAGGAGGCGACCTGCTTGCCCTTGGCGAGCGTCACCTTGGTCGGGTCGGCCGGATCGACCACGTCCGAGACGACCCAGCCGTTGAGCTCCTTGGCGAGCTCTTCCGAGGTCGGCTCGTCCGGGTTTTTGTAGCGCCAGTCGAGATTCAGGATCGGCTCGGGGACCGGACCGCCCTCCTCGCGGTAGAGCCTCTTCAGCCGCAGATGGAGCTGCGCCATGATCCAGTTGTCGGGCCGCGCCTCGCCGGGCGGCGTGCCGCCCGGCCAGTGCCATTGCAGCCAGCGGCCGGAATTGGTGAGCGAGCCCTCGTCCTCGGCGAAGCAGGTGGTCGGCAGCTCGATCACCTCGGTGTTTATCGCGGCGCTGTCGACGTCGTTGTAGGCACCGTGATTCTGCCAGAACCGCGCCGTCTCGGTCTGCAGCGGGTCCATCACTACGAGGTACTTCAGCTTGGACAGCGCCTCGGTGATCTTGCCGCGGTTCGGCGCCGACAGGAGCGGGTTGAAGCCCTGACAGATATAGCCGTTGACCTTGCCCTCGTGCATCAGCTCGAAGATGCGCAGGACGTCGTAGGCCGGCACGTCGAGCTTCGGCAGCCAGTCGTAGGCGAACGCGTTTTCCGGCGTCGCCGCCGTGTTCCACATCGCCTTCTGGAAGCTGACGAAGAACTTCCTGTAGTTCTGCCAGTAGCTCATCTGGTCGGGCCGCAACGGCTTGAAGCCGCGCGTCGACATGTAGGTGTCGAAGCTCGCCTCGCGCTCGGTCGGGATCGTCAGATAGCCCGGGATCAGGTTCGACATCAGGCCGATGTCGGTGAGGCCCTGAATGTTGGAGTGACCGCGAAGAGCGTTCATGCCGCCGCCCCGCACGCCGATATTGCCGAGCAGGAGCTGCAGCATCGCCATCGCCCGGATGTTCTGCGACCCCTTGGAATGCTGGGTCCAGCCGAGCGCGTACATCGAGGTCATCGTCTTCTGCGGCGACGAGCACTCGGAGATCATCTCGGCCACCTTCAGGAATTTATCCTTCGGTGTGCCGCAGATGCGCTCGACCATCTCGGGCGTGTAGACCGCGACGTGCTCCTTCAGCAGATTCCAGACGCAGCGCGGATTCTGCAGGGTGTCGTCGACCATCACATAGCCGTCGTCACCGATCTGATAATCCCAGCTCGAGCGGTCGTAGTCGCGCTTCTCCTCGTCGTAGCCGGTGAACAGGCCGTCGTGATAGCCGAAGCCCTCCTTCACCAGATAGCTCGCATTGGTGAAGGCCTTGACGTACTCCCACTGGATCCGGTCGTGCTCCATGCAGTAGCGGATCACGCCGAGCAGGAACGCGATATCGGTCCCCTGCCGAATCGGCGCGTAAAAATCCGCGACCGACGCCGACCGCGTGAAACGCGGGTCGACCACGATCAGGCGGGCGCCACGATTGGCTTTCGCCTCCGTGACCCATTTGAAGCCGCACGGGTGCGCCTCGGCGGCGTTCCCACCCATGATGACGACGAGGTCCGTGTTCTTGATGTCGGTCCACGAATTCGTCATCGCGCCACGGCCGAACGTCGGAGCCAGACTGGCCACCGTCGGGCCGTGTCAAACACGGGCTTGGTTGTCGAACGCCACGATGCCGGTGGAGCGAACCACCTTGTAGGTCAGCCACGCCGTCTCGTTGGTGGTCGCCGACGCGGCGAGGAAGCCGGTGGTCGCCCAACGATTGACGGTGACGCCGTCGTTGTTCTTGACGACCAGGTTCCTGTCGCGGTCGTCCTTCATCAGGCGGGCGACGCGGTCGAGCGCCTGCTCCCAGGAGACGCGCTCGAAGGCGGACGCGCCGGGCTTCCTGATCTGCGGATGGAGGGTGCGGGTCTTCGAGTGCACCATGTCGAGCAGCGCCGCGCCCTTCGGGCACAGCGTGCCGCGATTGGTCGGGTGATCGGCGTCGCCCTCGATATGGACGATGTCGGCCTTCTCGCCGTTTCGGACGTCGCCCTTCGAGTAGAGGATGATGCCGCAGGCGACCGAGCAATAGGTGCAGGTGTTGCGGGTCTCGGTGGTGCCGGTGAGCTTGAACGGGCGGATCGCCGCCGCGTTGGCCGCCTCGGCGTCGGCGAAGCCGAACGCTCCGAGCGCGCTGCCCGCCACCCCCGCTCCGGCCCCTTTCAGAAAGAGGCGCCGCGAGAGCTCCATCGTCATGGATGTTCCCTCCTGGAAACATTCGCCCCCGCCGGGGGACCACGCCGGGCTCGGCGACGAAGCTCTGCCGGTCCGGTCTCGACATTGGCTCGATGGTCGACGCTATTTTGGAAGACGACCAATGTCAAAACGATTCCGGAGATCGATGTTTGTTCCAACACGTGGTGCTTTTGCACCGCTGCCGCCGACAAATCAGTTTGCTGCATCGCACAGTCGACTGGTCCGTCGCGCCGGCGTCGCGCTCCAACCTGTCATGCGAAGTGGACGTCCACGCGTGTGTGCTCGTGCGCGATCGTGACAACGGCATGAAATGCCCGCGAGCTGATCACGAAAGACGTTGACGGCCGAACGAAACAGCTTGCACACTCGGACTGTGATCGCGACGACGGCTCCCGAGGATCGGGGCGAGCGAGACCGCATTCGACGGTCGAGAACGGCCCCCGCGGTTCCCGCCGGGACGACGGGTCCGGGCGCATTGCGGGCGCGCCCTGCGGCCCGGTGCCGAGCGGCTCGCGGCTTCGGCTCGCGGCTCCGGCTCGCGTCCGGCTCGCGGTTCCGGCACGACCATTCTCCGACGCCGATCCGAGACCGGCGGCACCGTGCGCCGCCCGTGTCCGCCGGTCGCTGCGGACCATCGTTCGCAGACGACGCGCGTACGTGGCACCGGTCGTTCTCGGTGCCGCGCGTGCGTGGCGCCGGTCGTCGGTGGCGCCGCCTGAAGATGGCGCCACCTGAAGATGGCGCCGATCGTTGGAAATGCCGATCGTTCGCGGTGCGGAAACGACACCACGTCTCGCGCCGGCCGGCGCGCCGAGGACGGAAGACGGACGACGGGAAACGGAAATCCGGGACGGAAGACGAACGCCCACAGGGAGGACGTGATGAACCGACGTGAGTTCCTCGAGGCCGCCGCCGTCGTGCCGCTGGCCTTGGCGATGCCGGCGGTGCTGCCGTCGCTCGCACGTGCAGCCGGCGAGCCCTCGGCGGGAACGCCCGAGGCGGTCGGCTTCGCGCCGAAGCCCGGCGCATGGCGCACCCACGAGATCGTGACGAAGCTCGAGATCGATGCGCCGAAGGGCGCCGTGCAGAAAGCCGTGCAGGCTTGGGTGCCGCTGCCCTCGGTGCAGGAGGACGGCTGGTTCCGCTCGCTCGACAGCGCGGTGGCGACCAACGGGCGGGCGACCCGAAAAACCGAGCCGACCTACGGCGCCCGCATGGTGCACGTCACCTGGCCCGCCGGCGAGAGCGCGCCGAGCGTGACGGTGACCAGCCGCATCGCGACGCGCGACCGCGCCACCGACTTCTCCGACCCCGAAGGCGTGGTGCTCGATGCCGACACCCGCCGGCTCTACACCATGCCGACCGCGCTGATCCCGACCGACGGCATCGTCAAGGAGACCTCCGACACCATCACCCGTGGCGCGGCGAGCGACGTCGCCAAGGCGAAGGCGATCTACGAATGGATCGTCGAGAACACCTTCCGCGACCCCAAGGTCCGCGGCTGCGGCATCGGCGACATCTCGGCGATGCTGAAGACCGGCAATCTGCGCGGCAAGTGCGCCGACCTCAACGCGCTCTATGTCGGGCTCGCGCGCGCCGCCGGCATCCCGGCGCGCGACATCTACGGCATCCGGATCGCGCCCTCGACGTTCGGCTACAAGAGCCTCGGCGCCGGCTCGGAGGTGATCAGCAAGGCGCAGCACTGCCGCGCCGAGGTGTGGCTCGAAGGGTTCGGCTGGGTGCCGGTCGATCCCGCCGACGTGCGCAAGGTGGTGCTCGAGGAGCCGCCGAAGAATCTGCCGCTCGACGACCCCAAGGTGGTCGCGGCGCGCAAGACGCTGTTCGGCGCGTGGGAGGGCAACTGGCTCGCCTACAATTTCGCGCACGACGTGGTCCTGCCGGGCTCGGACGGGCCACCGCTCGCCTTCCTCATGTATCCGCAGGCGGAGGTCGCCGGGCTGCGGCTCGACTGCCTGGAGCCGGACACGTTCCGCTACGTGATCACGGCGCGCGACGTGACGGCGGCCTGACCGCTCCCTCGGACCGAGGCCCGCACGAGGCCCGAACGAGGCCCGAACGAGGCCCGAACGAGGCCCTACGCGAACGACGCCGGTGCGCCCGCGCACCGGCCGCGGCGGGATCGACGCTCCGCATTTCGGCGCGTCGGTTCTGTGCCCACGGCACCGGGACCGGCGGCGGCACGCACTCGCCGGGCGAGACCGGCACAGGCGACGCCGGGACCAGCGATCGATCTCGACGACTATTCGATTCTCACAAGGCATTGGGCGATGACGCCGATTTATCTCGATCACAACGCCACCACGCCGCTCGACGACGGCGTCAGCCAAGCGATGATGCCGTTCCTGACCGAGGAGTTCGGCAACCCGTCCTCCGCGCATCCGCTCGGCCGGCGGGCGCACCAGGCGGTGGAGCGCGCCCGCGGCGAGGTCGCCGCGCTGATCGGCGCCGCGCCGGAGGAGATCGTGTTCACCAGCGGCGGCACCGAATCGGTCAATCTGGCGATCCGCGGCGCGGTGGCGATGCGGCCGGAGCGGCGCAGCATCGTCACCACCGCGATCGAGCACCCGGTCACCGACGCCTGCTGCGGGCTGTTGCACGCCGCCGGCTTCCCGGTGCGGCGGATCGGCCCGCGGCGCGACGGCCGGGTCGATGCGCCGACCGTGATCGACGCGCTCGACGAGGCGACCGCGCTCGTCTCCGTCATCCACGCCCAGAACGAGGTCGGCACGCTGCAGCCGATCGCCGACATCGCGCTGGTGGCGCGCATGCGCGGCGTCGTCGTCCACGCCGATGCGGCGCAGACGGTCGGCAAGGTGCCGGTCGACGTCGATTCGCTCGGCATCGACCTGCTGTCGATCGCCGGCCACAAGCTCTATGCCCCGAAGGGTATCGGCGCGCTCTATGTCCGCCGCGGGATCGCTTTGCCGCCGCTGCTGGTCGGGGCCGGCCAGGAGGGCGGCCGCCGGCCCGGCACCGAGAACGTCGCCGGCATCGTCGGCCTCGGCGCCGCCTGCCGGATCGCCGCCGAGCGGCTGGAGCGCGACATGCAGCGGATCGGCGAGCTCGCCGAGCTCCTGCACGCCCGGCTGCGCCGCGCGGTGCCGGACCTCGTGCTGGTCGGCCACCCGAACGTGCGGCTGCCCAACACGCTGAACCTGCTGTTTCCCGGCGTCTCCGGCCGGGCGCTGCTCGACGCCTGCCCGGAGGTGATCGCCTCGACCGGCCAGGCCTGCCACGACGGCGGCGACGAGCCCTCCCCGGTGCTGCGGATGATCGGCTATCCGCGCGAGCTCGCCCGCGGCGCGGTGCGCCTCTCGCTCGGCCGCGGCACCACCCGCGAGGGCGTGGAGATCGCCGCCGACCGGCTCGCCGCCGCCTGGGCGAACCTGCGCCGGCCGGTGGTGAGCGATCCGCCGCCGGTCGCCCCCGAGGCGGGCGACGCCGGTGGCCCCGCCGACACCTCCGAGACACCCGCCGCGCCGGGTGCCCCCCTCACCGGAGCCAGAAAATCATGACCATGCACGCGATTCGCCTCACCAGCCTCGCCCATGGCGGCGGCTGCGGCTGCAAGCTCTCCCCCTCGGTGCTGCAGCAGCTCCTGGCCGAGCAGCCGACCGCCGGGCCGTTCGCGAACCTCCTGGTCGGCACCGAGACCGGCGACGACGCCGCGGTGTGGCAGATCGACGAGAACACCTGCGTGATCGCCACCACCGACTTCTTCATGCCGATGGTCGACGACCCGTTCGACTTCGGCCGGATCGCCGCCACCAACGCCATCTCCGACGTCTATGCGATGGGCGGCACGCCGATCATGGCGCTCGCCGTGCTCGGCATGCCGATCGACAAGATCGCCCCCGAGACGGTGCGGGAGATTCTCCGCGGCGGCGCCACCATCTGCGCCGAGGCGGGCATCCCGGTCGCCGGCGGGCACTCGATCGATTCGCCCGAGCCGATCTACGGGCTGGCGGTGATCGGCACCTGCCGCCCGGAGGACGTCCGCCGCAACGCGCAGGCAAGACCCGGCGACGCGCTGATCCTGACGAAACCGATCGGCGTCGGCGTCTATTCCTCGGCGATCAAGAAGGCGATGCTGTCGGGCGACGGCTATGCCGCGATGATCGCCACCACCACCCGGCTCAACCGGGTCGGCACGGATTTGGCGAAGAACCCGGCGGTGCACGCGATGACCGACGTCACCGGCTTCGGCGTGCTCGGCCACGGGCTCGAGGTCGCCCGCGGCTCCGGCCTCACGCTGGCGATCGAGGCCGATGCCGTCCCGCTGCTGCCGGAGGCGGCAGCCCTGGCGCAGGCCGGCTGCGTCACCGGGGCGTCGCACCGCAACTGGGCGAGCTACGGCGCCGAGGTGTCGCTCCCCGAAAACTGGCCCGAGTGGCGCCGCCACCTCCTCACCGACCCGCAGACCTCGGGCGGCCTTCTGGTCGCCTGTGCGCCCGACGCGACCGACGCGGTGCTGGCGACCGCCCGCGCGGCGGGGTTTGCCCAGGCCGCCCGGATCGGCACCGCCGAAGAGGGCCCGCCCGGCATCCGCATCGGCTGACCCCGGCCTCTCCGGCTCGCCGGCTCCCCGCCCGCCGCGGCGAGCGATCGCCCCGAAACGATCCCCCCGAAAACGGCCGAAGCCGGGCCTCGGGAGCGGCCCCATCTTGATCCGACGCGGTTTCGGCTCCAGGAAGGAGAAGCGGTGCGTCGGCGCGATTCTGCGTGGTCTTTCGCGCGGGCGCGGGCGCTCGGTGGTATCGGCCGGCGCCTGTCGGGGCCGCCGGGTCGCGAAATCGCCATAGACCTGGACGACACCGTTTTCTCCTGGGCGAGGGGTGAATCGGAGATGGACATGCGGATCTCGGGCGCGGCCGTTCTGGTCGGCACGTTCCTGCTCGGCGCGGTGGCGACGGAGGCGGTCGCGGCGGCCGAGTCGATCCCGCTGCCCGTGCCGTCCCCGCGCAAGCTCGCCCAGGCGGTTCCGGCGGTCCGCCCGGTCGGCACCGTGCCCGACCGAACCGCCGACGCCGCCCCCGCTCCGCTTCCCGCACCCGGCGCCGGCGCCAAGACCGCCGCCGTCACCCCGGTCGCCGCCCCGACCCAGCCCGGAAAGTTCGACGGCACCCAGCGCGCGCTGATCGACAAGGTGAGCCACTACCTGTCCGGCATGCAGACGCTGGTCGGCAGCTTCATCCAGATCGGCCCGGACGGCGGCCGCACCGAGGGCACCTTCTACATCCAGAAGCCCGGCAAGGTGCGCTTCGAGTACAACCCGCCGAGCCCGATCGACGTGATCGCCGACGGCTCCTCGGTGGTGGTGCGCGACCGCAAGCTCGCCACCCAGGACCTCTATCCGCTCTCCCAGACGCCGCTGCGCTACCTGCTGGTCGACAAGATCGACCTCCTGCACGACACCAACATCGTCTCGGTCTCGGCCGACGACGTGTTCGTCACCGTGGTGATCGAGGAGAAGCAGGCGCTGACCGGCACCCACCGGCTGATGATGATGTTCAGCGCGCAGGACCTGCAGCTGCGGCAATGGACCGTCACCGACCCGCAGGGCTACGACACGACGGTCGCCGTCTACAATCTCGACCCGAGCAAGAAGCCCGACCCGGACCTCTTCAAGATCAATTACGAGCGCATGCTCCAGTAGCGGCCGTCGCCGCCGCTCGCGGCTTTCGCGCACCGACGAACCCTCGATTCACAGAAAAGCCGGCGGATCGGCGGACCGCGCCTCGTTGTCGCCCCATTCGGGCGATCTAGGCGGCGGGAAAGTCCCTCCGGCGTGCCATGTCCCTCACCGTCTCCACCTGGAACATCAACTCCGTCCGGCTGCGCATCGAGCTGGTCGCCGACTTTCTGCAGGCGACGCGGCCCGACGTCTTGTGCCTGCAGGAGACCAAGTGCCCGAACGACGCGTTTCCGCAAAAACGCTTCGCTGCGCTCGGCTACACGCACGTCGCGCTGAACGGCCAGAAAGGCTGGCACGGCGTCGCGATCGTCTCCAGGCTGCCGTTCGAGGCGACGGAAACCCGCAGCTTCTGCGACAAGACCGACTGCCGCCACGTGTCGGTGACCTTCGGCGCGAAGGCGGGCCTCGCCGCGCCGCTCACGCTGCACGACTTCTACGTCCCGGCCGGCGGTGACGTCCCCGACCCCGAGGCCAATCCGAAATTCGCCCACAAGCTCGCCTTTCTCGACGAGATGCGCGAGACGGCGGCGCTGCATCCGGCGGACGGCGCGCGCGCCGTGCTGGTCGGCGATCTCAATGTCGCGCCGCTCGAGAACGACGTGTGGAGCCACAAGCAGATGCTGAAGGTGGTCTCGCACACGCCGGTCGAGTGCCAGAAGCTGTTGGCCGCCCAGGCGGCCGGCCGGTGGGTCGACGCGATGCGCAGGCACGTGCCGCCCGAAAAGAAGCTCTACACCTGGTGGAGCTATCGCGCCGCCGACTGGGCCGCCTCCAATCGCGGCCGCAGGCTGGACCATGTGTGGGTGAGCCCGGCGCTCGGCGACCTCGTCTCGTCGATCACCGTCACCCGCGAGGCGCGCGGCTGGACCCAGCCGTCCGACCACGTGCCGGTCACCGCGACCATCGAGGTCTAGGCGGCTTCTCGCCGCCGTCCGCACCCCATCCGAGATGCCGGTCGATCGCCGCCGAGAGCTCGGCGCCGATCGTGCCGCCGGCGGGCACCGGCTTCCAGATCACCGCGCGCCCGAGCTTTTTGGCGGTCTCGAAATCGACGCTGCCGGGCGGCCCCGCGAGATCGACCAGCAGGGCGTGCTCGGACAGGCGGGCGATCGGCCGCGCATCGACGAAGGTTTGCAGATCGGTCGAGATCAGAACGTCGAGGTGGGGCGCGAGCGTCGGCAGGACCTCGGGACGATGCGGCACCGCCCCCGTCTCCCGCGCCTCGACGCCGCCGTCGGCTGTCGCGACGATCGCATGAACGTCCACACCGCGCGCGGCGAGACGCCGGATCAGATCGAGCGCCACAGGGCTCTCGCCGATCACGCACGCTCTTCCGCCACGCCGGTCGGCGAGGTCGGCAGCCGCCGGGCGCCCTTCCAGCGGGGGAGGCGTTGGCCCGCCGGGGCCGGGACATCCGTGCCCCAACGTGCCGGGGCACGGATCGGGCGCGGGATCGGGCGCGCGTTCCGCCTCCACCGGCGCGCCACGGCCGGCGACGGCGCCGCGCAGCACGATCGCCTGCACCAGCGTCTCGAGGGCGCGCCACGCCGCGAACCGCACCCGCCAGCAGAGCCGCGACCAGCCTCCCGGCGCGGTCCCGATCGTGTCGGCCGGCGGCGTCCTCGTCGACGGGAGCGGGTCGCCGGCGCGTGAGGCGGGCTGCCGCCCCGACGGAGCGCGCGGAGGGCGCGGGGCATTCGGCGCCACGACGGTCGGGCCGTCGTCGCGCGGCGTCCGTCGGGGCGGCGCGGGGGTCACGGCCGGCGCTCCGTCCGGCCGGAAAGGGGTGTGCATGCGGGAGACTCCTTGTCGCGAGCGCTGGGGGGCGGATCGACCAGCGGCGGCCTCGACGGCACGCGCCGGACGCGCGCCGCGTCGGTCGGGCCACGCCCCGTCCGGCCGCGCGCGAACGCGGGTGCACCGAGCGGATCGGACGGATGTGCGAGCGGCCGGAGACCGGCGAGGCCGGCGCGACGCCGTCAGGTCGTCCGGCAAGAGTTCCGGCGACGGACGCAATGCTTCTGCGAAACGAGTCTCATGGCAGCCTCCTGCTCCGCCTCACCCGGCGGGCCGAGATGGATCGGGCGATGGCAGGTCTCCTGGCTCACGGGTCGTCGCAGGCCTCGTGCCTTCCCGATCGTGCCGCGGTCGAAACGACCGGCTGTTCGGCAGGATCAGTGGCGTGGAAGAGGCCTGCTCGCCGCTCACAGTTGCGGGGGCAGCCACGGGTTCACACCGTGTTCCCTATTCTCTCCGTGGTCGGCCGGGATCGCCGGACCGGCAACGGAGCACCATCGGCGAGAACTATCGCACCGCGGTCGCGGCCGGGCAAGCCGTTGCCGCGACGGTCCGTCAGAACTGGCGGCTGTGCAGCAGATGGGCGGGGATCGCGAGGCCCGCGCCGATCGCGCCGAGGGTCGCGACCACGCGGATGAAGGCCTGCAGCGCGCCCACCACGCTCGCCACCGGCTGGGCGGCATCGGCGGCGGTGACCGAGAAGAAGCCGAGCAGCGCCTGGCCGAGAAAGGCGCCCGGCACCATCGGGATGCAGCCGGCGAGCGCGACCGCGTGGCAGGCGATGCCGAGCCGGCCCTTCATCAGGATGGCGACGCAGGAGGTGGTGGCGGCCGCCGCGAACGAGGCCGCCTCGAGGCTGAAGCCGGCATCCTGGCCGAGCGTTCGCACCCCGAGCGCCAGCGCCCCGGCGAGCGCGCACCACAAAAGCGTCCGGCCGCCGAAATTGAACAGCACGCCGAAGCCGGCGGCGGCGACCGCGCCGAAAAAGGCCTGATGGGCGAGGTGCGGCAACGCGGCGACCAGACCGGCCGGCAAGACGGCGAGAGCAGTGTCGATCACGAGACGATCCCCAGAGCGAGCTCGGCGAGCCACAGGCCGGTGACGGCGAACACCATGATCATCACCACCCACACCGCCCGCGCGCTGCCCATGGTGGGATAGCCGTCCATGATGTCGGTCTGGGCGTTGGTGGAGGGCACGCCCGGCACCAGGAGGAGAATCGATGCCATCATCGCCATGTCGACGGTGCCGCTGCCCGCGATCTTGGCGCCGAAGCCGGCGAGCGCCGCGGCGACGCAGCCGATGATGGTCGCGACCACGAACACGTTGATGCCGCGCCCGAGCAAAATATGCCGCAGGCCCTGCCCGATGCCGCCGCCCGCCAGCACCGGCAGGAAGGCCGGCCAGTCGGTGCCGAGCAGCCGACCGAAGGCGGCGCACGCCGCACCGGTGGCGAGCGCCACCAGCCACGGCGGATGGCGCGGCGTCTCGCCGCGCAGGCGGGAAAGCTCCGCCTCGATCGCCTCCGGGGTGAAGCCGCCCTGTGAGACGCGCACCGCGAGGTTGCGCACGGCGAAATCGAGCCGGTGATTCACCCCGTGCGGGCCGACCTGCATCATCCGGGTGATGGTGTTGCGGCCCGCCCCGACGGTGACCTCGAACGAGGCGTAGCCCGAGCGCATGCCGAGCACCTCGGCGCCGAAGCCGGCGGCGATCAGCCGGGCGCCCTCGTGGGCGACCCGCACCGCGGCGCCGCTCTGGGTCAGCAGGCAGCCGACCTGCAGCGCCACATGGGCGATGCGCTCGAGCTCGCGGTGGCGGACCCGTACCGGATCGGTCTCGGCGGCGTTCATGGGGGGCGTTCTCTCCAACGGACCGACGGCGCCGCGCCGGCGCGGCCGGCCGCGGACAGCCTCGTCCGACAGGCCTTTCGACACCGTTTCTCCGCGCGGACCGTGGGGAAGGTACTGCGATGTCGATCCTCTAGCGCGGCCGGCCGGCGAGAAGTTGGCGATAGCCGCACGCCGAAAGCATGGCCGCCATCCGATCGCGCCGGCCGCCGGCGAACGGCGGACGGAGGGCGTGCAGCGACCGGCGTGCGGCGTGCGGCGATCGTCCTGCGGCGGCACCGAAACACCGGGTTTCGATCGGCGGCGGAAAACGCTATATAGGCCGCGATACAGCATCACCGTCACCGGAGAAGACGCATGAAGACTGGGCTCCTTCGTTTCGCCGTCGGGCTGGCGCTCGCCGCACTGATCGGCGGACCGGCCTCGGCCGCGCAGACCACCGTCGCGGTGGCCGCCAACTTCACCGAGGCCGCCAAGGAGATCGCCGCGGCCTTCAAGCAGAAGACCGGCCACGAGGCCGTGCTCTCGTTCGGCTCGAGCGGCCAGCTCTACAACCAGATCAAGCAGGACGCGCCGTTCCAGATCATGCTGTCGGCCGACGACACCCGCCCGAAGAAGCTGGTCGACGAGGGGCTCGGCGTTCCCGACAGCCGCTTCACCTATGCGGTCGGCAAGCTGGTGCTGTTCAGCAAGTCGGCCGATCTGGTGAAGGGCGAGGCGACCCTGAAGGACGGCAAGTTCGAGAAGATCTCGATCGCCAACCCGACCGCCGCCCCCTATGGCGCCGCCGCCGTCGAGACCATGAAGGCGCTGAAGGTGTTCGACACGCTCCAGCCGAAGATCGTGCAGGGCAACAACATCTCGCAGGCGTTCCAGTTCGTCGACACCGGCAATGCCGAGCTCGGCTTCGTCGCCCTCTCGCAGCTCGCCGGCCAGGAAGGCGGCAGCCGCTGGGTGGTGCCGCAGTCGTTCTATCAGCCGATCAAGCAGGACGCGGTGCTGCTGAAGAAGGCGGCGAACGACGAGGCCGCGACCGCCTTCGTCGCCTTCCTGAAGGGCCCCGAGGCGCACGCGATCATCGAAAAATTCGGCTACGGCTTTGCCGAGTGAGCTTTTCCGCGTGACCGTGCCGGCGGCGGTCCGGCACACCGCGGCTTCCGCTCCGCTCCGGCGGGTCGGGAGTCGCCGGGCGGCCCGGCGGCCCGTCTGCGGGGCGTAGGATCGCGTCTGCCGGACGGATTGCGGCCGGCGGCGCCGGAGCGGCGGTCCCGGTCCACGTCTTGCATCGCGACGGCTCGTTTCGGCATTCTCCCCTCCGCCCGCCGTCCCCGCCGACCCGCCTCCCCCGATCGGAGCCCGCATGACCGCCGACCTCTGGCAGCCCGTCCGCCTGACGATCGAGCTGGCGTCGTTCACCACCCTCGTGCTGCTGATCGTCGGCACGCCGATCGCCTGGTGGCTCGCCCGCTCGAAAGCGTGGTGGAAGGAGGCGGTGGCGACGCTGGTGGCGATGCCGCTGGTGCTGCCGCCGACCGTGCTCGGCTTCTATCTTCTGGTCGTGCTCGGCCCCGACGGGCCGGGCGGCGCGCTAGCCTCCTTGTGGGGCGCACGCACGCTCGCCTTCACCTTCGAGGGGCTGGTGCTCGGCTCGGTGGTCTATTCGATGCCGTTCGTGGTGCAGCCGATCCGCAACGCCTTTCAGGCGATCGGCGACCGGCCGCTCGAGGTGGCGGCGACGCTGCGCGCCTCGCCGCGGCGCGCGTTCTGGACGGTGGCGGTGCCGCTCGCCACCCCCGGCTTCCTCACCGGCGCCGTGCTCGGCTTCGCCCACACGGTCGGCGAGTTCGGCGTGGTGCTGATGATCGGCGGCAACATTCCGGGCAAGACCAAGGTTTTGTCGGTGGCGATCTACGATTATGTCGAGACGTCGCGCTGGTACGAGGCGAACATCCTCGCCGGCGGCATGGTGGTGTTCGCCTTCGCGGTCGTCCTGTCGATGATGCTGATCGAGAAGCGCGTCGCGCGGGCCGGCGCATGAGCACGCCCGAGAACACGATCTCCGTCGCCTTTCGCGGGCCGCTCGGCCGGTTCCGCCTGGACGCCGCCTTTACGGCGCCGGCGCGCGGCGTCACCGCGCTGTTCGGGCCGTCCGGCTGCGGCAAGACCACCGTGCTGCGCTGCATCGCCGGCCTCCAGCGCCTCGCCGACGGACGCTGCGACGTCGCCGGCGACGTCTGGCAGGACGGCACGTCCTTTCTGCCGCCGCACCGCCGGCCGATCGGCTACGTGTTTCAGGAGGCGAGCCTGTTTCCGCACCTCTCGGTGCGCAAGAATCTGCTTTACGGCGCGCCGCGGCGGCCCGACCCCGCGGCGAACGGCAACGCGGTCGGCTTCGACGAGGTGGCCGAGCTGCTCGGCCTCGCAAAGCTGCTCGACCGCTCGCCGAGCAATCTTTCCGGCGGCGAGCGCCAGCGGGTGGCGGTCGGCCGGGCGCTGCTGTCGCGGCCGAAGCTCCTCTTGATGGACGAGCCGCTGTCGGCGCTCGACCGGCTGACCAAGGACGAGATCCTCCCCTTTCTCGAGCGCTTGCACGACCGCCTGTCGATGCCGATCCTCTATGTCAGCCACGACATGAGCGAGGTCGAGCGGCTCGCCGACCACCTCGTGCTGATGCAGGGCGGCCGGGTGACCGCCAGCGGCCCGCTCGCCGCGCTGCAGAGCGATCCGGCATTGCCGCTCGCCGGCTCGCGCGACGCCGCGGTGAGCTTCGATGCGACCGTCGAGCGCTTCGACGCGGTGGACGGCCTGCTGACGCTGGACGCCGGCGGGCCGCGCCTGCTGATCCCCGCCGCGCCGGCCGCGCCGGGGGCGCGGCGCCGCGTGCGGATCGCCGCCGGCGACGTCAGCCTGACGCTCGAGCCGCCGCGCGGCACCAGCATCCTCAACATCCTGCCGGCAAAAATCGTGTCGCTGTCGGCGGTCGGCCACCATGAGGTGATCGTCGTGCTCGCCCCCGAGCCGACCGGCCCGCGGCTGCTCGCCCGCGTCACCCGCCGCTCCGCCGCGGCGCTCGCCCTCGCCGCCGGCCAGCCCGTCCATGCCCAAATCAAGGGCGTCTCGCTGGCGATGGAATAGATTTCGGCAGAGATCGCGAGGTCTCACGAACTGTCGCCCGCCGCGAACGAGGCCCCCGTCCTCGGAAACGACCGAGAGCGAGGCAATGAAATGGCTTTAACGATTGCATCGGCTCGCGACCTGTGGAAACGATCCGTATAGGACGGATCCCATCGTTGCTCGGAAGCGACGACAGGGTCCGGTTGCACGGATTCCGACCATTTCGACGAACCAGCGTCATGCGGCACATCGGTTCGTTCGACCTGAGCGGCCGGCAGGATAGTCGTTTTCGAAGGAAGGCACATGGCTGGACCCTATGACGACAAGGCCGCCATCGCAGAAGGGGTCAGGGCTGGCGCCCATCGTGAGTTGATCGGCGGGCTTTGGGACGAGATCGGCCGCCTTCAGCTCGATTTTTTGCTGACGCAGGGTCTCCTACCGACGAACCATGTGTTGGACATCGGGTGCGGAAGTCTGCGAGCGGGCGTTCGGTTGGTGCGCTATCTGGATTCCGGGCACTATTTCGGTACGGACCTGAACGAATCTCTGCTGCAGGCGGGGTACGAGATCGAGATTGCCCGAGAGGGACTTCAGGACAAGCTTCCTCGCACCAATCTGGTCACCGATGGCGAATTCGATTTTTCATGGTGCGCGGTCTCGTTCGATGTCGCCATCGCACAGTCCGTGTTCACTCATCTTCCTCTCAACGACCTGAGAGTCTGTCCGGAGACATCATGCGGGATTACAGAGCTTTCGTAGCATG